>SLAO01000182.1 GCA_007126835.1 Nitriliruptorales bacterium | reverse complement strand
GTGGGCCCCGCGGGACGAGGTCAGCCTGACCGTCCAGCCAAACGACCTGGTCCTGCGCTTCGCTGACGTGGTCGAGGACATCTAGACGGTGCCGGTGCCCCTGTGGGTCCGTGCCGCCCAGGCGGCGAGATGAGCTCGAGCGCCTTGCCGTCGATGGAGGATCTGCGCGACGCGGCCCTCGACCTTGCCGACCTCGCCGACCCGCTGGCGCTGGCGCGGTTCGGGGGCCCTGTGGCCTCGGTGGCCAAACCCGACGGGTCACCCGTGACCGAGGCGGATCGTGCGATCGAAGCGACCCTGCGCCGGCGTCTTTCGGCCGAGTTCGCCGAGCACGCCGTCCTGGGCGAGGAGGAAGGCGGCGCCATCGACCCGGCGCGGCCCACGTGGGTGATCGACCCGATCGACGGCACGCGCAACTTCATGCGCGGGATCCCGGTGTTCGCCACGCTGATCGCGCTGGTCGTGGAAGGCCGGGCGGTGGTGGGCGTGGTCAGCGCACCGGCGATGGCAGAGCGCTGGGACGCGGCTGCCGGCGTAGGCGCGCGTCGCAACGGCGTGCCCGTCGGGGTCAGCGCGATCGACGACCTCCGCGACTCCTTGGTGTGCCACGGTGGGCTGGAGTGGTTCCGCGAGGCGCCCGAGCACTGGGAGCGCCTAGGGCGCATCAGCGACGCCACTGAGCGGACGCGAGGGTTCGGCGACTTCTGGATGCACCTGCTGGTCGCCGGCGGGATGGCCGAGGCCGCGTTCGAGCGCGACCTTTCGGTGTGGGACATCGCTGCGCTGGCGTGCCTGGTGCCAGAAGCCGGAGGGACGTGCACCACATGGGAGGGGCAAGACGTCCTGACCGGGGACGGGAGCCTGCTTTCGTCCAATCAGCGTGTGCACGGCGACATGCGGGACTTGTTGACGCGCTAGGCCCGCTGTCCGGGCAGCCACGCACCCCCAGCGTTCAGCCTCGCAGGCGCGCCACGTCGGCTTCGCACTCCTCGACGAAGTCCTGCGCGTCGACGAGGCGTTGCTCGACCTTGCGGCGCTCGTCCTCGACCACGCTGCGTCGCCGCCCGACGGCTTCGAGCATCTGCCTGGTCGTCTGCTCGACCGGCTTGCGCAGGCGAGCCGGCAGGCGCTCACTCATGGCTCGGGTGTCTGCGACGAAGCCGTCGAGGCGCCGCAGCTCCTCGTCGAGGAGCTCGCGGTAGGTCAGCAGGTCAGCATGCTCCTCCCGCGCGCGCAGCAGCGTGAAGTACGCCGCGTCGCGTTCCGAACGTGCGCTCACGACAACTCGGTCCTGGCCAAGGAGCCCAGCAGGTAGGCGTGGGCCAGGCACGCTCGGTGCCAGTCGTCGAGCGGCATCGATTCGTCGATGCCGTGGGCGCGGGTATCGGGGTCGGCGACCGCCGTCAGCAGCGCGGGAGCCGGCGTGCCGTCCGCGGCGGCGCAGGCGTTGACGATCGCGTCCACGAACGGGATCGACCCGCCCACCCCGGCGATCGCGGCAGGTCTGCCGTAGGCCGCTTCCAAGGCCACCTCCGCCGCTTCGAACGCCTGATGCCCGGGATCGGCCACGAACGCCGGAGCAGCCGCGCCGGGAACCACATCGGCTTCCAGGCCCCACGGCGCCTGGGTCGCGAGGTGGTGGCACAGCAGATCCAAAGCGCGCTTGGGGTCCTGGCCCGGCGCCAGGCGGGCGCTGACCCGGGCTCGCGCCTCCGGCTGCAACGTGTTCGACGAGGCCGCCACGGACGGCGCGTCGATCCCGATCGTGGCCAGCGCTGGACGGTTCCACAGGCGCTCGAGGGGGTGGCGTGCGGGATCGCCGGCCAGCGGCACCCCGTCGCGGAGGCCGGCGTCGGCACGAAACGCGTCCTCGTCGAAGTCGAGAGCGGCGATGCGCTGGCGCTCAGCCGCGGTGGGTTCGCGCACGTCGTCGCTGAAGCCTGGCACAGCGACCTCGCCGTGGTCGTCCACCAGTCCGCCGAGCAGCTTGGCGAGGCCGGTCACCGGGTCGGGCACCGGCCCGCCGTACATGCCCGAGTGCAGCGCGTGGTCGGTGGCGCGCAGCGTGACCTCGGCGTCGACCAGGCCGCGCAGCAGGTAAGTCAGCGTGCCGACCCCGGGTTGCCAGTTCGCCGCGTCGCACAGCACCACGACGTCGGCGTCGAGCAGGCTGCGGTGCGTCGTCAGGAACGCCTGGAGGTTCGGGCTGCCCGTCTCCTCCTCGCCTTCGACGAACACCTTGACGTTGACCGGGGGCGCGCCCCTGGCCGCCAGCCACGCGTCGACTGCGGCGACCAGGCACACGACACCGCCTTTGTCGTCAGCAGTGCCCCGGCCGTACAGGCGGCCGTCGCGTTCGGTGGGGGAGAACGGGGGCGACTGCCAGGCGGCGGCGTCGCCGGGTGGCTGCACGTCGTGGTGGGCGTAGCACAACACCGTGGGCGCGTGGGGGCCTGCGTCGAGTCGCTCGCCGTACACCGCGGGATGCGCGCCGTCGACCTCCAGTAGCTGCACCCGCGAAAACCGGCGATTGCGCAGCAGGTCGGCCACCGCCTCGGCGCTGCGTCGCACCTCGGCTGGGTCGAAGCCCGGGGCGCTGACGCTCGGGATGCGCACGAGGTTCTCGAGGTCGACCCGGTGGGTTCCCATCCGGTTGGTGAGCGCCTCGCTGACGTCGGTCAGCTCGGCAGCCAGCTGTGCGGGGGTCATCAAGGCGTCCTTGGGGCGGGGGCGAGTGTGGGCACTGGCGTGCGATGGTAGCCGTGCCGCCGACCCGGGCCCGACCGTGCGCCCCCAGTTCTCGAAAAGGTCATGCCCTCGGACCGGTCAGCGTCCCCGTTTCGAGTGTCGGTGCACGTTCACCCCTCGGGGTCATGGAGAGAACGCCCACACGCGGTCCGGACCCGGGAGGTGTCGGGCGGGCTCGTCGAGGGTGTCCAGCCGGGCAGGCGCGCGGAGCAGAATCACCGCGGAGGCGGCCGCCGGCGGGCCGGGATGGTTGACATTGATGTCAGTGTCAGTAGGGTTGCCTCACGCCCTGCCACCTTGCCCGCGTTCACCCGCGCCAGTCGCGCCAGTTTCGAGGTGCTTGCATGCCCGATGATCCGGCCCTCCTCATGGTACGTGCCGGTGCCCCCGCAGGGGCACGCGCACCCGGTTGCGAGGCCGCCGCATGAGCGCCGTCATCCGCGGGCTCGGCACCGCCGTGCCCGACCGGGTCGTCACCAACGCCGAGCTGGCCGCGACGTTGGACACGACGGACGAATGGGTCCGCACCCGCACCGGCATCGCCGAGCGGCGCATCGCGGAGGTGGGAACCGCGACGGCTGACCTCGCGGTCGAGGCGGGCGCGGAGGCGCTGAAGGCCGCCGGGGAACAGGCCGACGCCGTGGTGATCGCCACGAGCACACCGGATCGGTCGCTGCCAGGTGTCGGGCCAGAGGTCGCTGCCCGGCTGGGTCTTGGCACCGTCAACGCCTTTGACGTCAACGCCGCATGCACCGGCTTCGTCTACGGGCTGGCGGTCGCCGCTGGGTTGATCGCCGGTGACATCGCCGATCGCGTGCTGCTCGTTGGCGCGGAGACGATGTCGCGCATCACCGACTTCTCCGACCGCAGCACCGCGGTGCTCTTCGGCGACGGTGCGGGAGCGGTGCTCCTGAGCCGCGGCGCCGAGGGGGACCAAGGAGCCGTGGGTCCGTTCGACCTGGGCAGCGACGGTGACGCGTCGGATCTGCTGTGCGTGCCGGCGGGGGGCTCGCGTCGACCTGCCGACCCGGACGCGATCGCTGCACGCGACACGTTCCTGCAGATGGACGGCCGCGAGGTCTACCGCCAGGCGGTGCGCCGGATGGTGGCCTCCTCGCAGAAGGTGCTCGACCGGGCAGGGCTGACCGTCGCCGACGTGGACCGACTGGTGGGCCACCAAGCAAACGCTCGGATCCTCGACGCCGTGGCCGATCGGCTCGGAGTGGCGCCCGAGCGGCGCTTTGTCAACGTCGCCCGCTACGGCAACACCTCGGCGGCGTCGATCCCGCTGGCGCTGGCCGACGCCGACCTCGAACCCGGTGAGCAAGTGCTGCTGACCGCGTTCGGCGCCGGTATGACCTGGGGATCTACCGTGGTGCGCTGGCCGTCCCTACCCCCCGGATAGCCCGACGGCGCGTAGGCTGCCGGGCGCACGCCACGTTCGACTTACACGACGACCAGGAGGCGCGGAGCGCATGAACCCGATCTACGAGAAGGTAAAGGGCGTACTCGTCGACAAGTTCGGCGTCGAGGAGAGCGAGGTGACGCCCGAGGCGTCGTTCGAAGACCTCGACCTCGACAGCCTCGATCTCGTCGAGTTCGCGTTGGCCGCCGAGGAGGAGCTTGGCGTCCGCATCTCCGACGAGGAGGCCGAGCAGCTTGAGACGCTGTCGGACACCGTGAAGCTACTCGAGGAAAAGGGCGCATCCGCGTGAGCACATCGCACGTCGCCATCACTGGCCTTGGCCTCGCGACCCCCGCAGGGCTTGGCGTCGATTCGAGCTGGGAGGGTCTCCTCGCGGGCGTGTCGCCCGCGTCAACCGACCCGAACCTGGAGGGACTGCCGGTCGACATCTCGTGCCGGATCCCCGGGTTCGACGCGACCCAGATGCTGGGTCGCAAGGCTGCGCGCCGGCTCGACCCGTTCGTGCAGTACGCGTCCTGGACTGCGCGCCAGGCCGTCACCGACGCCGGGCTCGACCCCGAGACCTGGGACGGACCGCGGGTCGGTGTGGTGATCGGTTGTGGGCTGGGCGGAACCCTGACTTGGGAGACTCAGCATCAGCGTATGCTCGAGCAGGGCCCCGAACGGGTCAGCGCCATGCTCATCCCGATGCTGATCCCGAACATGGTGGCCGGCCAGGTCGCCATGGACATGGGCTGCACCGGGCCGAACCTCGTGACGGCCACGGCGTGCGCTTCGGGCGCCACCGCCATCGGCACCGCGCGGGACCTGCTGCGATCAGGGGCCTGCGACGTGGTGCTGGCCGGGGGCACGGAGGCCGGGCTGACCCCGCTGTCGATCACCGGTTTCGCCCAGATGGGGGCGCTGTCGACTCGCTTGGACGAGCCCGAGATCGCGTCCCGGCCCTTCGACGTCGACCGCGACGGGTTCGTGGCCGCCGAGGCCTGCGGCATCGTCGTGCTCGAACGCGACGAGGACGCCCGGGCGAGGGGAGCGCACCGACGAGCGATGGTCGCCGGGTACGGCGCCAGCGCCGACGGTCACCACATCACCGCCCCCGACCCCGAGGGTGGCGGTGCCGAACGCGCGATCCGGGCGGCGCTCGCCGACGCCGGGGTGGGGCCCGACGACGTCGACCACGTCAACGCCCACGGGACGTCGACGCCGCTCAACGACGTGTCCGAGGCTCGCACGCTGCAACGGGTCTGCGGCGGGGAGTTCAGCGTCACGTCGACCAAGGGCGTCACCGGGCACTCCCTCGGCGCGGCAGGCGCGATCGAAGCGGCGTTCAGCGCGTTGACGATCCAGCATGGCCTGGTCCCGCCGACGGCCAACCTCGAATCGCAGGACCCCGAGATCGGTCTCGACGTCGTCTCGAAGGCGCCGCGTGAGCAACGCGTCGAGGTGGCGATGTCGAACTCGTTCGGCTTCGGGGGCCAAAACGCGGTGCTGGTGCTGACCGCCCCGTAGCGGCTCGCGGCTGCGCGCGATGACCGCGTGGCCGGGTGCCGCGGCCCCAGCGGTGCCCGTTCGCGCGCGCAGGCCCCGCGGGGGTACCGTCTGGGACCCCCACGCACCCCCACGCACACTAGGAGGCATCGCGTGCTGCTAGAAGGCAAGCGCCTGCTCGTCACGGGCGTGCTGACCGAGGCGTCGATCGCGTTCGGCGTCGCCCGCCACGCCCAGGAGCAGGGCGCCGAGGTCGTCCTGACGGGGTTCGGCCGCGGTCTGCGCATCACCGAGCGCGTCGCGGGCCGGCTGCCGGACCCGCCCGACGTCCTCGAGCTCGACGTCAGCGTCCCCGAGCACTTCGAGCGGCTGTCGGGCGAGCTCGACGCTCGATGGGGCGCGCTCGACGGGGTCGTCCATGCGATCGGGTTCGCGCCGCCATCCACGCTTGACGGGGGGTTTCTGGACGCGCCGTGGGAGGACGTCGCCACCGCGCTGCAGATCTCGACCTACTCGCTGCCGGCGCTGGCACGAGCGACCGCACCGCTGCTGGCCAAGGCCGGCGGTGGGTCGATCGTGGGCCTGGACTTCGACGCGCAGGTGGCCTGGCCTGCCTACGACTGGATGGGCGTGGCCAAGGCCGGGCTGGAGTCCGCCTGCCGGTACCTGGCGCGCGACTTAGGAGCACAGCAGCAGACCCGGGTGAACCTCGTGGCGGCGGGGCCGCTCAAGACGGTGGCGGCAAAGTCGATCCAGGGCTTCGACGCCTTCGCAGGGTGGCACCGTCGCGCCCCGCTCGGCTGGGATTTCAGCGACCCCGAGCCGGTGGCCAGGGTGGTCTGCTGCCTGCTGTCGGACTGGATGCCCGCCGTCACCGGCGAGATCATCCACTGCGACGGCGGCACGCACGCTATGGGCGGGGACATCCGCACGGAGTAGCGCGGACGGCCGGGCGCGGACGTCTGCTCACGCCGCGGGCCCCGCGAGGGCACGAGCGTCCAGCGCGAGCCAGCGCCGCCTCGCCCGCCGGTTGGCTGTACGCAGGCGCCGGTCCGCCCTGGCCGCGACCGCCCGGCATGCGAACGTCACGCGGGGGTCGTCGGCCGAAGCGGCCAGGTCCCCGGCAGTCTGCCGGAGCCGCGCGGCGCTGCGGGCCCCGTCGAGGGCTGCCAGCAGCCCGGACACGGGGCTCATGGTC
>SLAO01000022.1 GCA_007126835.1 Nitriliruptorales bacterium | reverse complement strand
GCGTTACGAGCTGGAGAGCTCCGCGTCGGACACCGACGCGCACAACAGCGAGCATTGATTCCTCGTCCCACAAACTCTTCCGTTGTTCGGGCTTGATACAACACAAGATGTTGTTCCCGCCCGGTACAACCAGTAGGGTTGTGGATATGGGTCAACCGAACGGTACGGCTCCGGAAGTCGAACCAGCCGCGGCGCAGGCCGGCTATGCGGCCGTGATCGGCGACGTCGTCGGCTCCCGTGAGGCTGGCGAGGACCTGTTCGACCGGCTCGACGACGCCTTGGCCCGGACAGGCGAGCGCGTGCCCGGCCTCCAGCCACTGCAGGTCACGATCGGTGACGAGTTCCAAGGCGTGTACCAGTCGTTGGGCTCGGCGCTCAACGCGACCTTGCTGGTGCGACTCCTCCTGCACGACGTCGTCGATGTCCGGTTCGGGGTGGGATGGGGGGCGTTCACGCGGTGGAGCGCCGAACGCACGCCGTACGAACAGGACGGGCCGGCGTGGTGGGCCGCGCGCGAGGCGCTCGAGTCTGTCGAACACCACGAGTCGGCGGCGGGCACGCCACACGGCTGGCGCACCGAGGTTCGGTTCGGCGCAGCCCGCTCGGAGGCTCCCGCCGGGGCGGGCGCGGCCTGCGCGCCTGTCGTCGCGGTGGACGACGCGCTCCAGGCGTTGCTGTTGTGCCGCGACCACATCCTCGCCCGGCTCGACGCTCGCGATGTTGGCTTGGTACGGGCGCTGCTGGAGGGTGCAACCGCGACCATGGCCGCACAGCAGGTCGGCATCAGCCAGCAGGCGGCATCCCGGCGACTGCGCAGCAACGGCGGCTACGCACTGCTGCGAACGTGGCGACTGCTGGAGGAATCCGCTTGATCGCGCTGCCCTTTGCCACGCGCAGGCCGGGCCGCTGATGGCGGCGCTGGGCGTGTGGGCCATCGCGGTCGGGTTGGGGGACCTGGTCGCACCGTCCGATCGTGCGGGCAGCCAGCCCTGGCGACTGGGCGCAGCGATCACGGCGGTGCTCGTTGCGGTACCGGTCGTGGGCGCGGCCATCGGCATCAGCCTGACCGGGCTGCTCTGGTTGACCTTGGTCACCGGCACGTCGGCAGCGCTGTGGCTGTGGCTGTGGCAGGCCGCACGGGAGAAGGCGGCGCTTACGTCCCTGACGGTGGGGTTCGGGGCGTTGCTGGTGCTCGGTGGGGCGTGGCCGACCGAGGACACCGGGGTCGGGCGGCTGCTGGCGCACTCGCCGGTTCTGCCTGCCGACGTCGACGCGGTCGCGCTTGGGGCCGGGCTGGCGCTGTTGCTGGTCTCGACAGCCAACCGGGTCGTGCGCGTGGTGTTGAACCAGGTCGGCCAGGACCTCCTGCCGATCGGCAACCAGCTCCGGGGCGGGCGGGTCATCGGCCCACTCGAGCGGCTGTTGATCTTCGGCCTGGGGCTCAGCGGGCAGCTGATCGCCGCCGGACTCGTCGTCACCGCGAAGAGCCTCCTGCGGTACAGCGAGCTGCGCCACCGCAGCGCCGGCAACGAGCAGTGGACAACGACGAGCCAGGATCGAGACGACAGCGTGCACTCGCCTCGGCCCGAGCTGATGAGCGAGTACCTGCTCGTCGGATCGCTGGTCAGCTGGTCGCTGGCGTTTGTGGCGATCGGGGTGGCTACGTTCGCGTTTGCGCGGTGACAGGGCGGCGTCGAGCTCGTCGGCTTTGCGCCCGAGTTCGTGCGTATGCCACCCCACACTGGGTACTGGCGAGGTCATGGATCCAAGTCACACCCCAGCGCCGCACCGGCCACTGCTGATCGCCGTTTTCGGCATGGTGCTCGCGCTGCTGCTCGGTGCCTGCGAGCCCGACGACCCCGCCGAGCCCGAGCCCGACGACGACCTTGCCGACGACCCCGCCGAGCCCGAGCCCGACGACGACCTTGCCGACGACCCCGGCTCCGAGCTGGCCGGCGTAGCCCAGCTGGTGGACGAGGTGGCGCCCACGGTCGTGTCGGTCCTCGTGCCGCCGGGGCAGGGCAGCGGCGTGATCTACGACCCAGACGGCCTGATCGTGACCAACACCCACGTCCTGGTCGATGGCGGCGACGACATCAGCGTCGCGCTGGCTGACGGCCAACGCCTTGACGCCGAGGTCGTGGCCTCCGACGAGCTCAGCGACATCGCCTTGCTGCAGGTCGACGCCGACGGCGACTTGCCCGCTGCGTCATTCGACGAGGCCTTGCCTGACGTGGGAGCAGCCGCCGTGGCGATCGGGTCACCGCTCGGCCTGGAGAACACTGTGACCGCCGGCGTGGTCTCGGGGTTGGACCGGTCGATTCCGGGGGCTGCCCAAGCCGGGATCCCGGCCCTTGTGGGCCTGATCCAGACCGACGCCGCCCTCTCTCCGGGCAGCTCCGGGGGAGCGCTCGTCGACGAAACCGGCGAGGTCGTCGGCGTCAACGTCGCGTTCATCCCTCCCGAGATGCGCGCGGTGTCGATCGGCTTTGCGATCCCGTCCCGGACGGTCGTCGACGTGGTCGAGCAGCTCTTGGACGTCGGAGAGGTCGAACACGCCTACCTGGGTGTGCAGATGGTCCCGATGAGCCCGGCGGTCAGCGAGCAACTCGACGTCGCCGCCGACCAAGGCGGCGTCGTGGTCGAGGTCGAACCCGACGGTCCGGCCGACCAGGCCGGCGTGCAGCCCGGCGACGTCATCGTCGGCGTGGAGGACGACGAGGTCGCCGACCCCGCGGACGTCCTAGCGCTGCTGCGGCGAGTCGCCCCGGGTGACGAACTGACGATGCACGTCCTCCGCGACGGTGAGGAGCGCACCCTCGAGGTCGTGCTGGGCGAACGTCCGGCGCCAGAGGACATCGACCCTGCGCCTGACGACCTTGATCCGGACCCACCACCCCAGGACCTGGAGCCCGATGAGCAGGACCTCGACGAGCTCGAGGGTTCCTGATTGTCCACGAAAGCGGGGGCGCTGTGCGCCGGTCGCGTCCTCAGCTCGTGGCTTGGTCGGAGGTGGCGTTTTGCAGGTCAGGGTTGGCCCGGTGCTCTATCGCCGACACACCAGGGCCGGGATATTCGGGCTCGACCGGGCTCGACCTGACTCGAAGGGGTTATCAGCGGCCCGACTGCAGAGGTAACGGTACAAAAGGGATGCGGCTGGTACATCTGCACGAGCGCTCGTGCAAATGTACCAGCCGCACCCGATTCCTCCTGGTTTGATCGGCGGCGAGCACGAGCCCCACCGGCCGAGACCACCCGATTCCTCCTGGTTTGATCGGCGGCGAGCACGAGCCCCACCGGCCGAGACCACCCGATCAAGCCCGATTAGCGCGGATTAGGCCGATCTGCCCGGTAGAATGGCGTGCAGGTTTGGACGAACGGTGAGCCATGCAGCAAGGCTGTGGGGACGGTGGGATTCGAACCCACAACTCCACCGTTTTAAGCGGTGCGCCTCTTCCCTTGGGCCACGCCCCCGCGTGCACGAGGGCAGCGTAGCGTCCTTGATCGGCTACGCTGCACGCTCATGACGACCGATGAAGAGCGCATCGCGCTGTTCCTGGACTACGAGAACCTGGCGATCGGCGCCCGGGAGGACCTGAACGGTCTCCGCTTCGACCTCAAGCCCCTCGCCGACGCGCTCGCCGAACGTGGTCGGGTGGTGGTCCGCCGGGCCTACGCCGACTGGTCCTACTTCGACGACGACCGCCGCATGCTGACCACCCAGCACGTGGAGCTTATCGAGATCCCCCAGCGCATGGGAGCCGTGCGCAAGAACGCGGCGGACATCAAGATGGCAGTCGACGCGATCGAGCTGTCCTTCGAACGGGCCTACATCACCACGTTCGTGGTCGGCACCGGCGACAGCGACTTCACCCCCCTGGTGGGAAAGCTCCGCGAGCTCAACAAGCGGGTGATCGGCGTCGGGCTGCAGGCCTCGACGTCCTCGCTGCTGCCCCCGGCCTGCGACGAGTTCCTGTTCTACGAGCGCCTCGAGGGGGTCAATGTCCCGCCGCGCCGAGGGGGGGGTCGAGGGGGCCGCCGGCGCGGGGGACGCAAGGACGACGCCAAGACCCCAGAGTCAAAGCCGGAACCCGCGCCGACGAGTCGCCCCTCCTCCGACGGAGAGCCCACCGACGGGGCCGAGCCGGGCTCATCCCCTGAGCAAGAGGCACCGTCTGCGGCCAGCCACGACACCGAAGCCGCAGAAGTCGCCCAATCAGGGGAGGACGGCGAGGAGCTCCACGTCTCGACCGAGCCGGCCCCGCTGACCAAGCTCGTCACCCAGACGTTGTCGGGGCTCCAGCGGTCGTCGGGCGGCGCGGTGCTCGCCTCGAACCTCAAGCGTGCGCTGCTGCGCAAGGACCCCACGTTCAACGAGGCCGACTACGGCTTCCGCGCCTTTGGTGAGCTGCTGCGACACCTGGCCGACCGCAGGGTCATCGAGCTCGAACCCGGCCCCGCCAAGGGCGATCCCGAGGTGGCCTTCCCCGAGGAATCCAGTGGCGAGGACCACGCGTTCGCCCTCCTGACCGACGTGGTCAGCGACCTGGAGCGCAGCTCCGGCCCGCCGCCCCTGTCGGGGTTGAAGGACCAGTTGCGCAAGCGCGACCCGGAATTCAGCGAGAAGGAGTTCGGCTTCGGCGGGTTCCTCCAGTTCGTCAAGGCCGCGCGCACCCGCGGGCTGGTGTCCATGTCGTGGGACGAGGACGTGGACGACTACGTGATCGCCCTGAGCTCTCCGGAAGGCGCCACGGCGAGCGACACATGACCGACACCGACCCGATCCGGGTCGTCCTCGTCGACGACCACGACCTGGTTCGTGAGGGGCTGCGTAGCCTGCTCGGTCGCTTCGAGGGCATCGAGGTCGTGGGGGAAGCCGGCGGCGTGGACGCTGCGGTCACCGAAGTGCAGCGGGTGGCCCCGGACCTGGTGTTGCTCGACCTGCGCCTTGGCGCCGGCTCGGGGATCGAGGTGGCCACGCGGCTGCGGAAGGCGGGCAGCACGGTGCGCATCCTCGTGCTGTCGGTCCACGACGAGTCGCGCAACCTGCGCGAGTCGCTGGCAGCCGGAGCTGACGGATACCTCCTGAAGAGCACCTCGGGGACCGCGCTGGCCGACGGCATCCGCAAGTGCGTCGCTGGTGAGACCGTCATCGGTGAGGAGTTCGTCCCGAAGCTGCTCGATGACGCCATTCGTGGGGTCCCCCCGGGGGCAGCCGAGGTCACCGCCCGCGAGCAGCAGGTGCTGGAGTTGGTATCCCAAGGCCTCGGCAACCGGGAGCTAGCTGGGGCGTTGCACGTGTCGGTGCGGACCGCGCAGAAGCACGTGGAGAACCTGTTCAAGAAGTTCGGGGTGCACGACCGGACGGAGCTGATCAGCCAAGCGTTCCGACGAGGGGTGTTGGGGTGAGGGCACGCGCTCTGCAGAAGTAACGGCGCCGAAACGGCAACATGACAGAGGGGAAACCCCGGGTCGGCATGCTCGAGCCCTCGCCGGGAGTCCCTGCGGAAAGGAATGCGGATGAAGCTCGTGGTAGCCATCGTCAAGCCCTTCAAGGTCGAGGAGGTCAAAGAGGCCCTGCGCGACATCGGCGTTGCAGGGCTGACGGTCAGCGAGGCGCGCGGTTTCGGACGCCAGCGCGGCCACACCGAGGTGTATCGGGGCGCCGAGTACCAAGTCGACTTCGTGCCCAAGAGCCGCGTCGAGGTGATGGTCGACGACGCGCAGCTCGACGGAGTCGTCGACGCGATCACCAAGGCAGCGCGCACCGGCAAGATCGGAGACGGCAAGGTCGCGGTGATGCCCCTCGACGAGGTCGTGCGGATCCGCACCGGCGAGCACGGGCCGGAGGCGCTCTGACCGCCCCTGCCGGCGAGGAGCCGCGGGGCGCGACCCTGGGCGGTGGCCTCGCGCCGGCGACGGTCGACGCGGTGCCCGGCCCTCAGTGGTGCCGCGGCTGGACTGCTCGCGTCGATTCGGTCGTTGCAGCGGCGACGCCCGCGCACGCGGGGGTCGCGGTGGTGGCACTTGGCAGCTACGCCCGCTCCGAGCTGTGCGCGTCCTCCGACATCGACCTGCTGTTGCTCCACGACGGGTGGTCGACCACGGACCTCGAAGGGCTGGTACGCGCGGTCTGCTACCCGTTGTGGGACGCCGGCCTGTCGGTGGGACACGCGGTGCAGACGCCCCGGCAAGCGGTGCAGGCCGGCGGTGGCCGGATCGAAGCGGCGACGGCGCTGATGGAGCGCCGGCTGGTCGCCGGTGAACAGGGCCTGCTCGACGACCTGGGGGCCCGTTGGGGCCGCTGGCTGCGCCGTCACGGGCCCCGCCTGCTCGTCGAGTTAGCCGCGGCCGACCAGGAGCGTCATGCTCTAGCGGGCGACCGCCCGGGGATGCTCGAGCCTGACCTCAAGCGTGGCGCCGGCGGCCTCCGGGACTGCCAGAGCCTGGAGTGGGCCGCGGCCTGCCTCCTGTCCGAGCGCGGCCTTGCCCCGCTCGTGGGGGCGCGCTACCTCGGCGCCCAAGACCTGCCCGCGTTGCGCGACGCGTTCGAGCTGCTCCTCACGGTGCGCTGCGCCTTGCACCAGCACCACGGCGCGGGCTGCCCCCCGGGACGGGCCGTGGACACGCTGCGGCTCGACTTGCACGACGACGTGGCCGCCCGGCTGGGGTGGGGCGACGGCGACGCGCTGCTGCGCCACGTCGGGCTGGCCAGCCGCCGGATCGCCCACCTGCACCGCCGTGCGTGGCCTCGCCTGCTGGCCGACGCGCGGGGCGGCCGGCGCCGTGCCCATCCTCCCCCAGAGCTCATCGACGACAGCGTGATGCTTGTCGACGGCCTGGTCGAGGTCGCAGAGGACGGGCGGTTGGCCGATGACCCCTCGCTGGGCATGCGAACGGTCGCGGCCGCCGCAACCCGTGGGGTGCACCTCGGTCGTCGCACAGCGGCGGCGTTCGAGCGGGAGCTTGCCGCCCGCGGCTCCCCCCTGGCGTGGGACGAGCGCAGCCGCCTTGCCCTGATCGCCATGCTGCGGCGCGGCCCGGACGCGCTTCCTGCCCTGGCCGACGCCGACCAGATCGGGTTGCTGACCACGTACCTGCCGGGCTGGGCCGACGTGCGTGGGCATCCGCAACGCAACCCGTTTCACACCTTCGACGTGGACACGCACCTCGTCCAGACCGTGGCCGAGCTCGGGCGCGTCGTCGATGGCGCGCTCGAAGAGCGTCACGCCATGGTGTTCGAGCGCCTCGATGAGCCCGAGGTGCTGCTGCTCGCGGCGTTCCTGCACGACGTCGGCAAGGCCATGGCCGGCGACCACTCGATCGTCGGGGCGGACGTCGCGCGCGAGTGGCTGCTGCGCATGGGCTTCGGCCACCGGCGCGCGGACCGCGTCGCCCGGTTGGTCCGGCTGCACCTGTTGCTGCCCGAGACGTCGTCGCGCCGCGACCTCGACGACGACGACGAGATCGCCGCCGTGGCCGCGCGGGTCGTCGACGTGGGGACCGTCGATGCGCTCTACCTGCTGGCGCTCGCCGATGCCCGGGCGACCGGGCCGGCCGCGCACTCGCCCTGGAAGGACGGGTTGCTGGCCGAGCTGCACGCGCGGGTGCGCGCGCACCTTGCCGACCGCGACGAGGCGGGCTCGAGGCTGACCGACCCCGTGGCGGTGGCCGCCGAGGCGCGTCGCCTGCTCGTCGACGACGACCTCGAGCCCGAGCCGATGCTGGCCGGCCTGCCCCGGCGGTACCTGCTGGCCGCTTCGGCCGAGCAGGTCGCCGCGCACGCTCGTCTGTATGCCGCGCGTGGCGGCGGTGCGGGGGTGGGCATCCGCCGGGGACCCGCGCCGGACACGTCAACGGTGTCGCTGGTGGCGCCCGACCGGCAAGGGCTCATGGCCGACGCTGCGGGCGCGCTCGCCGGCCATGGGTTGGCCGTGCTGGAAGCGCGGGCGTTCACGCGTGGCGACGGTCTGGCCTTCGACTGGTTCGTGGTCGGCAGTAACCCGAGCGGGGGGATGCCAGACGAAGCGACGGTCGTTGACGCGCTCGCCGGGGCCGCGATGGGCGACGTCGACGTGGACGACCTCGTGGCGCGACGCGAGACCGGCGCGACGCGAGGCCCTCGACCGGGGCTGGTCACCGAGCCCGAGGTCGCCTTCGACCGCGGCCCGGTGGTGACCCGCATCGAGGTCCGCGGCCCCGACGCGCCAGGCGTGCTGTACCGGCTCGGCCGGGTGCTGGCCGACGAGGGGCTCGAGGTCGTAGGCGCCCGGGTGGCCACGCTCGGCCCGGAGGTGCGTGACGTCTTCTTCGTCCGCCCCACCGGGGGTCCGCCCGACATGGCGCTGTTGGCCGCCAAGCTCACCGCGGCCGCGGGATGGCCGGCAACCCGGGGCGCAACGGAGAAACCCGGCACGAACCACCTCGACGTGCACGAGACCGACACGAACCCATCCACGCTGAACCAGGACGCGTCAGGCCTGCGATGATGGCGACCATGCCTGACCTGCACCCTGACATCGCCGCCCTGGGCTTCCTCCTCGGGCAATGGGAGGGCACCGGGGCCGGGAAGTACCCGACGATCGCGCCGTTTGCCTACCGGGAGCGGATCGCCTTCGGGCACGTCGGCAAGCCGTTCCTGTCATACACGCAGCGCACGAGCCACCCTGACACCGGGGCGCCGATGCATGCCGAGGTCGGCTACCTGCGCCAGCCCGGCGCCGGCCGGGTCGAGCTCACCCTGGCCCAGCCCAACGGGGTGGTCGAAACCCACGCCGGCACGATCGATGGCACGACCTTGCGCCTGGCCAGCACCACAGTGGCCACCACCCCGACCGCGAAGCGGGTCGACGCCGTGGAGCGCGACATCGTCGTCGAGGGGGACGTGCTGACCTACGCGCTGCGCATGGCCGCGGTCGGTGAGCCCATGACCCATCACCTTTCGGCCACGCTCACGCGGGTGCCCGCGCCGACCCCGCACGAGGGCGGCTGACCGGGCCCACGGGCAGCGGACCGCCGCGGCTGCCCCGGCACCGGACTGCTCGACCGCGACCTGCCTGACAGTGGCTGCGCTACCGCACGCCACCTTCGGTCATCGCCTTGATGTCGAGGATCCGGTCCACCTCCTCGTCGGGCAGCACACCGGCTTCCTTGACCACGTCGCGCAGCGGGCGGTCCTCAGCCAGCGCACGCTTGGACAGCTCGGCGCTCTTGTCGTACCCGATCGCGGGCACTAGGGCGGTCACGATCGCGAGGTCCTTCTCGACGAGCTCGCGTGCTCGCTCCACGTTGGCGGTCAATCCGTCGACGCACTGCCGTGCGAAGTTCTCCGCGCTGGTGGCGAGCAGGTTGATCGACTCGAGGACGTTGCGGGCCATCATCGGGATGTAGACGTTGAGCTCGAAGTGGCCGTTCATTCCGCCGATGGTCACCGCGGTGTCGTTGCCGATCACCTGCGCGCACACCTGCGTGACCGACTCTGGCAGCACCGGGTTGACCTTGGCGGGCATGATCGAGCTGCCCGGCTGGATCTCGGGCAGCTGCAGCTCCGCGATGCCGGTGCGGGGCCCTGACCCCATCAGTCGGATGTCGTTGGCGATCTTGGTCAGCGACGTGGCCACGACCTTGAGCGCCCCGGAGAGCTCGACCAGCCCGTCTCGCGCGCCTTGGGCCTCGAAGTGGTCTGCGGCCTCGCGCAGCGCGATGGCCCCGGTGCGTTCCCGGAGCTCGTCGAGGACCCGGTCGGTCATCCCCTCCGGGGCGTTCAATCCGGTGCCGACCGCGGTGCCGCCCAAGGGCAGCTCGGAGACGCGCTCGAGGGCGGCCCGCACCCTGGCGGAGCCCAGCTCGACCTGACGGGCGTAGCCGGCGAACTCCTGCCCCAGCGTCACCGGTGTGGCGTCCATCAGATGGGTGCGGCCCGGCTTGACGACCTCGGCGAAGGCCTGCGCCTTGGCCGCAAGCGACTCCTGCAGCCCCTCCAAGGCCGGCAGCAGATCCTCGGTGGCGGCCAGGTACGCGGCGACGTGCACGGCGGTGGGAAAGACGTCATTGGAGGACTGCCCGGCGTTGACGTGGTCGTTGGGGTGGACGGGATCCTTGGTGCCCATCTCGCCACCGAGAAGCTCGATCGCGCGGTTGGCGATGACCTCGTTGGTGTTCATGTTCGAGCTCGTGCCCGAGCCGGTTTGGAACACATCGACGACGAAATGGCTGTCATGCGCGCCGTCGGCGACTTCCTGCGCGGCTTGCACGATCGCCTGGTGCTGACGGTCGTCGAGCACGCCGCTGCTGTGGTTAAACACCGCGGCCGACGCCTTGATCAGCCCGAGGGCGCGGACGACCTGGCGGGGGATGCCCTGACCCGAGATCGGGAAGTTCTCCAACGCTCGCTGCGTCTGCGCTCCGTAGTAGGCATCTGCGGGGACCTGCATCTGCCCCATGGAGTCGGATTCGGTCCGGGTCCCGGTCATCGGTGGCTCCTGTCGCGCACGGTGGTCAGCGTGGGGGAGCCTAGTAGCCTCGATAGGCTGGCCGCTACGCGCCCGGACGGGTCAGTCGACCCGGAAGCTGTAGGACACGAGGACGATGACGACGCTGCTGTTGATCCGCCACGGGACGACCGCTTCGACCGGGATTCGCCTTGGTGGCCGCACGGACGCGTCGTTGGACGACCGCGGTCGCGCGCAAGCACGCGAAGCGGGCAAGCGGGTCGCTGGACTCCGGCCCGCAGCGCTGTACACCAGCCCGGTGCGACGCACGGTGGAGACCGCCGAGCTCGTCGCAGCCGAGATCGACTGCGAGGTCTCTCGTGCCGAGGGGCTCGCCGAGGTGGAGTACGGCCGGTGGACCGACCGCCACCTGCTCCAGGTGGCGCGCACCCGGCGCTGGCGGGTGGTGCAGTCCACCCCCTCCCTCGTGCGCTTCCCGGAGGGCGAGACGATCCGCGGCATGCAGGCGCGGGCGGTCGAAGCCACCGAGGCGTTGGTGGACCACCACCGGCGCGACGCCGTCGTGGCCGTCAGCCACGCCGATGTCATCAAGGCGGTGGTGGCCTTCTACCTCGGCCTGCCCCTCGACTTGTTCGGCCGGCTGCACGTGTCCCCCGGGTCGGTCACCGCGTTGCGCCTGGTGCGCGGCCAGCAGCCGGTGCTGCTGCGGTTCGGCGACGATGGGCCGTGGGCGACGGCAAACCCCAAGGAGAGCGCCCGTGAGTGAGTCGTTCGAGTTCGAGCAGGTGGAGTTCGTGACGGCTGGCGCCGTTGGTCAGCCCGGCGAGCGTACGTTCTACATCCAGATCGAGTCGGCTGAGCGGCGCATCTCGTTGCTCGCCGAGAAGGCCCAGGTCCGCTCGCTGGCACACCTCGCCCAGGAGCTGCTCGGACGGGCGGGGATCACGGTCACGCCCGACGACCTCGACGAGACCGCCCAGCGCCTGCGCGAACCCCTCGACCCCGTGTGGCGAGCAGGGTCGATCAGCCTGGGGATGGACGATGACGCCGAGCGCTTCCTGCTCGAGGTCGAGGAGCTACCGACCGAGGAGGACGAGGCCGGCGACGTCGACGACGAGCCCGCGATGGCGCGAGCGTGGATGACCCGCGACCAGCTCGCCGCCATGGCCGCCCACGCCGCGTACGCGGTGGAGGCGGGGGCCCGGCAGACCTGCCGGTTGTGCGGCCGGCCCATCGACCCTGGCGGGCACGTCTGCCCGTCGAACAACGGGCATGGTCCCCTCAGCCGCTGAGGTGCTGGGTCGACTGGCCTCCGACCGCCTCGACGCCCGCGGGTTCCTGGCCAACGCGAGCAACCACACGCTGCTGTGCACAGTCGGGGAGGCCGGCAGCGGCGTCGCGGCCATCTACAAGCCGCGGGCCGGCGAGCGGCCGCTGTGGGACTTCCCGACGGGCACGCTGTGCCAACGGGAGGTCGCGGCCTACGAGGTCAGCGCGTACCTGGGGTGGGACCTCGTGCCCCCGACCGTCCTGCGGGACGGGCCGATGGGGGAGGGCTCGGTGCAGTGGTTCGTGCCGCACGACCCCGCCGAGCACTACTTCGTGCTCGTCGGGGATCCGGCCAACCATGCGCCCCTGCGGCGCATGGCGGTCTTCGACCTGCTCATCAACAACGCCGACCGCAAGGGGGGCCATGTGCTGCGGGCTGAGGACGACGGGCGGCTGTTCGGCGTCGACCACGGGCTGGCCTTCCACCCGCTTCCGAAGCTGCGGACGGTGATCTGGGAGCTGGGGGGCACCAAGGTCGATGGGCAGCTGCGCGCGGACGCCGGCCGCCTCGCCGATGCGCTGTTCGCCGGCGAGCCCGTCGCCGACCGCCTCGCGTCGCTGCTCGATGCGGATGAGATCGTCGCGTTAGAGCAGCGAGCCGCGCAGGTCGCGCGCCTGACAACGCTTCCCGACCCTCCCGAGGAGGCGCGCCCGTACCCGTGGCCGCCCCTGTAGGAGGCGCCTTGTAGGGTGCACCGTCATGGATCTGGTCAGCCTCGACGAGGTCAATGATGCGGCCGAGCGTCTCGTCGGCGTGGTGCAGGTCACGCCCATCGAGAGCAGCCGGACGATGTCATCGATCAGCGGCGGACAGGTGCTGCTCAAGTGTGAGCACCTCCAGCGCACCGGGTCGTTCAAGCTACGCGGGGCGTACTCCATGATCGACCGCCTGTCCGACGCCGAGCGCGCCCGGGGGGTGGTGTGCGCGTCGGCGGGCAACCACGCCCAAGGCGTCGCTTTGTCCGCGCAGCTTGTCGGGTGCCCGGCGACGGTGTTCATGCCCGAGCGAGCGCCCCTGCCCAAGGTCGCGGCCACCAGGGCGTACGGTGCTCAGGTCCGGCTCGAAGGGCACTCGTTCGATGACGCGTATGCTGCCTCGGTCGCGTACGCCGACGAGTCCGGTGCGACCTACGTCCACCCCTTCGACCATCGCGACGTGATCGCCGGACAGGGCTCGCTGGGCCGCGAGATCCTGGACCAGGTCCCTGATGTGGGCACGGTGGTCGTGCCGATCGGAGGTGGCGGTCTGGCGGCCGGGGTGGCCAGCGCGATCAAGTTGGTCCGCCCCGACGTCGGCGTGATCGGCGTGCAGGCTGCGGGAGCCGCGGCGTTTCCCGCCTCGCTGGCTGCCGGGCGCCCCAAGCCGATCGACAGCGCGTCGACGCTGGCCGACGGCATCGCCGTCAAGCGCCCCGGGGACCTGACCCTGGCCCACGTCGCCGCGCGCGTGGACGAGGTCGTCACGGTCACCGACGAGGCCATCGCACGAGCGGTGCTGTTGCTGGTGGAGCGCGCCAAGCAGGTCGTCGAGCCTGCCGGAGCAGCCGGCCTCGCGGCGGTGCTCGAACGTGCCATCGCGTTGCGGCCTCCGGTCGTTGCGGTGCTGTGCGGCGGCAACGTCGACCCGCTGTTGCTCCAGCGGATCATGCAGTCGGGCATGTTCGAAGAAGGCCGGTACTTCGCGCTCCGGACCCGACTGCAGGACCGCCCGGGGGCGCTGTCAGCTCTGCTCGCGCTGGTCGCCGACCTCGGTGCCAACATCCTCGCGGTCGGCCACCATCGGATGCGCACGCGCCTGGGAGTGCTGGAGGTCGAGGTCGAGCTCGAGGTCGAGACCCGCGGGCCCGACCACATCAGCGAGCTCGTCGAGACCCTGTCGGGACGGGGCTATCCGGTGTCCTGAACCCGTTGCCGGCTTTGTTCGCTTACGCGTGCAGGACACCGGTGTCGAGCCAGCTGGGGTCCCATCCCGAGCTCGCGAGGTTGGCGGCCTCAGCGGCGGGCAACGGCGCGGAGAAGTGGTAGCCCTGCACGTAGCGGCACCCCAGCCGCCGCAGCTCCCGCACGTGGCGTGGGCTGTCGGCGCCCTCGGCCACCAGCTGCAGCCCCAGGCCGTTGGTGAGCTCAAGCAGGGACGCGACGATCGCGCGATCGACGGTGCTCGTGCCCAGGCCCACGACGAACGACCGGTCGACCTTGACGACGTCGACGGGCAGCTGACGCAGGTGCGTCAGCGGCGCATGGCCGGTCCCGAAGTCGTCGAGTGCGAACCGCACCCCCTGGGCCCGGATGGTCTCAAGGGTCTGGATGGTGGCCCGCGGGTCGGAGACCACCACCCGCTCGGTGATCTCCAGCAGCAGTGCCTCGGGAGGCAGCCCCGTGTCAGCGAGGATGCGTTCGACCTGCATGGGCAGGGCACCCGACGCGATCTGGCGCCCCGACAGGTTGACGCTGACGATCAGGTCCGCAGCCTCGGGATAGGTCTGTCGCCAACCGGCTACCGTCCGGGCGGCTTCCTCGAGGACCCAGGTGCCGATCGACAGGATGGCGCCGGACTCCTCGGCGATCGAAACGAACTCGTTCGGGCTGACGATGCCGCGTTGCGGGTGGTTCCAGCGGACCAGCGCCTCGACGCTGTGCATGCGCCCCGACACGATGTCCACGATGGGCTGATAGTGGACGAGGAGCTCCCCCCGCTCGGCGACGCGCGCCAGCCCGGCCTCCAAGTCGAGGCGCTCTTGCTGGTCCGAGCGCATCGTCTCGTCGAAGACGAGGTGGGTGCCGGGTTCCTCCGCCTTCGCGCGGTACATCGCGGCGTCGGCGTCGCCGATCACCTTGGCCGGGTCGTCACCGGCCTTGGCGAGCGCGAGCCCGATGCTGGTGGACAGCTCCAGCAGTCTCCCGCCGGCGGGCACGGGCCGCGCGATCTCGGTGGCGATGCGCTCGGCGAGCTCAACCGCCTCGGCCTGGTCGAGGCCTTCGCAGACGACCACGAACTCGTCCCCCCCGAATCGAGCGGCGGTGTCGGAGGGGCGGATGGCGCCGGCGATCCGGGTGGCGAGCTCCTGCAGCAGCTCGTCACCGACGCTGTGGCCGAAGCTGTCGTTGACCAGCTTGAAGCGGTCGAGGTCGAAGAAGAGCACCGCCGTGGCGCCGCCGCTGCGGGTGTTGCGTGCCAGGGCCTGGCCGAGCCGGTCGAGCAGCAGCGTGCGGTTGGCCAGCCCGGTCAACGGATCGCGCAGGGCGAGGTAGGACAGCTGGTCCTCGAGCTCCTTTCGCTGGCTGATGTCGCGGGCGATCGCCGAGAAGCGGTCGATCTGCCCGGCGCGGTCGCGGTGGGCGATGATCACCTTGCTAAAGGGGACGTCGGTGCCGTCCCGGCGACGCAGCAGCAGCTCCCCTGACCACACGCCGCCTTGGTCGGCGGCCTTGGTGGCTTCGGCGAGCAAGCCGCTGTCTTCACCCAGGGGTAGCAGGCTGCCGAACGGCCGGCCGGCGAGGTCGCGTTCGTTGCGGTATCCCAGCGCACGCGCACCGGCGGGATTGATCCAGCGCAGGTGACCCTCCAGGTCGAACATCGCCACCAGGTCACTGGTGGCCTCGAGGATCTCCGCGAGCCGGTCGCGCTCGCGGCGCGCGAGCTCGGTCTCGGTGCGGTCATCGAGCGTGCCCACGATGCCCACGGTCAAGCCGTCGGCACCCAGCTGCCGGCGGGCGGTGACTTCGACCAGACGGCGCTGGTCATCTCGCCGGCGGATGCGCACCGTGGCTGCCAGAACCGCCTGGCTGCTGCGGGCGAAATCGGCGAACGTGTCGCGGTGGGTGTCCTGGTCCGCCGGATCGAGGAACTCCGTGGCTGCGCGGCCGAGGGACTCCGGCACGCCGTACCCGGTCAGCTGCGCCCAAGGTGCGGACAGAAACGTCCAGCGGCCCTGCAGGTCGGTCTCGAACACGACCTCGCGCAATCCCTGCACCAGCATGCGGTAGCGCGCTTGGCTCGAGCGCAGCGCTTCCTCGGCCGCGACGCGGGCGCTGACGTCGCGGGCGGCGAGCTGGATCTCCGACAGGGCTCCGGTCTCGGGGTCGACGATGCCGCGCACCATCGTCTCGACCCAGATCTCCGAGCCGCGCGCGCTGCGCAGCCGGTAGCGCAGCGGACCGGTCTCGTCCTCGCCGGCCACGCGGGACAACGCGGTGCGCAGCTCGCGCTGGTCGGCCTCAGCGACCAGGTCGAAGGTCGAGCGCCCGCGCAACTGCGCGGGGGTCCAGCCGAGCTGCTCCCACGACGGTGACGCGTACCGGAACCGCCCCGTGGGGTCCAGACGTGCGATCAGGTCGGAGGCCTGCTCGGCAAGCAGCCGGTAGGCCCGGACGTCGTCGGCTCCCTCGCTCTGCGTTGCCGTCCGCGCGTCCGAACGGGCCCGCCACCTGCGCCAGACGGCCACTGCAGTGACGAGCCCGAGCGCCCCGACGATCAACGCCCCGCCGGTCAGCAGCCCGGCTGTCGTCGCTGGCCCCCCCGGTAGCAGCGGCGATGCGCTCAGCACGTGCGGCATCGGCGGACCGGCCATGGGCGCGCCCGCCAGCAGTCCTGCGTCACCGTGTCCCAGCACAACCCATACCTCGGCAGGCAGTGGGCGAACTTCATGACAAGTTCGGGTCAGATCCGCACGGCACCGCTGCGCCGTCCCCCGGGCTCTGCGTGGTGCTCGGAACCCGTGCATGTTACTGTCGGGTAACATCGAGCAGCCGTCGCCGCTGGAAGTCCGCAGCGACACCACGGGCGCGACCAGGAGGGAAGCCATGCAGCTACGGGACACCGTGTACGTGGACGGGGTGCGCTTGCCGATCGGTCGTGCGCGCGACGACGGGTACTACGCCCACACCCGGGCGGACGACATGGCTGTGCGCACTATCCGGGCACTGCTGGCTCGCCAGCCAGGCCTCGACCCGGCCCGCATCGACGACAACGTGTGGGCGGCCACCGCCCAGGTGGGCGACCAGGGCCTGACGATGGGCCGTTCCACGGCGGTCCTGGCTGGACTGCCCAAGAGCGTTCCCGGCTACGCCGTGGACCGCATGTGCGCGGGAGCGCTGACGTCGATCACCAACGCGGCGAATGCGATCCGCGTCGGCGCTCAACAGGTGGTCATCGCCGGGGGCGTTGAGCACATGGGTCATCACCCGATGGGTGAGGACATCGAGCCAAACCCGCGGTTCGTGGCCGAATCGCTCGTCGACCCGTCGGCGTTGGTGATGGGTACCACGGCCGAGAACCTCCACGACGAGTGGCCCACCGTCACCCGCGAGCGCTGTGACGAGTACGCGGTGATCAGCCAGGAGCGCGTGGCCAAGGCTCAGACCGAGGGGGTCTTCGAGGGCCACGTCGTCCCGATGACGGTGTGGAGCGAGGACGGTTGGCGGGTCGTCACCGACGACGAGCACCCCCGGCCCGGGACCACGCTGGAGGACTTGGCTAAGCTGCAGACCCCGTTTAGAGCCGGAGGCCGGGTGACCGCGGGCAATGCCGCCGGGCTCAACGACGGCGCAGGGGCCGTGTTGCTGGCCGACGCTTCCGTCGCCGCCGAGCTCGGCCTGCCGGCGCGCATGCGGCTGGTCGACTACGCCTTCGTCGGTGTCGAGCCAGAGACCATGGGACGCGGGCCCATTCCCGCCACCGAGCGGTTGCTGGACCGCAACTCGATGACCCTCGACGAGATCGACGTCGTCGAGATGAACGAGGCCTTCGCGGTGCAGTGCGTCGGCTTCCTCGACCACTTCGGCCTGCCGCTGGACACCGACAAGGTCAACCCCTACGGCGGGGCGATCGCCCTCGGCCACCCCCTGGCGATGAGCGGCGCTCGCCTGACCCAGCAGCTCGCCCACGCCTTGCACGCCCGGCCCGACGCGCGCTATGGCATGACCACCTTGTGCGTCGGGTTGGGGATGGGCGCCGCGGTCCTCTGGGAGAAGCTGTAGCGGTCGCCGCCCCAGCCGCTCGCACACGACAGGAGGCGCAGGCATGACTGACGCGGTCACCCAGTTCAAGGTCACCTACCACCAGCGGTCGCGGGCGGGACAACTCGCGGTCGTCACCATGGACAACGGCGCCGGCCACCGGAAGCCGAGCGTCTTCAGCCAGGCCGCGCTCGAATCGCTGTCGGCGGCCCTCGACGAGCTGGAGGCTCAACCCGACCTCAAGGGCGTCATGCTGACCGGCAAGCCGTTCAGCTTCGCGGCGGGGGCGGACCTGCACGAGTTCGTGGGCCTCGACGCGAGGTCGGGCGAGCAGGCAGCGCGCGCGGGCCACGAGGCGTTCGCGCGGATCGCCGCGCTGCCTGTGCCCACCCTGGCGGCGATCAACGGCGTGGCCATGGGCGGCGGGTTGGAGATCGCGCTGCACTGCGATTACCGGACGATCTCGTCCATCGCGGCCCCCGTGGCGTTCCCGGAGGTCTTCTTGTCGATCCTGCCGGCGTGGGGCGGCACCCAGCTGGTGCCTCGGCTCGTCGGCCACGAGCAGGCTCTCGCCGTCATCGTCGGCAAGCCCCTGGAAAACAACCGCACCATGAAGGCGCCCGAGGTCGTCGACCGCGGGCTCGCAGACCGGCTGATCCCGGCTGTTGACTTCAACGACGCGTCGATCGAGCTGCTCGAGCGCCTCGTCACCGGTGAGGAGGTCATCGACCGACCGACGCCGTCGGCCGACGGTCTCGACGAAGCGCTCGCGAACGCACGCCAGACCGCGGATCAGCGCACACACGGCGCGACCCCCGCGCCCTACCGCGCGATCGACCTGGTCGAGTTCGCCGCGCGCGGCGGGGATCTGGCCGAGGGTCGCGAGCGCGAGATCGCCGCGCTCGCCGAGCTGGTGCCGGCCCGTCACGCCCAGGCGTCGGTGTACAGCTTCGACCTGACCCAGAGCCGGGTGAAACGCCAGCCCGGCAAGCCCGACGTACCCGCCCGCCCCATGCGCAAGGTCGCAGTGGTCGGCGCGGGGCTGATGGGTTCGCAGCTCGGAGCGCTGCTGCTCGAACGGCTCGAGGTGCCGCTGGTGATGAAGGACGTCGACGCGAGCGTGCTCGAGCAGGCGCGGACGCACATCGAAGGGCACCTTGACAAGCGCGTGCAGCGCGGTCGGTTGCCAGAGCCCAAGGCGGGATTCCTGAAGTCCCTGGTCGAGTACACCCTCGACTACGAGCCCCTCGGCGGAGCCGACCTCGTCCTCGAAGCGGTGGTCGAGGTTGCCGACCTCAAGCGCAAGATCTTCGCCGAGGTCGAGCAGGTCGTCGACGAGGGCGCGATCTTGGCGACCAACACCTCGTCGCTGTCGGTGTCGGACATGGCCGCCGGCCTAGCCCACCCCGAACGGGTCGTGGGCATGCACTTCTTCAACCCGGTCGCCGTGATGCCGCTGCTCGAGATCATCCGCGCCGAGCAGACCAACGACGTGACCACCGCGACGGCGTTCGAAGTCGGAAAGCAGCTACGCAAGTCCGCGGTGCTCTGCGGCGACTCCACCGGCTTCGTGTTCAACCGTATTCTGTTCCGCTGGATGGACGAGTGCGGTAAGGCCGCCAGCGACGGCACCCCCTTCACGGTCATTGATGACGCGGAGAAGTCCCGCGGGTTGCCGATGGGGCCCTACGAGCTGCTGGGGCTCATCGGGTTCGGTGTGGCCGCCCACGTGGCGCGGGTCATGGCCGACGCGTTCCCAGACCGGTTCGCCGTCGACGCCAACATCGAGCGCCTCGCCGAGCTCGACGTCCCGGCCGTGTACGACTGGTCCCAGGGGCGGGTGCCCTACCCTGAGATCGTCGAGGCGTGGCAGATCCGCGAGGGCGCACAGCCCTGGGAGCCCGAGGAGGTCAGCCGCCGCTCCGTCGAGGCCGTCGCCGACGAGGTCAAACGCATCCTCGACGAGGGCGTCGTCGCCGACGCTCGCGACATCGACACGTGCATGCTGCTCGGTGGCGGCTGGCCGTTCTTCAACGGCGGGATCTGCATGTACCTCGACCAGACTGGCGTCAGCGAGCGGCTGTTCGGCGAGCGGCTCGTGGGCGCCTCCGACCGAGGCTTGGACGGCTGACCCGCGAGCGAGCTCCGATGGGCCGGGAGGCAGGCCGGTCACAGCCGGTCTGCCGCTGAACCGGGGCCCGCGGGACGCCACCGCGCCTCACTCGGCGCCGGCTTGTCCCTCGGACTCGCCCGACGACCGAGCGGGGCGTCCGGACTCGTCAGTGGCCCTGGCTTGTCCCTCGGACCCGCCCGACGACCCGGCGGCGCCCGCGGCGCGGTCGGCGGCCCCGGCGAGCTGCTCGACGACGCCGCTGTCGCCCTCGCCGCGGCTGGGTCGTTCGCCGAGCCGGGCGAACAGGCCGCGCAGGTCCACGCCGGTCAGATCCGAGCCGATCTGCAGGCCCTGCTCGAGGTTGCTCGCCACGTTCTTCGCGAGGCTCGAGGCCCCGTCGGTCGAGATGACGGTCATCTTCTCGATCTCGCTCATCGGCTCGGACGCGGCGCGGACTACCTCGGGCAGGACGCTGGTGAGCATGTCGACCACCGCGGCGTCGCCGTAGAGGCGGAACGCCTCGGCGTTCTTCTCGCGGGCTTCGGCCTCCGCCCGGCCCTTGGCGCGGATCGCCTCGGCCTCGGCGTTGCCCTCGAGCTCCACGGCCTCGGCCATCTTCGCGCGGCGGTCCCGCTCGGCCTCGGCCTCGAAGATCGCCGAGTTCTTCTGCCCCTCGGCCTCCTGCTCGACCTTGTAGCGCTCGGCGTCGGCGGGCTTGCGCACCTCGGCGTCGAGTTGCCGGTCGCGCAGGCTCGCCTCGCGCTCGGCGACCCGCTCCTGCTCGGAGACGACTTCCTGGTTGCGTGACGCTTCGCGCAGCGGCCCGGCGGCCGCGGCCTGGGCGTTGGCCTCGTCGGTCTCGGCTTTGATCTCGGCCTTTCGAAGCTCGAGCTGGCGCTCGGAGTTGGCGATCTCCTCCTCGGCACGCAGTCGCTCCTGCTCGGACGCCTGCCGGGCCTTGGCCTCGGCGATCTCGGCTTCCTGCTCCACGCGAGCCGACTCCGGACGTCCGAGGTCGGCGAGGTAGTTGCCCTCCGTCTGGATGTCCTGGAGTTGGAAGGTGTCCAGCGTCAGGCCCTGGTTGGTGAGGCTGGTCTCGGCCTCCTCAGCGACCTCGGACGCGAACGCGGCCCGGTCGCGGATGATCTCCTCGACGGTCAGTCGCCCGACGATCGCACGCAGCGACCCGGACAGGACCTCCTGGGTGAACGGGACGATGTCGTCCTGCTGGGTCAGGAAGCGCTGCGCGGACGCTCGGATCGAGTCCTCGTTGCCGCCGACCTTGACGATCGCAACTCCTTCGAGGTCGGTCTTGACGCCCTGCTGGCTGACCGCCCCCCGGACCCCGACCGAGATCCGTCGGCTGGACAGGTCGAGGACGTGGAGCTTCTGGATGAACGGCAGCACGAAGACGCTGGCGCCCATCACGACCTTCTGACCGGACAGGTCGGTGGAGATCTCGCCGGTCTCGGGGTTCTTGACCCCGCCTTGGCCCTTGCGGCCGGTGATGATGTAGGCCTCGTTCGGCCCGGCCACCTGGATCCGGCGGACGATCAGGTAGCCGACGAGGACCAGCAGGATGACAGCGCCGATGATCCCGGTCGGCAGTGGTGCGTCGAAGATGAAGTCGAGCATGTGCGGCTCCCTGCTTG
>SLAO01000080.1 GCA_007126835.1 Nitriliruptorales bacterium | reverse complement strand
GCTCGAGATCGGGGTAGGCCGCAACGATCTCGTCGACGCTCATGCGATCAGCGACCATCGCGACCACGGTCGCCACGGGGATGCGCAGCCCACGGATGCACGGCTGGCCACCCATCTGCCGTGGGTCGGTGGTGATGCGCGCGTAGGCCATACCGCTCCTACCCTCAGCCGACGGTCAGGCTAGCCCCGGACCGCCTCACGTGGGGAACCCGCCACTCCCCACACGCGAACCCCGGCCGACAGTTGTCACGGAGCACCTTGCCCGTACAGTGCCGTGGCACCGAGTCACCGACCAGCGAACCACGCCCGTGGGCCCGGTGGGGATCGAACCCACGACCAAGGGATTATGAGTCCCCTGCTCTGACCACTGAGCTACGGGCCCTGGCCGGGAGGCTAGCCCACCGGCAGCCGCAACGCCCCGCCGGATAGCCAGCAACGGGTTGTGGATACCCGGCCCTGGCGGTCACATGGTCGGGGTACTCTCAGCGTAATAGAACTCCTGTTCGATCGGAGGGCCGATGGGATACCGGGGCAAGCTGGCGGAGCGAGAGCGGGCGCGCGAGCTGCGGGCCCAGGCGTGGACGCTGCAGAGCATCGCCACCGAGCTCGGCGTGGCCAAGAGCTCGGTTTCGGTGTGGGTGCGCGACGTGGCGTTCGACCCACGGGACCGGCCGCGGGAGTCGGCCACGGCTCGTGCGCGCCGGCCCAACGTGCTGGCGCGGCGCAAAGCGGCCGAGATCGCCGCGCTGCACCAAGCCGGCCTCGAGACCATCTCGAGGCTGTCCGACCGTGACCTGCTCATCGCAGGCACCGCCCTGTATGCCGGCGAGGGCGCCAAGCGCGATGGCCGAGTCTCGTTGGCCAACAGTGATCCGCGCTTCATCAGCCTGTTCTGTCGGTGGTTTCGCCGCTTCTTCGAACCCGACGAGAGCCGCTTTCGTTGCCGGCTCTACCTCCACGACGGGCTGGATCTTGCCGCGGCCACGGCATGGTGGAGCGAGGTAACCGGCATCCCCTCCGAGCAGTTCACCAAGCCCTATCGCGCGGTGCCAGACGTAGGGATCCGGCACAACAAGCACGAACACGGGTGCCTGACCGTGACATACGGGTCGGCAACCGCCCATCGCGCCGTCATGGGACTGGTCGCCGCCCTGCTGTCCCCACAGGCAACGGGCGGGCGCCCATGAACGGCTTGGCGGCCGCTGGTATCGTTGCATCGTCCTTCCGGGGTAGCTCAGTTGGCAGAGCATCTGACTGTTAATCAGAGGGTCGCCGGTTCGAGCCCGGCCCCCGGAGCCACGTTCGTCCGCTCTGCAGGTGTGAGAACCTGCGCAGACGGATAGGACCCCCGCAGCATCCAAGCGGCGGAGAGGATCGTGCAAATGCGTTTGTTCAGCTTCCGACTGGGCCTACTCCTTGGCGGGATGATCGGCTACATCTTGGGCGCGCGGGCCGGGCGCCAGCGATACGAGCAGATCTCCGCATGGTCGCGGAATCTTGCGCGCTCCCAACCGGCTCAGCAGGTCGGTGCGGAGGTGCGCCAGGTCGCCGGCCGGGCGGGCAAGGTCCTCGAGGACAAAGCCACCGAGGGCGTCACGAAAATCACGGACCGACTCCACGAGGGGGACGAGGGCTCTTCGGGCTCCTCGGGCCCCTCGGGCGCGTAGCCGCTAGATCCCGTCGAGGTAGCCGCGCAGCTTCTGCGCGCGGGAGGGGTGGCGCAGCTTCGACAGCGTCTTCGCTTCGATCTGCCGCACGCGCTCGCGGGTGATGCCGAACTCTTCGCCGACCTCTTCCAGCGTGCGCGGCAGCCCGTCGTCCATCCCGAAGCGCAGGCGCAGCACGCTCTGCTCACGGTCGCTCAGGGTGTGCAGGATGCCCGCGAGCTGCTCGCGGAGAAGCACGAAGCTGGCGGCCTCGGCCGGCACGATCGCCTCGGTGTCCTCGATGAAGTCGGCCAGGCTCGACTCGTCCTCCTCGCCGACGGGGCTCTCGAGGCTGACCGGGTCGAGGGCAAGCCGCTGAACCTCCCGGACGCGCTCGGGGGGCAGCTCGACGGCGGCGGCGATCTCGGTGATGGTCGGCTCCCGACCCAGCTGCTGGAGTAGCTGCCGCTGCGTGCGCGTGACCCGATGGATCAGCTCGACCATGTGCACCGGGATGCGGATCGTGCGGGCCTGATCGGCGATCGCGCGGCTGATCGCCTGGCGGATCCACCACGTCGCGTACGTCGAGAACTTGTAGCCGCGCGTGTAGTCGAACTTGTCCACCGCGCGGATGAGGCCGAGGTTGCCCTCCTGGATCAAGTCGAGCAGTGTCAGGCCGCGCCCGATGTGGCGTTTGGCGATCGACACGACGAGCCGGAGGTTGGCCTCGACGAGCCGGCGCTTGGCCAGCTCCCCGCCCCGCTCGATCCGGCGCAGGCGCTGACGGACGGCCACGTCGAGCCGGCCGTCGTCGGCGGCGAGCATCGCCTCGGCCTCCGCTCCCGCGTCGGTGCGCTTGGCCAGGTCAACCTCCTCTTCGGGGGTCAGCAGAGGCACCCGCCCGATCTCGTCGAGATAACGGCGCACCGGGTCGCCGACGCCGCCCAGATCCTCTCCGCCGCGCAGGGCGCCCCGCTCAGCGCGCGGCGCTGTCGCGGCTTCGTCCAGGGGTTGCGGGCTGTCGGGCACCGGCTCGACAGGCGGGGCGCCACTGCCCTGCGGTCGACGGCTGCCCGACGTGTCCATCGCAGTTCGCCGCGCTACAAGCGCGCGGCGTGCCTCCCCTCGACGATCGCGTCGCGCTGACGGCGCAGATCGTAGTGCTCGGCGCTCAGCCGGCGGCGCTCTTCGGTCGTGAGCTGTTCCGCGCCGGCGGTCAAACGCTCGACGATCTCGGTGATTCGACGATCGATCGCCCGGGCCCGCAACCGGCCGATCAGTTCCGACACGGCAGACTCGTCAGGATCGACGGTCAGCTCCGCGAGCGCGAGTCGCCGAACGCGGGTGCGTGCGTCGTCGTCGGGCAAGCGGTCGAGCACGGCGTCGAGGCTGCCGTCGGGGGTCGCCCGGAGGGCGGCGAGCAGCGTCTTGGACGCCGCCGCGGTGAAGCAGTCCTCGTCGACCTCGTGCCACTCCGCGGGCAGGAGCTCGGGAAGCTGCAGGGCCACCTGCAGCACCTGGCGCTCAAGGCGCAGCTGCGGGTCACGGGGCAGCCCGGGGTCGGCACCCGGCGCGGGGCCGGCGGGCACGAGGGCCGCCGGCGCGTGCGCCTGGCGAGATGTCTCTTGGTCCAGCTCGGCTTCGATCCGATCCGCAGACAGCCGCACCACCGGGGCGACGACGTCGCGCACGTAGCGGTAGCGCAAGGCCCGATCGGCGATGCGCGCGAGCAACGGGAACGTCTGCCGGTACGCCTCGATCTGCCCCTCGGGCGTCGAGGTGTCCGCGCCGCGCATCAGATGCCCGATCTGAAACTCCACCGCGGTCTGGATGCCGCCGAGGGCGCGCTCGACGGCGTCAGTTCCCTCGCTAGCCAAGTCGGCGGGGTCGGTGTCAGCAGGCAGCGGCAGCACGCCCACCTCGCGGATGCCCGCCTCCTCGGCCAGGGCCCGGGCTCGGTCGGCGGCTGCGAAGCCGGCGTCGTCGGCGTCGAGAGCCAATACCACCCGGCGCGCGAACTTCTCCACGAGACGGAAGTGCTCGGCGGTCAGCGACGTCCCGCAGGTGGCAACCGCGTGGCGCACCCCGGCGACATGCAGGCCGATGACGTCCATGTAGCCCTCGACGACGAGCACGGTGTCCCGGCGCTGGACTTCGGCGCGGGCCCAGTTCAGACCGTAGAGGATCTTGGACTTGGTGTAGACCTCGCTCTCGGGCGAGTTGATGTACTTCGGCGCCTCCCCGTCGCGGGGGCCGGTCTGCAGCTCGACCGTGGGCAGGATCCGACCGCCGAACGCGACGACGTCGCGGCCGCCGGCGTCGAAGATGGGAAACACCACCCGCCCGCGGAAGCGATCGATCAGCCCCCGCGCACCCTTGCTCGCCAGCCCGGCGGCGGCGATCTCGTCCTGGCTGAACCCTTGACCGGATAGGTGCCGCACCAGCGCGTCCCAGCGGTCAGGGGCCCACCCGATGCGGAAGTGCTCGGCGTGCTCCCGGCTCAGCCCGCGCTGCTTGAGGTAGTCGCGCGCGGCAGCGCCTTGCTCCTCGAACAACAGCGCGTGGAAGTAGCTCGCCGCCTCTCCCACGCAGTCGGTCAGACGCGTGCGCCGCCCTAGCGCCCGGCGCTGGCCGGGCGACAGCTCCTCGTAGGTCAGCTCGTAGCCGGTCAGCCGCGCCAGTCGCTCGACGGCCTCTGGGAAGCTCAGCGCCTCGACGCGCATGAGGAAGCCGTAGACGTCGCCGCCCTCGTCGCAGCCGAAGCAGTGGTACAGCCCTCGTGCCTGGTCGACGGTGAACGAGGGCGTGCGCTCGGAGTGGAACGGGCACAGGCCCTTCAGGCGGGTACCCGCCCGCTTTAGCGCCGTGTAGTCACCGACAACTGCGGCGATGTCCGCGCGTTCGCGCAGGGCCTGGATGTCGGCGTCGCTGATTCGCCCAGCCACCGGTCCCCTTTCGTGCCGCGGGTGCGAGTGTACGAGTCGAGAGCACGACGGGTGTGGGCCACGAGCCGACTGTGCACGGCTGCCGCAACTGAAGCCGGCCGCGCGTCGTCAGGCGTCGGCGTGCCCTGACGGCCGGAAGGTCGAGGTGAACGCCTCGCCGATCTCGCTGTCGGTCGCCCCGACGAGATGGTCGACGACCGACGTCTGGATGTCGGACCCGTCGGTGTCCTCCGTGGTGGCGCGGTCGGGGTCGGGTGCGACCCGTGTGCGGTAGAAGATCGCGAGGCTTTGCAGGCAGTGCACCGCGCGGTCGGCCTCGGCCTGTGCTGCGGACCGCTCGTGGACGGCAGCGTCGAGGAACGCCTCGAGCTCGCTCAGCAGCCCTGCGACGGTGGGACTCGCCGCGATCTCCGGGCGGTCGGCGGAGGTGGCGACCACGTCCTCGACCACCGTGGCCACCCGGCGACCGTGGTCGGTGCCCAATCCAGTGCGCACGCGCAGCGGCACGTCGTCGAGCTGGACGACACCGGCTTGCAGCGCCGCCGCCAGGCCGTGCAGCAACTCGGCCAACCGCACCGCCAAGGCAGCCACTTGCCCTTCCAGCGTGGACGCGGCGCCACGCTCGCCGTGGTGGAGGATGCCGTCGCGGACCTCCCACGTCAGGTTCAGCCCTCGGCCGCGGCGCTCGAGCCGCTCGACGGTCCGCAGGCTCTGCTCCCCAACCGAGAACGGCGAGCCGAGGACCTCGGTCAGCGCCTCGACGCCGGCGGGACCAAACGGGGGGGCACCGAGGGCATGGCCGCTGGCCACGGCCTCGGCGAGGTCCTCGTTGAGCCGCAACCCTCGGGCGAGGGTGCGGGCGAGTTGGGTGGCCGCCAGCGTGTGCGACAGCCGGGTGCGCCAGCCCCGGTGGGGCGCCCGCGCTTCTGCGGGCACGAACGTGTCGGCCTTACCGCCGAGCCGAGCGAAGGCGTCGCAGTGGAGGATGCGGTCGCGGTCCTGCTGGAAAGCGGTTCGGATCGGGTCCGGCTCCTCGTGCCGGTCCCGTCCCTTGCTCTCCCCCGCGAGCGCGGCCCACGTCGACAGACTCGCGCGCTCGATCTCCTCGGCACGTTCGCGAATGCCCGGACGTCCTCCCACGAACCGGATCGTAGCATCGGGCACCGGCTCGGTCATGGGATAAGGGACCAGAGTCGTGCGGGACGTGCAGGGCCGGCAGGCCGTGCAGGGCGTCGAGGCGGGTCGCGGCGGAGCGGCGGGTCGCGTGGTGCGGGGCGTGCGGGTCGAGGTGGGTCGCGTGGCGCGGCGGGTCGCGTGGTGCGGGGCGTGCGGCGCAACCTCGGCGCTCGGGAGCAGTTGACCCCGCGTTGCGCACGAGGTTGCGTTTGCGACGTGCTAGGACGTCGGAATCGCAACGTCGTGCGACGCAAGGAGCGCGTCACCTCACCTGCAGGCGGGTCAGCGTCCCGCACCCGGGGCACCATGGGGTGCAGGCCGGCGGGCCAGCCGGGACGCGTAGCAACAAGAGATCCTCACGCGGGAGGGGCGATGGAGCACGTCAAGACACGCGAGCTGCTGGTCGCCGCCCGGGTGGCCGAGGCGCTGGTGTACGCGGCGGGCATCGCGGGAGTCGTGGCCGGCGGGCTGTTGTTCCGAGGGGGCGAGGAGGCCTTCGCGGTGGTGGCTTGGCTGCTGACCTTCGTGGCTGGCGCCGCGCTGCGGCTGGCCGCGTGGGCGGCCCGCGCTCTGGCCGAGCTACTCGAGCGCATCCGCAACATGGAGGACGACATCGCGCGGATGGCAGCACAGCCCCGCGACCGCCCGTCCCAGCCCGGCGAACCCGACCGTGCGCCCGACGCCCCACCCGATCCCTACCGCCGCTGGGGCGGCTGGCACTGAGGGCCGCGCGCGACCCGCCAGGCCAACGGCCGACGCCTGCACACCGGTCGAGCGCCGGCAGTGAGCCCCGCCCACCCCGGCCAACGGCCGACGCCTGCACACCGGTCGAGCGCCGGCAGTGAGCCCCGCCCGCCCCGGTCAGGCCTCCAGGTGCAGCCGTTCGGCGAGGTAGCCCTGCAGGCGGTCGATCGATACCCGGTCCTGGTGCATCGAGTCGCGGTCGCGCACCGTCACGGCGCGGTCGTCCTCGACCGTCTCGAAGTCCACCGTGACGCAGAACGGCGTGCCGACCTCGTCCTGGCGCCGGTAGCGCTTGCCGATCGAGCCTGCGTCGTCGTACTGGATCATCCAGTGTGGGCGCAGGATGTCGGCCACCTCCTGCGCGGTGGGCACGAGCTTGTCGTTGCGTGACAGCGGCAGCACCGCTGCCTTCACCGGCGCGAGCGTGTGGTGCAGCGCCAAGCGCACCCGGCGCTCGGTGCCGCCCTTGGCCGTCGGGGCCTCCTCGTCGCGGTAGGCGTCAACGAGGAATGCCAGCGCGGACCGGTCCACGCCGGCGGCGGGCTCCACCACGTAAGGGATGTAGCGCTCGTCGCGCGTGCCGTCGTAGTACGACAAGTCACGCCCGCTGAACTCCGAGTGACGCGACAAGTCGAAATCGGTGCGGTTGGCGATGCCCTCCAGCTCGGACCAGGCGAACGGGAACCGGTACTCCACGTCGACGGTCCGCTTGGCGTAGTGGCTGAGCTCGTCAGCGGCGTGCGGACGGATCCGCAGGTGGTCGGGGCGCATCCCGTGGCGGATGTACCAGTCCCAGCGGGCCTTGATCCAGTAGTCGTGCCAAGCCTCGTCTGTGCCCGGCCGCACGAAGTACTCCATCTCCATCTGCTCGAACTCGCGGACGCGGAAGATGAAGTTGCGCGGCGTGATCTCGTTGCGGAACGACTTGCCGACCTGCGCGATGCCGAACGGGATCTTCTGGCGGCTCGTCAGCTGCACGTGGGCGAAGTCGACGAACATCGCCTGGGCGGTCTCGGGGCGCATCCACACCTCCGAGCCCGACTCCTGGGTGGGGCCCACGTGGGTCTGGAACATCAAGTTGAACTGCTTGGCCGCCCCGAAGTCGCACAGCGAGTAGTCGCTGCGGGGGCACTCGTACGTGCTCGCGTCGCCCTGGGTGACCAGGTCCTCCCGGAACCGCGCGTTGCAGGTGCGGCACTCCACGAGGGGGTCGGTGAAGCCCTCGACATGGCCGGAGGCCTCCCACACCCGGGGGTGCATCAAGATCGACGCGTCGAGCTGCACCACGTCGCCGCGCAGCTGGAGCATGTCGCGCTTCCACGCAGCCTTGACGTTGTCCTTGAGCGCCGCGCCCAGCGGACCGAAGTCCCACGCGCCGCGCAGCCCTCCGTAGATCTCCGAGGACTGGAAGATCAGCCCGCGGCGCTTGCACAGCTCGACGATGGTCTCCATCGAGGTGTGGTGATCGCTGACGCTGTCGTCGGCGTCCTCGGCGACCTCGGTGTAGGTCACGTCGAGGTCGGGCGGCAGCTCGGCGGGGTGGGCGTCGCCCAGGTCGCTGGCCTGCTCGGGGGTGGTGCGCTCGGTCGTCACGTCGGCTCCTGTTGTGGGTGGCCCGGCTGGCGGCGCGGGTCAGCCCCGAAGCGTAGCGCCGGCGTGCCGGGTCAGCGCCACACCGGCGCCAGGGTCAGCGCCCGACCAGCGCCAGACCGGCGCCAGGGGTCTCGGTGAAAGCGCCGGCGTGCCGGGTCAGCGCCCGATCGGGTGCCAGACGGTCTTGGTCTCGGTGAAGCGCAGCATCGCCCGCGGCGTCGGGGCGCGGCTCCAGTCGGGCTCGCGCTCTGCGGGCATCCGCACGCGCTTGACGTTCTCCGCCGCGGCGACGGCCAGCTCGCCCGCGTCGACGTCGGTGCCGGCCACACCCGACAGGTCGATGGCGGCGACTTCCATGTGCGCCGCCAGAACCGGGGCGATCTCCGAGGGGTAGCCGGTCAGCAGGTTGATCACCCCAGCCGGGACGTCGCTGGTGGCCAGCACCTCGGTGAGGCTGATCGACGGCAGCGGGCGCTCGGCGCTGGCCAGCACCACGGCGGTGTTGCCGGTCACGATGACCGGCGCGAGGACGCTGACGAGCCCCAGCAAGCTGGACTGCTGAGGTGCGATCACCGCGACCACGCCGGTGGGCTCGGGCAGGCTGAAGTTGAAGTACGGCCCGGCGACGGGGTTCTGGGCGCCGTCGACCTGGGCGAGCTTGTCGGCCCAGCCGGCGTACCACACCCACCGGTCGATGGCGGCGTCAACCTGCTCAGAGTGCTGGCGCTTGCGGCCTCCCTCGGCGGCGCGGACCTCCTCGACGAACTGGTCGCGCCGGCCTTCCATCAGCTCGGCGACGCGGTAGAGCACCTGCCCACGGTTGTAGGGGGTGCGCGCCGCCCAGCCCGACCACGCACCTCGCGCGGCGACCACCGCGTCGCGGGCGTCCTTGCGCGACGCCTGGGAGACGTGTGCCAGCAGGTCCCCGTTGGAGGCGTGCACGGGGTAGCTGCGCCCCGACTCCGACCGGGGAAACGCCCCGCCCACGAACAGCTTGGCGGTGCGGCGGACCGCCACGCGGGTGTCGTCAGCCATCGTCGACCTCCAGGTACGGCTCGAGCCCGTGCCGGCCGCCCTCGCGCCCGAAACCCGACTCCTTGTAGCCCCCGAACGGGCTGGAGGGGTCGAAGCGGTTGAACGTGTTGGCCCACACCACACCGGCGCGCAGCTGCTCGGCCATCCACAGGATCCGCGAGCCCTTCTCGGTCCACACGCCGGCCGACAGCCCGTAGGGAGAGTTGTTGGCCTTTTCAACCGCTTCGTTAGGGGTGCGGAAGGTCAGCACCGACAGAACGGGACCGAAGATCTCCTCGCGGGCGATGCGGTGGGACTGGCTCACGCCGGTGAACAGCGTCGGGGGGAACCAATAGCCCTGCGTCGGCAGGTCGCAGTCGACCTGCCAGCGCTCCGCGCCCTCGGCGTCACCGACGTCGGACAGCTCGCGGATGCGCTGAAGCTGCTCAGCGGAGTTGATCGCCCCGATGTCGGTGTTCTTGTCGAGCGGGTCGCCCAACCGCAGCGTCGCCAGGCGCTCCTTGAGCCGGTCGAGGACCGCGTCGGCGACCGATTCCTGCACCAGCAGGCGAGAGCCTGCGCAGCACACATGGCCCTGGTTGAAGAAGATGCCGTTGACGATGCCCTCGACGGCCTGGTCGATCGCGGCGTCCTCGAACACGACGTTGGCGGCCTTGCCGCCAAGCTCGAGGGTGACCCGCTTGCCCGTGCCGGCCACGCGGCGCTGGATCTCCTTGCCCACCTCGGTGGAGCCGGTGAACGCGACCTTGTCCACGCCCGGGTGGGCGACGAGGTGACGCCCGGTCTCCCCCGCCCCGGTGACGATGTTGACCACGCCGGGCGGCAGGTCGGCTTCGGCGAAGATCTCGGCAAGGACCATCGCGGTGAGCGGGGTGGTCTCGGCGGGCTTGAGCACCACGGTGTTGCCCGTCGCCAGCGCCGGCGCGAGCTTCCAGGCCGCCATCAGCAGCGGGAAGTTCCACGGGATCACCTGGCCGGCGACGCCGACCGGCTGCGGTGACGGGCCGTAGCCGGCGTACTCGAGCTTGTCGGCCCACCCGGCGTAGTGGAAGAACCACGCGACCACCGCGGGGATGTCGCTGTCGCGGCTCTCGCGGATCGGCTTGCCGTTGTCGAGCGTCTCGAGGACCGACAGCTCCCGCGAGCGCTCGGCGAGGACGCGCGCGACGCGGAACAGGTACTTCGCGCGCTGCGCCCCCGACATGCTGCGCCACGGTCCTCCGGCGGCCTTGCGCGCGGCGGCGACCGCGGCGTCGACGTCAGCGGCGCCGGCCACGGCCACCTCGGCGAGGACCTCCTCGGTGGCCGGGTTGATCGTCTTCATCGTCGCGCCGTCGGCGGCGTCGACGAACTCGCCGCCGATGAACAGCCCGTAGCTGGAGCGCAGCCGGGCGATGTCGCGCGACTCCGGGGCGGGCGCGTACGTCCACTCGGCGGGGTGGTCGAGCTCAGTCATCGCAATCAGTCCAAGGTGACGTAGTCGCGGCCGTGGTACCGGCCGGTGAGCTGCTTCGTGCGCTGCATCAGCAAGTCGTTGAGCAAGGTCGATGCGCCGAAGCGGAAGCGCTCGGGGGTCAGCCACTCCACCCCGGCGACCTCGTGGACGAGCACGAGGTAGCGCACGGCGTCCTTGGCGGTGCGGATCCCGCCGGCGGCCTTGACCCCGACCACCTTGCCGGTGGCGCGCGCCACGTCACGGACCGCCTGGAGCATCACGAGGACTGTCGACGGCGTCGCCGCGGGCGAGACCTTGCCGGTGGAGGTCTTGATCACATCGGCACCGGAGGCGATCGCCAGCCATGAGGCACGCCGGACGTTGTCGAGGGTCTGCAGCTCGCCGGTTTCGAGGATGACCTTGAGGTGCGCCGAGCCGGTGGCCTTCTTGACCGCGGCGATCTCCTCGGCGACCTGGGCGTAGCGCCCCGACAGGAACGCGCCGCGGTCGATGACCATGTCGACCTCGTCGGCACCGGCGGAGATCGCGTCACGCACGTCGGCGAGCTTGACCTCCAGCGAGGCGCGCCCCGACGGGAACGCGGTCGCCACCGACGCCAGCGCCACGCTGCTGCCGGCGACCACGGGTGCGGCGTGAGGCAGCATGTCGGGGTAGACGCACACCTCCGCGTCCGACGGCACGTCAGCGTCGGAGGGGTCGGGCCGCACCGCCTTGGCGGCCAGCTGGCGGATGCGCCCGGGCGTGTCCGCCCCCTCCAGCGACGTGAGGTCGGTCATGCGGATGGCGGCGTCGAGCGCCCACAGCTTCGATTCGCGCTTGATCGAGCGCGTGGCGAGCTGCGCGGCACGGCCGGCCGCGCCGACCTCGTCGACGCCGGGCAGTCCGCCGAGGAACGCCCGCAGGGCCGCGTCGGACGACAGGTCCTCCACCAAGTGGGCGGAGACCGCGCCGGTGAGGGTGCCCGCCGCGCTTCCGGCCACGCTCTTGCTCGCGTCACCCATCATTCCTCCTTGCGGCCCACCGGATCGTCGTCGCGGGTCCGGGTCGGCCGGGTCGTGCGCCACCACCCGGCCCCGGGGCGCTGGGTGTGGCAACAGCCCCCAGCCTCGCACAGCACGCCCGGTCGAGCACCTGCCCCACACAACCGGTGCCGGGAACGATCGGCGTTGCCGGGGTCACGTGGCGCTCCATCGTCCGCAGCCGGCACCGCGAACTCGCCGACCCAAACCGCGGACGCCCCGCGGCCCTGCGTGCCCACACCGCGGCCGCCCCGCGGCCCGCCGTGCCCACACCTCGGCGCGCGACGATACTGGCGCCCATGCCGTCGCTGCTTGCGGGACTGCTCGTCTTCGCCACGTCCGCCGCCGTCCTCGTCCTCGAGATCCTGGCCGGCCGGATCCTCGCGCCCTACGTGGGCGACACGCTGCAGACCTACACGGGGATCATCGGCACGGTGCTGGCCGGCATCGCCGTGGGCACGTGGCTGGGCGGCAAGCTCGCCGATCGGTACGAGCCCCGGTTGCTGCTGGGGCCCACGATCGTGCTGGGCGGGATCCTGGCGCTGCTGGTGCTGCCGATCGTGGCCCTGTTCGGGCCGGCGCTGGCCGGTCGGGACGTCGCAGCGATCGTGTTCCTGTCTTTCGTGGGGTTCTTCGCGCCGGCGGCGGTCCTGTCGGCGGTCACGCCCACGGTGATCAAGATCCAGCTGGCCAGCCTCGACGAGACCGGGCGGGTCGTCGGGCGACTGTCGGCGTTGGGGACCGCGGGCGCGATCGTTGGGACGTTCGCGACGGGGTTCGTGCTGATCGCGGCGTTTCCCACTCGACCGATCGTGCTGGGCATCGGCGCCGCGCTCGTTGGCGGAGGCGCCGTGGCCTGGTGGGCCTTCGGCGCGCGACGGGTGCCGGTCCCGGCGCTGGTGGCCGCGCTGGCGGCGGCGACGCTGGGCGCGGTCGCGCCGGTGCCCTGCGAGCTCGAGAGCGCGTACTACTGCGCCCAGCTTGTCGCCGACCCCGAGCGCGACAGCGGGCGCACACTCGTGCTCGACGCGCTGCAACACTCGTACGTCGACCTCGACGACCCGACCCACCTCGAGTTCGCCTACACCGTCGTGCTCGACGAGCTCCTCGCCACCGAGTCGCCAGACGACGCCGACGTGCTGCATCTCGGCGGCGGCGGGTTCACGCTGCCCCGCCACCTAGCCGCCACCCGCCCGGATTCGACCCACGTCGTCGTCGAGGTCGATCCGGCGCTGGTGGACCTCGCCCGCGACGAGCTCGGGTTCGACCCCGACCCCGAGCAGGTGACGGTGGTCGTGGAGGACGCTCGCCTGGAGGTCGCCGAGCGCGCCGGCGACGCCCACGCCGCCGTGATCGGCGACGCGTTCGGCGGGTTGGCGGTGCCCTGGCACCTGACCACCGTCGAGTTCCTCGCCGACGTGCGGGCGGCGATGGATCCCGGCGGCGTGTACGCGCTCAACATGATCGACCATCCCCCCCTGGACTTCGCCCGGGCGCACGCCGCCACGCTGGCCGCGGTCTTCGACCACGTGGCGGTGCTGGCGCCGGCCGAGCGGCTGGCGGGCGAGGTGGGCGGCAACTACGTGCTCGCCGCCGCTGACCGACCGCTGGACTTCGACGGCATCCTCGACGGTGCCCGCGAGCGCGACGTCGCATGGGAAGCCACGGTCGGGGAGGACTTGGCCGACTGGGTCGGCGACGCCCCGGTCCTGACCGACGACTACGCCCCGGTGGACCAGCTGCTGACCGTGCAGCCGGTCCGCGAGCGAGTCTCCCCGTTCGACTAGAGGTCGGCTGCCGGGTGCCACGGCCCGCCGGATCTACACCTTGCCGAAGCGGCGCTCGCGACCCCCGAACTCGGCCACGGCCGCGAACAGGTGCTCGCGACGGAAGTCGGGCCACAGCACCGGGGTGAACACCAGCTCGGCGTACGCCGCCTCCCACAGCAGGAAGTTCGACAGCCGCTGCTCGCCGGAGGTGCGGATCACCAGCTCGACCTCGGGGGCGTCGGGCTGGTACAGCCGGGCGGCGATGGAGCGCTCGGTGATCCCCTCCGGCGTCAGCCGTCCCGCCGCGACGTCATCGCCGATGCGCCGCGCCACGTCGACGAGCTCCGTGCGCCCGCCGTAGTTGAACGCAATCTGCAGCGTCAAGCGGCGGTGGTGAGCAGTGCGCGATTCGGCCTCGTCCATCTCGTCGAGCACGCGCTTGGGCACGGGCCGCGCGCGTCGCCCCACGAACCGGACCCGTACGCGCCGCTCGTCGAGCTCGTCGAGCCGGCGGCGCAGCAGGTCCCGGTTGAACCACATGAGCCACCGGACCTCGTCGGGCGGGCGCTTCCAGTTGTCGGTCGAAAACGCCCACACGGTCAGGTGGTCCAGCCCGAGCTCGAGCGCGCCTTCGACGGCATCGAACAGCGCCTGCTCCCCGGCGGCGTGGCCGACCCGCCGGGGCTCGCCGCGCTCGGCTGCCCAGCGACCGTTGCCGTCCATGATGATCCCCACGTGTGCCGGCAGCCGGTCGCTGGCCACGTCGGCGGCGGTCGCCGTGGGCGCCTGCGCCAGGCGGGTGTGCGCGTCGGTCACCGGTGCGCCCTTCTGGTCGTCTCGGCACCCGCGTCGCCGGTCACCTCGGCACCAGGTCCCAGGCGGTCAGCGGCCGACCGAGGTGGTGGGTCAGGTAGCTTGCGACCAGGGAGCCCGACAGGCGCCGCACCCGCGGGTCGAGCTCGTCGGTCACGCCCCAGTCGCTCGACGCCAGCGCGTGGAGGCCGTCGAGCACCCCGTCGGCCAGCGGCTGTGACCCCGCGGGCGCGCAGTCGTCGCACAGCAGGCCACCCAGGTCGAGGTGGAAGGTCGCGTGGCGGCCGGGCGTACCGCACGACGCACAGGCGTCCAACGCCGCTTGGTAGCCCGCGACCGACGCCAGGCGCAGCAAGAAGGCGTCGAGCACCACCGCGGGCTGCGCCGGGTGCTGGGCTAGCAGCCGCAGGCCGTCGAGCACGAGCAGGAATAGCGCCGGGAACCGCTCGTGCTCCTGGGCGATCCGGTCGGCCGCCTCGACCATCACCGAGCCGCACGCCGACAGCGTCCAGTCGCTGCGGACCTCGTGAAACGGGGTGATCAGCTCGGCCTGATTGATGATGTCGAGCCCGCTGCGCCCCTCGTACAGCTGCAGGTCGACGTGGCCGTAGGGCTCCAAGCGGCCGCCGAAGCGCGAGCCCGGCTTGCGCACCCCCTTGGCCACCGCGCGGACCTTGCCGCGGCCCTGGCTCAGGATGTGCAGGATACGGTCGGTCTCGCCCAGCTTGTAGCTGCGCAGGACGATGCCCTGCTCCCGGTACAACCCCATAAGCCACAGGCTAGAGCCAGGAGGTGTCCCACGTGGTGAACGACGACGTCCAAACGGCGTTGGCCACCGTGGGGCGGCGTCTTCACGGCGCCGAGGTTGCGTTCTTACTCGGCGGCAGTGGCTTGCTGTGGGCACTGGGCCTGACTGACGAGGTCGGTGACCTCGACTTGCAGGTCGACGAGGCCGACGAGGACCGTCTGGTGGCAGCCGCCGGGTCGTGGCTGGTCGACGTGACCCGGCAGGGCACGGACCTGTGGGCCAGTCCCTGGCTTGCCCGGCTGCGCGTCGACGGCGTCGAGGTCGACGCGATCGGCGGCATGGCGTTCCATCACGCCGGAGGCATCGCGCGCCTGCCGATGCGCGCCGGCGGCACCGTCGACGTCGACGGCGTCACGATCGCCTACGCCGACCCGGCGCTGTGGTGGGCGGTGTACCGGGCGTACAAGCCGACCAAGGCCGCCTGCCTCGAGCGGGTCCTCGACGACGCGGCCATCGCCCGCGTCCGTGCCGAGCTGGCGCTCCCGGCAGGCTGGTAGCCCATGGCCGAACGCGCGGTGTTCCGCAGCCTGGTCTATCCCCTGGCGTTGACCGTCGGCGTCGCCTTCGGCGCGGTGCTGTACGGCTTCTCAGTGCTGATCACCGGACAGGGCGCCGGCGGCGAGTTCTCGAGCTCGGCCTTGTCGACGGCCTTTGGCGGGTCGGTGCTGGCCGGGGCCGCCGTGGTCGTACCGGTCGGGCGCTTCGCCGGACGCCACGGCATCCGCGCGGTCCTCGCGCTCGGTGGCGCCCTCATGGGCACCGGTTTCGTCGGGTTCGCCCTGGCCCAGACGCCCGCCCAGGTCGTCGCCGTGTGGTGGCTGCTGATCGGGCCCGGCAGCGCGATGGTGCTGTTCGACCCGGCGTTCATCGCCTTGGAGCAATGGTTCGAGCGGGCCGACCGCAATCGCGCCGCAGGCACGCTGACGCTGCTGACCGGCCTGGCCGGACCGATCTTCGTGCCGGCGGTCACCCTGGGGGTCCAGGGCATTGGTTGGCGACCCACCGCTGCGCTGCTCGGGCTGCTCGTCGCGGTCGTGGCCTGGTTCACCGCCGGCGTGGCGCTGCGCCGCGCCCCCCGGCCGCAAGCCACAGCCGCCCGCGAGCCGAGATCGGACGCCGGGCGGGCCATCCGCGCGACCACCACGTCGTTCGTGTTGCTGAGCGGCTCGATCGCGCTGGGCATGGCCGCACTGGAGGCCGTCAACGTCCACCGGCTGGCACGGTTCGAGGCCACCGGCTTCGATGCGGGGATCCTGGCGACGTGGGCGGCGGCCGCGAGCCTGGCCAGCCTGCCCGGGCGGTTCTTCGTGCCGCGGCTGGCGATCCGCTGGCCGGCGCCGCAGCTGCTGCTGGGGGTGACGCTGCTGCTGGTGCCGGCGATGGCGCTGGCGATCCGGGGAACCTCCGGGTGGGAGATGGTCAGCCATTTCGTGCTGTTCGGGGTGCTATTCGGAGCCACCATCCCGATGCGCACGGTGGTCATGGGCGACTGGTTCGCCGGTCCGCGCTTCGGCGCGCTGATGGGCGTGCAGGGCGCCGCCATCGCCGTGGGCCGCGCCACCGGCCCGAGCGTGGTGGGGTGGCTGCGAGACCTGACCGGCGCCTACACCGTGCCCATGCTCTTGGTCACTGGGCTGACGGTCGCCAGCGGGATGCTGCTCGCTGCGGCGATCCGGTTCCGGGCCCGCGGTCAGTAGCCCAGGCGCTCCAGGGCCTTGGGGTCGCGCTGCCACTCCTTCATCAGCTTGACCCGCAGGTCGAGCCACACCCGGGTGCCGAGGACCAGCTCGAGCTCGCGTCGGGCCGCCGCGCCGATCTCGCGCAGCACCGCCCCGCCGTGGCCGATGACGATGCCCTTCTGCGAGTCGCGCTCGACGTAGACGACGGCGTGCACGGCGGTCACGCCCTCCGACTCGCCGGGTCCCATCTCGTCAACGAGGACCGCGACCGAGTGCGGCAGCTCCTCGCGCATCCGCACGATCGCCTTCTCGCGGATGATCTCGCCGACGACGCGCTCAAGCGGTTGGTCGCTGACCATGTCGGCTGGGAAGTACGCCGGACCCTCGGGCATCCGGGCGGTGATCAGCCCCGCCAGCGTGCCGAGGCCGTCGCCGGTCGTCGCCGACACCGGCACGATCTCCTCGAAGTCACCCAGGCGGGCCACCGCCTCCAGCGCGGGCAGCTGCGCCGCCTTGCTGACCCGGTCGACCTTGTTGACCGCGGCGATGACCGGGGTGGTGACGTCGGCCAGCAGCCCGGCGACGAACTCGTCACCGCGCCCCACCTTGGCTGCGGCGTCGACCATGAAGACGATCAGGTCCACGCCGCCGAGGTGGTCGCGAGCGACCTCGTTCAACCTCGACCCCAGCACCGTCTGGGGCTTGTGCAGGCCCGGGGTGTCGACGAAGACGACCTGGACGTCGTCGTCCTCGTCGCCGGTGTGGTGCATGACCCCCCGAATCGCGTGGCGGGTCGTGCCCGGCACCGGGGTGGTGATCGCAACCTTCTGGCCCACGAAGGCGTTGACCAAGGTGGACTTGCCGACGTTGGGTCGGCCGACGATCGAGACGAAGCCGCTGCGCATCCTGTGAGGGTAGCGCCCTGTGAGGGTTGCGCCGCCGGGCTGGACGGTGGCGCCGCAAGGCCGTGAGGTGGGCACCGCCCGGCCGGAGGGGTGCCGCCGCCGCGACGAGCTTGGCGCCGCCCACCCGGGGGGTCGTCGAGGGCCGCGGCCATGTGCGATGCCCGTCAGGCGCGCAGGCGGCGAGGTCCGAAGCCGTCGGGCAGCAGGTCCGAGCCGAGCACGTAGGTGCGCACCGATCCGTCCTCGCCGCTGGCCAGGATGCGCAGATCGGGGGCGAACTCGTAGAGGACCTGCCGGCAGATGCCACAGGGGGTGCACGGGCCCGTGCCGTCGCCCACCACCGCCAGCGTGGTCAGCTCGCGCTGGCCAGCGACGACGGCCTGGGGCGCGGCGACCCGCTCGGCGCAGATGCCCGCCGGGGAACTGGCGTTTTCCACGTTCGCTCCGGTGAACACCCGACCCGCGGCGGTGGCCACCGCCGCGCCGACCCGGAACCGTGAGTACGGGGCGTAGGCCGTCGCCCGCGCGGCGCGGGCCAGGTCGAGCAGCTCCGCGTCCGTCGGCGCTTCTATGGGGTCCTCGATCGTCATCGGCCCTCCTCTTCGACGTCCGTGGCGGCGTGGACGCGTTCGACCAGCACCTTCGCGATCCGCCGGCCCTTCACCCGCTCGGCGGTCAGGCGCACGCCGTCGATGGCGACTTGCTCGCCGGGCACGGCCACGTGGCCAAGAAGGCCGAACAGCAGCCCGCCGACGGTGTCCCACTCGGCGTCGGGCAAGTCGGCGGCGACTAGCTCGGCGAGCTCGTCGACTGGCAACCGGGCGTCGACCCGCCAGCGGTCGTCGGCGAGATCCTCGACCAGCGACTCCTCCTGGTCGTACTCGTCCTCGATCTCGCCGACGATCTCCTCGAGCACGTCCTCGATCGTGACCAGCCCGGCGGTCGCCCCGTACTCGTCGACGACGACGGCCAGGTGCACCCGCTGGGTCTGCAGCTCGCGCAGCAGGTCGTCGACGGGTTTGAGCTCGGGCACGAAGTGCGCCGGCCGCAGCAGGTCCTCCCAGGGTCCGTCCTCGTGACCGCCAAGGTGCAGGCGGCGCAGGACGTCCTTGGCATACAACAGCCCCACGATCTCGTCGCGATCGTTCTTGTAGACCGGGATGCGCGAGTGCCCGGCGGTCCACACCACGTCGAGGACGTCGGACAGGCTGTCCTCCACCGAGACGGTGACCATGTCGGGCCGCGGGACCATGATCTCGCGCACGACGGTGTCGCCGAGCTCGAAGATCGAGTGGATCATCTGCCGCTCGCTGGACTCGATGACCTCCTCGGACTCCGCGGCGTCGATCATCGCGCGCAGCTGCTCCTCGGTCACGAACGGGCCGGCCTCAAGGCCGCGGCCAGGCGCGACCCAGTTGCCCACCACGATCAAAGCCGACGCCAGCGGTCCCAGCGGTCGAGCCAGCGCGGCGACCAGCGGCCCGATGGCCAGCGCCACCTGCTCGGTGCGCTGCAACGCCACGGTCTTGGGCGCCACCTCCGCTCCCACGTACAAGACCACCGTCGCGGCCACCGCAGCCAGCGCCACCGCCGGCAGCGGCTGCAGCAGCCCGAGCAGCACCCAGGTCACCAGCGCGACCCCGGTGGCCTGCGAGGCAAGCCCCAGCAACGCGATACGGCTGGCGGTGCGCGCGGGATGCTCCATCAGCGCCACGAGGGCGTCGCCGCCCCGCCGCCCGTCAGCCGCCAGCTTCATCGCGGTGGGCAGCGTCATCCGAGCCAGCGACGCCTGCGCGGCGCTGGCCAGCGCGGCCAGCCCCAGCAGCACGACGGCCACGGCCAGGCCGACGATCCCCGCCTGGGTCACGGTTGGCTCCCGGATCGCGCCCGCCAGTCAGCCAGCAGGCGCTCGGTCAGTTCGGTCATCTCGCGATGCTCGGACTCCTCGGCGTGGTCATGGCCGAGCAGGTGCAGGATGCCATGCACGACCAGCATCTCGAGCTCGGCGGACACGTCGTGGCCGGCGTCGGCGGCCTGCGCGGCGGCCACCTCGGGGCACAGCACCACGTCGCCGAGCACGGCAGGCTCGCCCGGCATCGTCTCGCCAGGCATGTCCATGGGAAATGCCAGCACGTCGGTGGGGCCCTCGCCGCCCATGTGCACCCGGTTGAGCTCGGCCATCGCCGAGGTGGGAACGCACAGCACCGACAGCGCCATGTCGGCGGGCACCCGGCGATCGGCCGCGACGAACTGGGCCAACCCTCGCAGGCGCTCGAGGTCGACGAGGACCTCGCCGCGGGCCTGGGTTTGGGCCTGGCTGTGGGTCTCGCTTTCGGCCTCGCCGGCAAGCACCCCACGGTCAGCTCGCCCCGCGACGCCGTCGCGCTCGTCGGCGACGAACACCGTCATGGTCGACCCTGGCGCCAGCGCCACACAGGCCGGTGGTCAGACCGCTGAGCGGTCACCCTCCTGGCCCTCCTCCCCGTCCTGCTCGTCATCGAACCGGTTGTACGCCTCGACGATCTCCTGGACGATGCGGTGCCGCACGACGTCGTCTCCCGTCAGCTCGCAGAACGCGACGCCGTCGATGTCCCCGAGGATCTGGCGCACGACCCGCAGGCCCGAGTGGCGGCCCTTGGGCAGGTCCACCTGCGTCACGTCGCCGGTGACGATCGCCTTGGACCCGAAGCCCAGCCGGGTGAGGAACATCTTCATCTGCTCGGGCGTGGTGTTCTGCGCCTCGTCGAGCACGACGAAGCTGTCGTTGAGCGTCCGGCCCCGCATGAACGCCAGCGGCGCGACCTCGATCGTGCCGCGCTCGCTGTGCATCGCGAGTTGCTCGGCGTCCATCATGTCATGCAGCGCGTCGAACAGCGGGCGCAGGTACGGGTCGATCTTCTCGCCCAACGTGCCGGGCAGGAAGCCCAACCGCTCGCCGGCCTCCACCGCCGGCCGCGTCAGGATGATCCGGTTGACCTCCCGGCGGCGCATCGCCAGCACGGCCATCGCCATCGCCAGGTAGGTCTTGCCGGTGCCCGCCGGGCCGATGCCAAAGACCACGGTGTTCTCGCGGATGGCGTCGAGGTAGCGCTTCTGGCCCACGGTCTTGGGACGGATCGCTCGACCGCGGTGGGACAGGGCCTCGTCCCCCAGCACCTCCGAGGGGCTGGGGTGGTCGGCGTCGCGGACCATGCGGATCGCGGCTTGGACCCCGGACGCATCGAGACCCTGGCCTTGCTCGAGGAGCTTTACGGCCTCCCCGAACACGGTGATGGCCTGCCGGGTCTCATCCTCCGGGCCCGACACCGAGATCTCGTTTCCGCGGACGAGGATGTCGACGTCGAAGGCGTTCTCGACGAGTTGCAGGTGCTCATCGCCGGTCCCGAGGAGGTTGACCATCGAGTGGTGCGCGGGAACGGACGTCTTGACACTGGTGAAACTGCGCAATCCGAGCCTGTCAGAACGGGGACTTGGTGACCCCCTCGATTGTACCCGTGTGCAGTTGATCGCACGGGCGGTCGATCGTCAACGCTCGAGCGCGTCAAGCGCCTGAACGACGGTGCGCTGAGCCTCGTCGAGCGCCTCCTCGGACGGGTTCGCCTCGGCGTTGGCGAAATCGAGGTCGTGCACGGTCCAGATGGGCACCAGATGCACGTGGACATGCGGGACCTCCAACCCGGCGAGCATCAGCCCGACCTTGGCCGGGCGGTAGGCCTGCTCCAGCGCGGTGCCGATGTGCTGGGAGACCGTGGTCAGGTGGCCCCACGTGGCCGCGTCGAGGTCGATCCAGTGCTCCACCACGACCCGGGGCACCACGAGGGTGTGCCCGGGCTTGAGGGGGTTGATCGACAGGAACGCCACGCACTGGTCGTCGGTGTAGACGAACCGCGCCGGCAGCTCACCGGCGATGATCTTCGAGAACACGCTGGCCATCAGGGCGCCTCCTCCGTCGCGGCGGGGTGCTGGTCGTGCTGGTCGTGCT
>SLAO01000130.1 GCA_007126835.1 Nitriliruptorales bacterium | reverse complement strand
GGGGACTTGCCAGCCGCAACCACATCGACGCCGTGTGCTTCGCTGGTGGCGGCGCGTACGACCATCACGTGCCCGCGGTGGTCGGCGCCACCCTGGCCCGCGGCGAGTTGCTGACCTCGTACACGCCCTACCAACCCGAGGTCAGCCAGGGGATGCTCCAAGCCCTGTTCGAGTACCAAACGGCCATCTCGGAGCTGACCGGCCTGGAGGTCTCCAACGCCTCGATGTACGACGGGGGCAGCGCGGTTGCCGAGGCGGTGTCGATGGCGTGTGCGGCCACGCGACGCGACGGGGTCGTCGTCTCCGGCGGCCTCGATGCCCCGTCCCGGCGGATCGTGGCGACCTACGCCCATCCGCAGCGGCGCGCCGTGGAGACCAGGTCCCTCGACGCCGACGGGCGCACCCCGGTAGCGGCGGTGGCCGACGACACCGCCGTGCTGGTGATCTCCCAGCCCAACGCGCTGGGCGTCGTCGAGGACATCGCCGCGCATGCCGAGGCGGCGCACGCCGCCGGGGCGCAACTGATCGTCAAGTTCGACGCGTCCACCGCCGGCCTGCTCGCCACGCCGGGAAGTCAGGGCGCGGACCTGTGCGTCGGCGAGGGGCAGCCGTTGGGGCAGGGCCTTGCGTACGGCGGCCCGACGTTCGGGTTCCTGGCGTGCACCACCGAGCACGTCCGGCGGGTACCTGGGCGCATGGTGGGCCGGACCGTGGACGTCGAGGGCCGCGTCGGGTACGTGATGACGCTGCGGGCCCGTGAGCAGGACATCCGACGCGAGCGCGCCACGAGCAACATCTGCACCAACCAGACGCTCAATGCGGTCGCCGCACTCGTCTACCTCGCCTGGCTCGGCCCGCGAGGCCTGGCTCAGCTAGGGCGCATCTGCCTGGCCCGTGCGCGACACGCAGCCGAGCGACTGTCCGCCATCGACGGGGTCGAGCTGGCGACCGACGGGCCGTTCGTCAAGGAGTTCCCCGTGTACTTGGGCGACGTCGACCCGCACGCGGCCGTAGCCAGGCTCCACGCTGACGGCTATCTCGTCGGCCCCGTGGTTGCCGACGGTCCCGCCGCTGGGTCGGTCGTGGTCGCGGTCACCGAGCGCCGCACGCGCGAGGAGGTCGAGGGCCTCGCCGACGCGGTGGCCCGCCTCGTCAAGGAGGGTGTGTAGATGCCGGTGCTCGGACAACACCAGGCGACCGAACCGACCGTCTTCGCCAAGAGCCGACCCGGTCGTCAGTCGTCGTCCATGCCCGACCTCGACGTGCCCGACGTGGACCCGGGGGAGGCGCTGCCCGGTGTGGCCTTGGCCGACGAGCCGCCGGCGCTGCCCGAGATCGCCGAACTCGACCTCGTGCGGCACGTCACCCGGCTGTCGCACCGCAACCACGGCATCGACGTGGGCTTCTACCCGCTGGGGTCGTGCTCGATGAAGTACAACCCGCGGGTCAGCGAGACCGCGGCTGCGCTCGACGGCTTCCGCGCGTTGCATCCCTGGGCACCCGACGAGGCCGCGCAGGGCACCCTGGCGTTGCTGTGGCATCTCGAGCAGTGGCTGACTGAGCTGACCGGCCTGGCGGCCGCGACGTTCCAGCCCGCCGCCGGTGCCCATGGCGAACTTTGCGGCCTCATGCTGATCCGGGCGTACCACGAGGACCGGGGCGACCCGCGCCGCACGATCGTCGTGCCGGACTCGGCGCACGGCACCAATCCGGCGTCGGCGGCGATGTGCGGCTACGACGTCGTCACCGTCCCCTCGGGGCCCGACGGGCTCGTCGACGTCGACGCGCTCGAAGAGCTCGTCGACTCGTCCACCGCCGGGCTGATGCTGACCAACCCGAACACGGTGGGCCTGTTCGAAGTCGAGATCGACCGGATCGCCCAGGTCTGCCGGGATGCGGGGGCCCTGCTCTACTACGACGGGGCCAACTTCAATGCCATCGCCGGCCGGGTGCGCCCGGGTGACACCGGCTTCGACGTGGTCCACCTCAACGTCCACAAGACGTTCGCCACGCCGCACGGCGGCGGAGGCCCGGGAGCTGGGCCGGTCGTCGTCTCCGAGCGGCTCGCGCCGTACCTGCCCGCGCCGGTCGTTGTCCGCGACGGCGACGGGGACGACGCCACCTACCGGTGGGAGCACGACCGCCCGCGCAGCATCGGGCGGCTGCACGGCTTCCACGGCAACGTCGGGGTCCTCGTCCGCGCGTACGCGTTCCTGGTGGCCCACGGCGGCGACGGCTTGGCGCAGATGAGCGCCAAGGCCGTGCTCAATGCGAACTACGTCGCCGAGCGCGTCGGCGACGTCCTGCCGCTGGGCTACCCGCAGCATCGCCCGATGCACGAGTTCGTCGCGACCGCGTCGTCGGTCAAGCAGCACGGCGTCCGCGCCCTGGACGTCTCCAAGCGCCTGATCGACCTGGGGTATCACCCGCCCACGAACTACTTCCCGCTGATCGTGGACGAAGCCTTCATGGTCGAGCCGACCGAGACCGAATCGCCCGAGACCCTCGACGGCTTCTCGGCTGCCCTGCGGCAAGCCATCATCGAGGCGGGCGAGAACGCCGACTTGCTCCACGAGGCGCCGACCACCACGCCGGTGCGCCGCCTCGATGAGGGCAAGGCCGGTCGTGAGCTCGTGTTGCGCTGGCACCACGGCGATCCCTAGGTCACGCCGGGTCACGCCGGAGCCAGTATGCGTGAGCCGCGAGCGGCGAGCGCAGGGCGCCGGGCACGCCGGGACACCGGGTCGTTCGACCCGGTTCCCGGCACCGCTTGACCCGCTGGAGGACCGGCAAGGGTCCCGACAGTCGGCCGCCACGCAGCAGTGCTAACGAGTGCCTATTGCCGACATGGAAGAGCGATGGAATGGTCCCGGTTCCTGATCGGTGCCGTCGGCGCCGTGCATCAGAGAGGGAACCGGTGAACGGTCGCTGCGGTCACGCTCGGGATGCGCGCGCATGCTGATCGCGCGCGTCGAGGGTTCCGCGGTCTCCACCATCAAGGATCCCGAGCTCACCGGCATCAAGCTCCTCGTGGTGCGCGAAGCCGGCGTTGACGGCGAACCCACCGGCGCGGCGTTCGTCGCAGCCGACGCGGTCGGTGCCGGCCTCGGCGAACTCGTGCTCGTTGCCACCGGCAGCGCCGCGCGCCAGACCAAGCTCACGCGGGAGCGCCCGCTTGACGCGGTGATCATGGGGATCCTCGACTCGCTGGAGGCGGGCGGCGACGTCACGTTCCGCAAGAGCTAGCCAAAGGAGCGGGACCGGGTGGTTGGCAGCGGACGGGAGATGCGCAGCGTCGGGATCGACGTGGGCACGACCACAACGCAGGTGGTCTTCTCGCGTCTGCTGGTCCGCGACGCTGCGCGCGGTGGCACCGTCCCGCGCCTGTCGATCGACACTCGCACCGTCGACTACGAAAGTCCGGTGCACCTGACCCCGCTGGCGGGCCATGACGAGGTGGATGCCGATCGGTTGGCGGCGCTGGTCGCCGGCGAGTACGCCGCCGCCGGCATCGACCCTGACGAGGTGGAAACCGGCGCGGTCGTCGTCACCGGTGAGGTCGCCCGCGCGCGCAACGCCGACGCGATCCTGTCGGCCCTGGCAGAGCTCGCCGGCGATTTCGTGGTCACCGTCGCCGGCCCCAACCTTGAGGCGCAGATCGCCGGGCGGGGATCGGGCGCGGCGGCCTACTCCGCGGAGCGCTACACCCAGGTCACCAACATCGACATCGGCGGTGGCACAGCCAACGCGGCGGTCTTCCGCGTCGGTCGACACCTCGACTCCGCGGCGGCGGCCGTCGGCGGGCGTCAGGTCGAGCTCGAGGCCACCAGCGGCACGGTCCGCCACCTGGCCCCGCCCGGGCGCCGGCTGGCCGAGCAGCTCGGCTTGGGGCTGCGCGAGGGGGCCGTGGCCGACCTCGCGGACCTGCAACGGCTGTGCGACGCCATGGCTGACGTCATCGCGGACCTGGCCACCGGGACCGAGAGCGACCTGTCGGCGGCCGTTTCCTTGGGTCCGCCGCTGCGCGACGCCGGCGACTCCACCGCGTTGTTCCTGTCCGGCGGCGTCGCCACCTGCTACTACGACGAGGCCCCGACGGACAGCGTCGACGCGATCGCGGTGTACGACGACGTCGGCCCGCTGCTGGCGCAGGCGCTCCGGCTCAACCCTCGGATCCAGGCCTTCGACGTCCGCGCGCCCGCCGAGACGGTGCGGGCCACGGTGCTCGGCGCGGCCAGCCAGACGGTGACGCTGTCGGGGTCGACGATCTGGGCCGAGGCCGACTTGCTGCCCCTGCGCAACCTGCCGGTGGTGCGCCCGCACCTCAACGGGGCGCTGGCTCGCGGTGGTGCCGCCCTGGCCGAGGCGATCGCCGAGGGCCTGCGGCGGTGGGACCACAGCGGCCTCGGCCAGGTCGCCTTGGCTCTCGACGTCCCCGAGCGCCTCGACTTCGACGCCATGCAGCGGCTGTCCGACGGCATCGCGGCCTACGCCGACGCGACGCTGTCCGACGACGACCCGGTGGTGATCGTCACCGGGCGGGACTACGCGCAGGTGATCGGCCAAACCGTCAAGGCGCTGCAACCAGGGCGCCCGTTGATCGTCATCGACCAGGTCGGCCTCGACGAGGGCGACTTCATCGACATCGGGACGCCCATCTTCGATGGGCGGGCGGTGCCTCTGTCGGTGAAGACGCTCGTGTTCTACCGCTAGGGAGGGGCTGGAATGCTGTTGCGGACCAAGCTGTACGGCACCACCTACGAGTTCGGCTCCATCAAGGAGCTGCTGGCCAAGGCCAACGAGGAGAAGTCCGGCGATCGCGGTGCCGGACTGGCCGCCGAAAGCGTGGCCGAACGGGTCGCCGCCCGCGGCGTGCTCGCGGAGGTCACGCTGGCGACCCTGCGCGACAACCCCGCCGTGCCCTACGACGACGACGAGGTCACTCGGGTGATCGACGACGCGGTCAACGAGCGCATCTTCGCGGAGTTCAAAGGCTGGACGGTCGGCGGCTTCCGCGAGTGGCTGCTGGCCGATTCGACCACCAGCGAGATGATCAGCCGCGTGTCCCGCGCGCTGACCGGTGAGATGGTGGCCGCGGTCACAAAGCTGATGTCGAACATGGACCTCATGCTGGCCGCCCGCAAGATCCGGATCTCGGCCCACTGCAACAACACCATCGGCGAGAGCGGGCGACTGGCCAGCCGCAACCAGCCCAACCACCCCACCGATTCGGTCGAGGGGATCCGGGCGACGATCTACGAGGGGCTGTCGTACGGCTCGGGCGACAGCGTCATCGGCATCAACCCGTCCGACGACTCGGTGGCCAGCGTGGGCCGGCTCCTCGAGATGACCTACGAGATCATCGAGCGCTGGGAGATCCCCACCCAGAACTGCCTGCTGGCCCACGTCACCACCCAGGTCGAGGCGATGCGCAAGGGCGCGCCGGTGGGGTTGGTCTTCCAGTCGATCGCAGGCAGCCAGAAGGCCAACGAGGCGTTCGGGGTGGACGTCGGCATGCTCGACGAGGCGTACGAGCTCGCCCAGAAGTACTGCGTGTCGACCGGGCCCAACTACATGTACTTCGAGACCGGGCAGGGCACGGCGCTGTCGGCCGACGCCCACCACGGCGCCGACCAGTTGGTGATGGAGGCCCGCAACTACGGGCTCGCCAAGCGCTACAACCCGTACCAGGTCAACACCGTCGTTGGCTTCATCGGGCCCGAGTACCTCTACGACGCGGTGCAGATCACGCGGGCCGGGCTCGAGGACCACTTCATGGGCAAGCTCACCGGCGTGTCCATGGGCTGCGACGCCTGCTACACCAACCACGCGGTAGCGGCCCAGAACGACATCGAGAACCTCGCGGTGCTGCTGTCGGCCGCGGGGTGCAACTTCTTCATGGGCGTGCCCATGGGCGACGATGCGATGCTGTCGTACCAGTGCACGAGCTACCACGACGCGCCCAGCCTGCGTCAGCTCCTCGGCTTGCGGCCGCTGCGGGAGTTCGAGGCGTGGATGGAGGACTTGGGGCTGATGCGCGACGGGGTACTGACCGAGAAGGCCGGCGACGCCTCGTTCTTCTTGCAGCGATAGGGGTCAGCGATGCCATCTTCCGACATCGACGCGATCGTCTCGGCGGTCCTCGACGAGCTGCGCCGGCAAGGGCGCCTGCCCGCCGGTTCGGCGTCAGCCCAGGCGTCCCCGAACGCGGGCGTCGGCGACGTCGTCATCGACCTACCCGACCCGTCCGAGCCGGAGCAGCGCCGGGGCATCGGGGTGGACGACCCCAGTGACCCCGAGGGGTTGCGCAACCTGTGCGCGACCACGACCGCACGGATCGGCGTGGGACGCGCCGGGCCACGACCGCGCACCCGGTCCCTGTTGCTGTTCCAGGGCGACCACGGAGTCGCCCAGGACGCGATCTACGGCTCGGTCGACGAGGCGGTCAAGGAGCAGTTCGGGCTGTTCACGGTCACCACGCAGGTATCCGACCAGGACGAGTACCTGCTGCGGCCCGACCTGGGCCGGCGGCTGTCCGACGAAGCCAAGGCCACGATCGCCCAACGGTGCAAGCAGAACCCCCAGGTGCAGGTCGTCGTCGGCGCCGGGTTGTCGGCGGCTGCGGTCACCAATCAGCTGCCCGGGATCCTGCCGGTGATCACCCAAGGCCTGGAGTCGGCCGGGGTGACCGTCGGCACGCCCTTTTACATCGAGCACGCCCGGGTCGGGGTGATGAACGATGTCGGCGACGCGGTCGGAGCGGATGCGGTGCTGCTGCTGATCGGCGAACGACCCGGCCTGGGCGTCGCGGATGCGTTGAGCGCCTACATGGGCTGGCAACCGCGCCCGGGCAAGACCGACGCCGACCGCGACTTGATCTGCATGATCACCGACCACGGCGGAACCAACCCCCTCGAGGCAGGCGCCTACGTGGTGGAGCAGCTGCAGCGCATCCTGCGCCACCAGGCGAGCGGAGTGGCCCTGCGACAAGCCACCGCGGGTGAGGCATGAAGGCGAACAGGAG
>SLAO01000078.1 GCA_007126835.1 Nitriliruptorales bacterium | reverse complement strand
CGGAGCGCCGCGGCGTCACCAATCGCCAACAGGCGCGCCGGTGCGTCCGCCGGCGTGTCTGCCAGGCTGCGGGCGACGATCTCGGGGCCGATGCCCGACGGATCTCCAAGCGTCACAGCGATGACGGGCGTGCTCATGCTTGCCCACCCCCTCCTCTGGTGCAGCGACGGGCCGCCGCACGCAACTCCAAGACACAGCGGGCGGCGGCGTCAGCGTCGCCGACGAGACCGCCCTTGGTCGCCGCTAGCGTTCCCGCATGAGGACCCCCCAGCACCCGACCGACGACGGCCAGCGGCAACACCTCTCGCTCCACCGCGAGCCCGTCGGCGTCGAGGTGCCCGAGGACCCCAGCGGTCACGTCTCCCCCGGTCAGGTAGAGCCCAGCGACATCTCCGCGGTCCACAGCGATGCGGGCCGCGCGACCGAGCTCCACCGCGATCCGATGCGCGTCTGTGTCGTCAAGATCTGCGCGAACATCAGCCGGGCCCATGGCGGTGGCGGCCACGACCGCATCGACGTCGTGCCGCGCGGCGGCGGAGGCCATCGCCTCGCCGAGGGCAGCAGCGTCGAGGTCGCCCACGTCGACAGCGACTAGCTCGGTGCGCAGGCGCCGGCGCAGCTCGCTCAGCTGCGCACGCGTCACCGATGTCACGCTGCCGGAGATCGCGAGGATCGTCCCCGCGGCCGCGCCGAGGATCCCGGCAGCATCGGCGTACGCGGCGGTGAACGGGCCCGGATCGCAGGGCAGCCAGTGTCGCCCCTGCTGAGCACTGACCGCGATCGCCGCGTGGGCGAGTGCGACGAGGTCGCCGTCATCGACCGCATCGGCCACCACGACATCAGCATCAGCACCCAGCGCCGCAGTCAGCGCCTCGCCTCCGGCGCGCACCGTGTCGATGCCCACCTCGGCCACGGTTGCTTCCATCTGCTCGGTGAGAACGTCGGCGACCCGGGAGAACCGCACAGGTCGACGCGCGTCGGCGGCGGCCTCAGTGGCCGCCAGCGGCTGGCCGTTGACGAGCTGGACCCCGCCCACGGTCGTCCGGCCCCCGTCAGGATGGGCGGGGACGACCAGAGCCGTTGCCGGTCGCCCCCGGTTCCGCAAGACGCGCAGCACGCCATCGATCTCGGCGCCGACGTTGCCGCGCAGGGTGGTGTCGAACCGCTTAGCGACCAGGCTGGCCTTCGGTGCCTGTTCCAGCGCTGTGTGCACCGCATGCAGGGCCGCCGGCGGATCCAAGCTGCGTGAGGCGGTGCTGACCACCACGGCCGCCGCGGCAAGCCCGGCGGGGACACCGACCGCGCCGGCGGCGACCGTCACCGCATCCACCCCGTACGAGGCCAGCCGGCCGGCGGTGGCATTCGCACCCGTGTGGTCGTCGGCGACGACCAGCAACGGCACGTGCCCGGGTTCGAAAGCCTCGCTCACAAAATCAGCGCCGCGATGCTCAGGCAGACGAACCCGACGGCCCACAGCACTGTGGTGATGCCGCTCCACCCCTTGAGCGCCGCGGTGCCCTCGAGCCCCGTGAACTTCGTCACGACCCAGAAGTAGGAGTCGTTGAAGTAGCTGAAGAAGATCGAGCCGATGGTCACCCCCAGCGCGGCCACGAGCGGATCGAGGCCGAGGCCGGGCAGCAGCGGCGCGGTCAGCGACGCGCCGGTGATCATCGCGACCGTACCGGAGCCCTGGGCGAACCGCACCAGCGTGGCGACCAGGAACGGGATGATGTAGGCGGGGATCGGCATGTCCAGCACCGCCTCGGCGAGCGCGTCGCCGACGCCCGACTCGCGCAGCACCTCCCCGAGCGCCCCACCCGCGCCGGTGATGAGGATGATCAGCCCCGCGGCGGCCGCACCGTCGCCCAGCCACTTCTGGACCTGCTTGAACCCCGTAGCGCTGGGCAGCAGAGCGTAGATCGCGATGAGAGTGCCGATGATCAAGGCCACGACGGGGTCGCCAAAGAATCCGGCGTACTCGGCGAATGCGGCCTCAGGTGCGACAGCCTCGGTCACGGTGTTGCCGACGATGAGCACGAGCGGTACGAGCAGCGGCATGAACGCGCGGAGCGCGTTCGGGGCCTGGACCTGCACCTCCTGCTGCGTGGCCGTGCCGCCACCGCCGACGGTCGTTTCCGGCGGCTCCCCGTGGTCGACGCGATGCCGCACGTCGGGGTCGACCTCGCTGTCGAGCTTGGGGCCCATCCACTTGGCGTAGAGGGCCACAGCCGGGACCATCGGTATGGAGATCAGCAGGCCCGCGATGATGAGCCGTCCCAGGTCGACGTCGAGGATCCCAGCGACCGCCAGCGGCCCGGGCGTGGGGGGCACCATGTGGTGCGTGATGGTCATGCCGGCGCCCAACGCCAGGGCCAGCATCACGAACGAACGTCCTGAGGTGCGCGCCAGGGAGCGGGCGAGCGGATGCATGATCACGTAGCCCGAGTCGCAGAACACCGGGACGGAGACCACCGCGCCGGTGCCGGTCATCGCCCACTGCTCCCGGTTGCGGCCGAACGCCCGGATGAAGGCCTGCGCCAGGGAGTCGGCGCCGCCTGAGACCTCGAGCAGCTTGCCGATCATCACCCCCAGCCCGATGACGATCCCGATGGCGGCCAGCGTGTTGCCGAAGCCGGTGGTGATCGCGTCGATCGTCTCCCCCAGCGGCAAACCGCTGATCAGCCCCACGGCCAAGCCGGCGAGAAGCAGCGCGAGGAATGCCCCCACGCGCGTCCGGATGATGAGGACGATGATCAGCGCGATGCCCACCAGCAGCGCAACCAGCGGCTGCAGTTCCATGGCTCGCTCCCTCCGTCGACTGTTCGACTCGGCTGCGGGTCTTGTGCTGCCTTGCTTTGATCGAAGTACGCATGTATTGAAGCATTACATGCATATATCATGCAATGATCACCGCTGTGGATGATCATTCTGTTCAAGTCGGGACGGCTGTGAACGCCACGACGCGCCGCAAGCAGATCCTCGCGGAGCTCGCTGCCGGCGAGGTCGACGTCCGAGCCCTTTCCGCGCGCTTCGACGTCTCGGAAGCGACAATCCGCCGCGACCTGCGACGCCTGACCGAGGACGGGCTCGTCCGCCGGACCTACGGCGGGGCGCTGGCGGCCCGGACCGCCGAGCGGCACGTCTCGGAGAAGCAGCGCCGCAACGTGGCGGCCAAGCAGGCCATCGCCCGGACGGCCGCCGCCGACATCTCCCCCGGAGACAGCCTCCTGCTCGACGCCGGCACCACCACGGGCCTACTGGCCTGGGAGCTCCGTCAGCGGCGCGACCTCGTGGTGCTCACCAACGGCGTCAGTGTCATGGACGCGCTGCGCGACAGCGACCGGATCGAGCTCGTCGTCGCGGGCGGCACGCTGCGCCCGATCAGCCAGAGCCTGCTGGGGCCTCTGGCCGAACGAGCGCTCGAGCTCTTCACGGCCGACCATGTGTTCGTTGGCGCCGACGCGCTCGATCCAGCCCAAGGACTGAACTGCCCCTCGCTGCTGCACAGCTCATGGAAGGGGCGCCTGTTGCGCGCGGGCCGGCGGGTGACCGTTGTCGCCGACGCCAGCAAGCTCTCCAGCGCCCCCCACGACTGGTGGACCCCGCTGCCCGCAGGGGTGCGCTTGTTGACGGACGTGTCGATCTCAGACAGGCACGTCGACCGCTTCAGCAGCGCCGGCGTGATCGTGCAGATCGCAGACCCTGCGCGGTCGGCCTGACGACCCGCTTCCGGTAAGGCCCTACCGGGGGGTCACGCCGCATCGTCGGTCACGCCGCATCGTCGGTCACGCCGCATCGTCGGTCACGCCGCATCGTCGGTCACGCCGCATCGTCGGTCACGCCGCATCGTCGGTCACGGCACCTCGCGCACCCAGCGCTCGCCGTCATGGGCGAACCCCATGCGCTCCAGGTAGCGCCGATGAGCGGCGCTGCCTTCCGTGCTGGTCACCCGGGTGATCCCGTGGGACTCAAACGCCCGGGAGTCGCCGAACAGCACCGCGCCCGGGGTGAAGTCACGGTGGGCTTCGGTGACGTAATCGAGCTCGATGTGCGCCTCGTGCTCGGTCGTGCGCGACGCGAGCACCACCCCGACCGGCGCGGCCTCGTGCAGCACCATCCAGGCGAGGTGGTCGCTGCGGACCCCGGTGAACTCAGGCTGGAAGTTCGCGATGTCGTCGGCGTGGAACTCCACGAAGCGTCGAAGCAGCTCGGAGTCAGGTGCGACGTCGACCACCTCGAAGTAGGTCTCGCCGGCGCGCTGGCGCCACAACCTGCTCAAGTGGGCGACGTTGATCACCGTGATCGCGCCGTTGGTCAGCACCACCGGCAACGACGCGATGAGCACGCCGTAGGTCGCGAAGATCACGGCGCCGACGAGGTTGACGACGCGCAGCTTCAGCACCGAGCTCATCATCAGGCTGATCACGATCAGCGCGGATGCGAGATAGCCGACGAGCTCGACGGGGTCAGCCACGGTTGGCGTGGGCTAGACGTTGAACCCCATGGCCCGCAGCTCTTCCTTGGCCTCCTCGGAGATCATGTCCGTCGACCACGGCGGGCTGAAGACGAACTCCACGTCCGCTTCGGTGATGCCGGGCAGGCGGGTGAGCACGAGCGTCACCTGCTGGTGGATGAGCTCGGTCAGCGGGCAGCCCATCGTCGTCAGGGTCATCTGCACGTGGGCCTTGCCGTCATCATCGACGCTGACCTCGTAGAGCAAGCCCAGGTTGACGATGTCGATCCCGATCTCGGGGTCCATCACCGCCTTGAGGGTCTCGCGCATCGCTTCCTCGGTCGGGAAGCCGCGCTCGTCGGTCTCGACGTCGGCGAACGCCTGGGCGGTGCCGCCACCGCCCTGGCCGCTGCCCTCGTCGACGGGCCAACCACGCATGTCAGTCATCGTTCGTGCCTCCCTGCAGGCCGAGGTGGGAACAGCGCCCTCACGCGGGCTCGTCCCCGTCGTCGTAGGTCACGCGGCGAGCTTCCTCGCCGCTGCGGTAGGACTCGATCGCGTCACGCAGCGCCATCCAGCCCAGCAAGGCGCATTTCACGCGGACGGGGAACTTGGCAACTCCCTGAAAGGCGATGCCGTCGAGCAGGTCGTCCTCTCGTTTGACGCCCTCGCCATGCATCATGAGGCGAAACGCCTCGGCGAGATCCTCGGCGTCGCCGAGCTCGCGTCCAGCAACCGCCTGGCTCATCGCCGACGCCGACGCCATGGAGATCGAGCAGCCCTCCCCGTCGAAGGCGACCGCATCGACAGTGTCGTCGGACACGCGCAGGCGCAGGTCGAGCTCGTCGCCGCACAGCGGGTTGGAGTGGTGCACGTGCACCTGCGAGCCCTCGAGCTCTGGAGCCCGGTTCCGGGGGCTCTTGTAGTGGTCGAGGATGATGTCGTGGTAGAGGTCTTCCATGCTCACCGGGCTGCCCTCCCGCGGCTAGATGTCGAAGAACCGCTGCGTCGCCCGGATGGCGTCCACGAGCGCATCGATCTCGTCGGGGGTGTTGTACAGGTAGAAGGACGCGCGAGTCGTCGCCGGGGATCCGAGCTGGCGCATCAGCGGCTTCGCGCAGTGGTGGCCGGCGCGGACCGCCACGCCTTCGCGGTCCATGATCGTGCCGATGTCGTGCGGGTGCAGGCCTTCGACCGCGAAGCTGAACGTCGCGCCGCGACGGCTCGCGTCGGTGGGCCCGTGCACCGTGACGCCGTCCACCTGGTCGAGCGCCGGCAACACCGCCTCGATGAGGCTGACCTCGTGGGCGCGGACTGCCTCCATGCCGATCCCGTCGAGGTAGTCCACGGCGGCGCCGAGGCCGACGGCCTCGGCGATGGGGGGGGTGCCCGCCTCGAACTTGTAGGGCACTTCGTTGAACGTCGCCCCCTCGAGGGTGACGTTGGAGATCATCTCGCCACCGCCGAGGAACGGCGGGATCGACTCGAGCAGCTCGGGCTTGGCGGTGAGCACCCCGATGCCGGTCGGCCCCAGCATCTTGTGACCCGAGAAGCACAGCGCGTCAGCGCCGAAGGCGGTGACGTCGGTCGGCAGGTGCGGGACCGACTGCGCTCCGTCGACGACCACGACGGCGTCGCTTCGCGCCGCCTTGACCTCGGCGGCCAGCTCGTCCACGGGGTTGATCGTCCCCAGCACGTTGGACATCGCCGTCACCGTGAACAGCTTGACCCGACCGGTGGCGACCTCAGCGGAGAACGTCTCACGGTCGAGCTCGCCCTCGGCGCTGACCGGCACGTAGCGGATCTCGAAGCCGGCGTCCTCGGCGACGAGCTGCCAGGGCACGAGGTTGGCGTGGTGCTCCATCTCGGTCGACAGCAGCACGTCGCCGGGGCCGAGTCGGCGGCGGGCGTAGCTGTAGGCCAGCAGGTTGAAGCCCTCGGTTGCGTTCTTGGTGAAGACCACCCCGCGGGGGTCCGCGCCGACGAAGCGGGCGATCCGCGCACGAGCGCCTTCGTAGCGCTCGGTGGCCTCCTCGGCCAGCGCGTGAACCCCACGGTGGACGTTGGCGTTGGCCTCCTCGTAGTAGCGCGTCATCGCCTCGGTCACGGCGTTGGGCGTCTGCGACGTCGCCGCCGAGTCGAGGTAGACCAGCGGACGTCCGTGCACGGCCCGATCAAGGATCGGGAAGTCCTTGCGGATCGTCGTCGCGTCCATCGCCACCTCGCTCCTACGCGGTCGACCCGACGTGGCGGGCCGTTGCTCCCAGGCTACGCGCTCGCCTTCAAGTGCTCGTAGCCCCGGGCCTCGAGCTCGTCGGCCAGCTCCTTGCCGCCCGACTGCACGATGCGCCCCTCGCTCATCACGTGCACCCGGTCGGGGGTGATGTAGTTCAGGATGCGGGTGTAGTGGGTGATGATCAACGTGCCGAGCTGGGGACCCGACAGCCGGTTGACGCCCTCGGCCACGATGCGCACCGCGTCGATGTCGAGACCCGAATCGGTCTCGTCGAGCACGGCGATCTTCGGCTTGAGCATCGCCATCTGCAGGATCTCGAAACGCTTCTTCTCGCCGCCGGAGAAGCCCTCGTTGACGTTGCGCTGGAGGAACTTCTCGTCCATGCCCAGCGCGGCGAACTCCTCGCGCAGCTCGGTCATGAACTGGCGCACGGGGAT
>SLAO01000073.1 GCA_007126835.1 Nitriliruptorales bacterium | reverse complement strand
GGATACGCCACCGCACGCGGCGACGAGGGTGGTGCGGCGCCGGTCCGGCACGACGCTGCACGCGGCGACGGCGGTGCGGCGGCTGACGGGAATGCCGCTGGCCCTCAGGGCCCCGGACGAGAACGGTCGTGACCGCGGCTCATTGGGCGGTGGCCGTGCCGCTCGCCGGGGCGGCGATCACCGCGGTGATCCCCCGAGGTCGCATCCGTGCGCGGGGTGCGGCCGCTGCGGTCGTGGCTGTCGTGGCCTGCGCCACGGCGTTCGTGGTGGCCTTTCAAGTGGCGTCCGACGGGGTGGTGCGAGACCCGGTCCTGCGGGCTGGCGGGCTGGAGGTCGATTTCCACGCCGACGGGGTCGCCGCGGTGCTGCTCGCTACCACCGGCGTCGTCAACGTCGGGGCAGTCGCCTACGCCTACGGCTACTTCGCCGACCAGCGCAGCCACGCTGCGAGCGCGTTCTGGCCGAGATGGCTGACCTTGCACGCCGCCATGGCCGGGGTCTATCTGCTCAACCACACCTTCGCCCTGTACGTCGCGTTCGAAGTCATCGGTGTCGCGGCGGTCGGCCTGGTGGTGCTGGACGAGACCCGGGCTGCGGTTATCGCCGGACTGCGCTACCTGGTCGTAGCCGTCAGCGGTTCACTGCTGTACCTGGCCGGCGCGGTCGTGTTGTGGGCCGAGACCGGCCTGCTCGACATTCACGCGATGGGCGCTGGCACGGTGGGTGGTCCGCTGGTGGCGATCGCGCTCGGACTCATGACCGTCGGCCTGCTGCTGACCGCGGCGGTCTTCCCGCTGCACTTCTGGCTGCCGACCGCACACACGATCGCGCCGAGCCCTGCCAGCCCGATCCTGTCCGCGCTGGTGCTCAAGGTGTACTTCTACGCCGTGGTGGTCCTGTGGTTCCAGGCTCTGCCGGGGGTGCCCACCGCCGCCGGCGCGGGGCTGCTGGCGGTCCTCGGCGCCAGCGCGATCGCATGGGGCGGCGTGATGGCGCTGCGCCAGACCAGCGTCAAGCGTCTCGTGGCGTACTCGACGCTGTCCCAGATGGGCTACCTGTGGCTGATCCCCGCGATGCTGGTGCACGAGGGCGCGGTGCCGGCGCCGGAGTCGGCGGCCTGGTACGGCTGGCATGGCGGGGTTTACTACGCGATCGCGCACTCGTCGGCGAAGGCGGCCATGCTGATGGCCGCTGGGGCATTGGTGCGCGCCAGCGGCGGTGACGACATCGAGCGCCTGCGCGGCGCCGCGCGCGGCGCCCCGCTGCCGACGTTCGCGTTCGCCCTGGCCGGGGTCAACCTCGTCGGCCTACCGCCCACCGGCGGCTTCGTCGGCAAGTGGTACCTGCTGACCGCAGCGTTTGCGAGCGGTCAGTGGTGGATCGTCGCCGTGGTGCTCGCCGGGGGCGGCTTAACAGCCGCCTATCTCGTGCGGGTGCTGGGCAAGGCGTTCGCCGACGTCGAGCCCGGCTACGCCTCGTTGCCGCGCGCGGTCGGGCTCGCGCCGCTTGCGCTGACGCTGCTGACGGTCGCGTTGGGCTTCCGCGCCATCGAGGTGCTGGCGGTCCTGGAGGTCGGAGCCCCCGGGCAAGTCGGAGAGGGTGGCTGATGGCGCCTTCAATGCTGCCGCTGCTGGTCATCGCCACCTCGCTGGTGCCCGCGGTGGTGGTCATGGCGCTACCCGAAGGCCGCGCCCGCACGCGCGAGGCGCTGACGCTTTTCGGCGCGGTCAGCAAGGTCGCCCTCGTCGCCGCCCTCCTCGTGGGCGTGGCTCGGGGAGAGGTGTACGAAGCCAGCTGGCAGGTACTGCCCGACCTGGAGATGGTCCTGCGGGTCGAGGAGCTGCCGCTGTTGTTCCTGACCCTGTCCGCGGCGCTGTGGCTGACCACCACGGTGTACGCGCTGGGCTACCTCGACGGGGATCGTCGGCTGAGTCGCTTCTTCGGGTTTTTCAACCTGTGCGTCACCGCGACGATGGGCATCGGCCTGGCCGGGAACCTGTTCACCTTCCTCATCTTCTACGAGCTGTTGACCGTTTCGACCTACCCGCTGGTGGTGCACGAAGGCGACCGGAAGGCGCTGGCGGGGGGTCGCTCCTACCTCGCCTACGCCGTCACCGGCGGCAGCGTCCTGTTTCCCGCGATGGTGGCGCTGCACGTGCTCGTGGGACCGGTGGACTTCGCCTCCGGAGGCGTCCTGGCCGAGGCGGCCGCGCAGAACCCGATCGCGCTGACTGGTGTGTTCGTGCTGCTAGTCGTCGGCCTGGGCGTCAAGGCGGCGCTGGTGCCAGGTCACGGGTGGCTACCCCGAGCCATGGTGGCGCCGACGCCGGTCAGCGCCCTGCTCCATGCTGTCGCGGTGGTCAAGGCGGGTGCCTACGGCATCGTGCGCGTGGTGCTCGACCTGTACGGACCGGACACCGCCGCCGAGCTGGGGCTGCTGCCACCACTGGCGGCGCTGGCCGCCGGAACGCTGGTGTTCGGCTCGGTGATGGCCATTCGCCAGGACGGCTTGAAGCCCCGGCTGGCGTACTCGACGGTTGCACAGCTGTCGTTCGTCACGCTCGGGGTGTCGCTGGCGAGTCCGGTCGCCGTGGTCGGGGGACTGGTGCATCTCGTTCACCAGGGCCTGATGAAGGTCACCTTGTTCTACTGTGCCGGCGCGGTCGCCACCGAGCTGGGCGTGCACCGCGTGAGCGAGCTGGCCGGCGCGGGTCGCCGGATGCCGCTGACGATGGGAGCGTTCACGCTCGCGGGCCTCGCCATGGTCGGCGTGCCACCGCTGGCCGGGTTCGTCACCAAGTGGCATCTGGGCGTGGGCGGCGTGCTCGCCGGGCAGTGGTGGGTGCCGGCGCTCATGCTCCTGTCGAGCCTGCTGACCGCCGCGTACGTCCTGCCCATCGTCCACGCAGCGTGGTTTCGTCAGCCAGCCGACCCCTGGCCTACCCGCGACGGCCGCCGCGAGGTCCGCCCCTCGCTGCTGTGGCCGGCGCTGGTCACCGCCACGGCGGTCGTGGCTGTGGGCGTGCTCGCAGACGCGCCGTTCAGCCCGCTTTCCTGGAGCCAGCTCATCGCACAGGAGGCGTTTGCGGAGGGGGCGCCATGACGGTGCTGGCGCTCGCCGCTGTGGCCGTGCCGGCCAGCGGGGCCGTCGCCGCGTTGCTCAGCACCCGGGCCGACCGCGCGCTGTGTGGGTTCCTATGGGTGGCGTCTGTGCCCGCGTTGTTGCTGGCGGTGCTTGGCCCGCCGCTTGAGTTAGCTATTCCCTGGCTGGGCTTGGGCGCCGAGCTCGCGCTGGACAGCCTCGCCCGCGCCTGGCTTGCGTTGGCTGGCACCGTCTGGGCAGTCGCGGGGCTGACCGTGCCGGCCTTGGTGGGTGACTCGACAGAGCGCGGCGTCCGGTTCGCCAGCCCCTTCCTGGCCACACTGGCCGGCGCGGTCCTGGCTGCGCTGGCAGCTGACGTGGTGACCTTCTTCATCGGCTTCGCGCTGGTGACCTACGCCGCCTACCCGCTGGTGGTCCACGACGGAACCCACAAGGCGGTTCGCGCCGGTCGGATCTACCTGCAGTTCGCGGTCGTGGGTGAGGCGGTGCTGCTGGCTGGGTTGGTCACCGCCGTGGCCGGCACTGCCACGACGCGGCTGGACACGTTGGCGACGCAACTCGCCGGCGCACCTGGAGCGGGGGCGGCCGCGACGCTGCTGCTCATCGGCTGTGGTGTCAAAGCCGGCATGCTCGGCGTTCACATGTGGCTGCCCCTGGCGCACCCAGCGGCACCGGTGCCCGCCAGCGCCGTGCTGTCGGGCGCCATCATCAAGGTGGGGCTGTTGGGCTGGTTGCGCCTGTTGCCCACCGACGGACCCGAACTCGCCGGCGTCGGTGTGGTCGCCATTGTCGTGGGGGTCGCCGGAGCGTTCGCCGGCGCCCTCCTCGGAACGACCCAGCGGGACGCCAAGTCGTTGCTGGCCTACTCGAGCGTGAGCCAGATCGGGCTGATGCTGACCCTTGTGGGGATCGCGGTGATCACGGCAACGCCCGGCGCTCTGGCTGCCGCCGGCCTGTTCGCCGTGCACCACGGGCTGGCCAAAGCTGTGCTGTTCCTCGGGGTCGGGGTCGCGCACACCACCACCGACCGGCTGCGCACGGCGGTGCTCGCCGGGCAGGCCTTCGCCGCTCTCACGTTAGCGGGTGCGCCCTTGACCAGCGGGATGGCTGCGAAGACCGTGCTCAAAGACCTCGCTTCGCAGCTGTGGGGCCCGTGGGGCCCGGTGCTCGACGCGGTGCTGCCGTGGACCGGCGCGGCAACCACCGTGCTGCTGGGGCGGCTGCTGTGGATCCAGGTATCCGAGGCGCATGCCGGATCCGTGCCATCAGCCGGGCGACGGCGGCTCCTTGGCGGGTGGATGACCGCGCTGGCGCTCACGGCCGGACTGGCCTGGGCCATCGGCGAACGCTGGATGCCGGGTGTGTCCCTGCCGGTGGTCACCGACGTCGGCGTGTGGTGGAGCCAGGGTTGGCCGGTGATCGTCGGGCTGGGGTTGCTGACCCTCATGCTGCGCTGGGCAGGGCTTCCTTCCGTGCCGGCAGGCGACCTGCTCGTGTCCGTTGCCGCGGCGCACGCCAGCCTTCGTCGCGTGGCACGGGTGACTGCGGACGCGTTGACTGCCGGCTTGGGCCAGGTTGCGGGTGGTCTCCGGAGGGCGGCCGGAGGGACCGGACGTGCGGCCTTCCGAGCGCAGGCCAGGGCCGAGCACGTTCTCGCGCACTGGAGCGCGGCCGGGACCGGCACGCTGGTGCTGCTGGTGGCGCTGTCGGCGGCACTGGTTGTCGGATGACGCCTGACCGTCAGGCCAGCCCGTCGGGGCGCCCGTCGTTGGTGAGGCGTCGCCCGTCGGGGCCCTCCCGGGGCGATGCGGTGTCGGGGTACCTGTCACCTGGTGCCGTCGAGTTGGTGGGACCTGCGGGTGCGCTACTCGGCGTGTGGCCCCAGGCCGCCTTCGTCCCGAGCTCCGCTGGCGGCCAGCGCCCACCACAGCAGCGCGGCGGTGATCCCAGCTCCCACGACGATCTCGGCGATCGCGACCTCCCACGCGCCCAACCACAGCGACGCTGCTGCCAACACGAGGCCGAACGAGACATACGCGCCGATCAGGCGATGGCCTGCCGAGGTCAGCAGTGCTGCAGCGGCTGCGCCGAGCAGGGCCACAGCGAGCACGACGTCGGGGACACCCATGGGTGCGCTCCTTATGGTGAGGAGTTCGAGCCCTACCCGCGCGAGGCGAGCTCGGCGAGCGGTTCGTCGCGGTGGCGCCTGGTGATGGTCTGACCGGGTCCAGCACCGCGTCATAGCGAACCGGGTGCTGGCATTGGGCCTTGGACAGCAACGCGACGACGTTCTCGTCGACGACCCGGGAGATGTTCCCGGAGGGATCGAGCCTCAACCTGTCCCTGCCGTCGAGGCGGGTCCCGCAGGAGGCCAGCGGGGGTCAGCTCGAGGAGGTCTCGCTCAGCCCCAAGCGCTCGGCGATGATGAACCGCCACCAGGTGTGGACGAGACCCGCCAGAGCCACGCTGCTGAGCAGCATCAACCCGATCGCGTAGCTGCCGGTGGCCTCCCGGACGAGCCCCATGACGATCGGTGGCAGGAACCCTCCCAGGCCTCCCGCCGCGCCGACGAGACCGGTGACACTGCCCACCTGCGGCGCGGGGATCCGCGTGCCCAGCAGGCCGAACACCGCGCCGTTTCCTGTTCCCAACGCCGCCGCCATCGACAAGAAGGCCACCGTCGCCAGCGCGATCGGCGGTTCGAACGCGGCAACGACCGCGCCGGCCGCCACTACCGCGAACGCCACGCGCAGCACCTGCTCGCCTCCGTACCGGTCCGCGAGCGCACCACCGACTGGGCGCGCGACCGTTGCCAGCACGATGAAGCCCCCCGCGCGCGCCGCCGCGTCGGCGGTCGCAAGCGCGTACACGTCCTCCAGGAAGGTCGGGAGGTAGACGCCGAACGCGACGAAGCCCCCGAAGGTGATCGCGTACAGCGCTGCCAGGTCGATCGCGGTGCGCAGCCTGAGCGCGTCGAGCATGCGCCGGGTGAACGGCACCGTGGCCGGAGTCCACGCGGGGGAGTCCCGCCCCAGCAGGGCGATCGCCACTGCGGTGATCAGCAGGGCTGCAGCGACGAGCACGAAGCCGCCCGCGCGCCCCAGGATGTCGACCATGCCTGGTGCGGTGAACGCCGCGATGGCGGTGCCGGCGTTTCCGACCCCGTAGACACCCAACGCGAAGCCGCGCTGGTGTGGGGGAAACCACGCGTTGACGAACGGGATGCCCACCGCGAACACCGCGCCGCCGAGCCCGAGTGCGAAGGCAACGGCCAGCAGGAGCGGATAGGTCTCCACGACGGTCAGGCCGAGGACCGGCACCGCGGTGAGTGCAAGGGCCACGGCCAGGACCGGACGGCCCCCGTACCGGTCGGTCAATGCTCCGAGGGGGATGCGCAGCAACGATCCGAGGATCACCGGAACCGCGACGAGGACCGAGACTTCGAACGGCGTCAAGGTCAGCAGCTCGCGGTACATGGGTGCCAGCGGGCTCAGCAGCCCCCAGGCCCAGAAGCCCACCGCCAGGCCCAGGGTGGCCAGCCCGAGCGCCCGTAGCCTCCCAGGCCGGAGCTCGTGCGTCGGGCGCTTCTCGGTCTGCGTGCTCAACGCGGCTCCCGGCGAGGCGCACGCGTGGGGGCAGGGGTGGTCGGTTTCACGGCCTGACGGAGGAAGCGGTAGAAGCCGACCGAGAGCCCGGCCAGAACGATGCTGGTGACCGCCGCTGCCCACGCAAGGCCGCTGTTGTACGTGATGAACGCGTCGAGGGCGACCATCACGAGGAACAGCTGCAAGCTGACCGTCAGCAGCACGTAGATGCCGACCGTCAGCGGCGCGGTCTCACGGGCTCGACGCATGTGGATGGCCTCCCCTGCCGATCGGCTGCTCAGTGGCCGCCTCCGCCGACGGCCCACACGATCCCTTCGCGGATCTCCAAGTCGATGCTGTTGAGGGGCCGTTCCGGTGGCCCAGCGAGAACCTGCCCGTCGTTTGCGTCGAAGAACCCGTTGTGACACGGGCAGACCAGCTGACCCTCGGCGTGGTCGTAGTAGACGACGCACGCAAGGTGGGTGCACCGCTGGCTGAAGCCCAGCACGTCGTCGGGTGTGGGGCGGAGCAGGATTGCCGGGTCGTCCTCGGTCGGGTAGCTGAACAGGTAGCTGCCCCCGACGTCGATCTCGTCGACCGGGACGACCTCCATCGGCTCGCGCGGAGCCGGTTGACGCACCGTGGTCAGCCCAGCGATGCCGGTGGTGGCGATGGCCAGGCCCCCTGAGCCCAGGGTCAGGTAGCGGATGAACTCCCGCCGGGTCACCTCGTCCTCGCCGGATGAGCGGATGGGGAAGTCATCGACGGCCTTGCGCGCCCGCTCCGGGTCCGGGGTGCCGGCGCTGGGGTCCGCGTTTGCGGCGTCCGGGTTGCCGGCGCCGACGTCCGCGCCGGGCCCGGCCTCGGACTGGGTGCCGTCGAGTTGCTGGCGATCGCTCATGACACGCCCACCTCCTCCAACCCGAAGGGGTCCGTGACGGCCTGGGGGGTCTCGCCGCGACCAAGCAGCGCGTCAACCGGCCCGAGCTCGTGGGTCACGGTGTAGACGTTGGTGGTGACGTGCTGGCCGCCGAACTGGAACGAGTTTGCCAGGGTGCCCGCGCGGGTGCGGTCGAACTCGTCGGCCGTGCCAAACCACAGCGCCTCGCTGGGACATACGCTGGCGCACATCGGCGCCTTGCCCTCGCTGCGGCGGTCGTAGCACCCGTCGCACTTCATCATCATGTTGCGCTCGGGATAGACCTCGGGGACCCCGAACGGACAGGCGTAGACACAGTTGGAGCAGGCGATGCACCGGGACTGGTCGGCCGATTGCACGAGCAGATCGTCGCCCTGCTTGATCGCGTCGGCCGGGCACACGCTGGCGCACGTGGGGTCGTCGCAGTGCATGCACACCATGGGGGCGGTCTGCGTCGACTGCGACCGGTCGACGTAGTCGAGGTGCATCATCGACGTGCCCTTGTGGGTGTCGCACTCGGCGCACGCAGTCACGCAGGCGCCGCACCCGATGCAGCGGCTCTGGTCGATGACGAAGATCAGCTCGTCGGAGCCGGGCAGCTTGGTGCCCATCATGGAGCGGCCTGCCCGACGGGGCGCTGGGGCGGGCCGATCCGCTCGATGCGGACCGCGGCGACTTTGTACTCGGGGATCTTGCTGATCGGGTCGAGCACCGGGTTGGTCAGCTGGTTGGCGGCCTTGTGCCCCGCCCAGTGGTAGGGGATGAAGACGGTGTCGGGCCGGATGGACTCCACGACTTGCGCGGGCACCTCGATGGAGCCGCGCCGGCTGACCACGCGCACCAGGTCCCCGTCCGCGATCCCGTGGACGCTGGCGAGCCGCGGGTGCATCTCGCACAGCGGCTCGGGATACTGCTCGATCAGCGGCCCGATCCGCCGGGTTTGCGCACCCGAGAGGTACTGGCTGACGACGCGGCCGGTCGTGTACCAGATGGGGTACTCGTCGTCGACGACCTCCGCCGGGTCGCGGTGTTCGACCGGCAGCATCCTCGCCTTGCCGTCGGCATGGGCGAACGAGCGCTCGTACAGCCGCGGCGTGCCGGGGTGGTCCTCGGTCGGGCACGGCCAGAAGATGCCCTGCTCGGCCTCGAGGCGCTCCCAGGTCATCCCCGCGTAGTCGGCGACGCCTCCGCGGCTGACCCGGCGGATCTCCTCGAAGACCTCTCGCGGGCCGTCCATGGCGAAGTGCTGCCCGGCGCCGAGCCGGCGTCCGAGGTCGCAGATGATGTCGGTGTCGCGCCGGGCATTGCCGGGAGGGCTGACCGCAGCGTTGATCTTCACGCAGCGGCCCTCCGCGGTGGTGACGACCCCTTCCTCCTCCTCGTGCAGGCTGCCGGGCAGCACCACGTCGGCGTGGAAGGCCGACTCCGTCAGGAAGAAGTCGATCACCGCGAAGAACTCCAGCTTCTCCAGCGCGGCGCGGGTCTTGGCGGTGTCGGGCAGCGAGACCATCGGGTTCGAGCAGATCAGCAGCAACCCGCGAATGCGCCCATCGAGGATCGCGTCGAACTGCTCCTCGTACGACAGGCCCTCCTGGGGGATGTCGTCAGGCTCGACCCCCCAGGCAGCAGCCACCTCGGCGCGGTGATCGGGGTTGCCGATGTCCCGCGCACCGGGCAGCTGGTCGGACTTCTGGCCCTGCTCGCGCCCGCCTTGCCCGTTGCCCTGACCGGTGATGGTGCACACCCCGCAGCCGGGTTTGCCGTACCTCCCGGTGGCGAGCCCGAGGTTGATGCACGCCAGCACGTTCTGCACGCCCTTCGAGTGGTGCTCGATCCCGCGCGCATGCAGCAGCATCCCGGTGGCCGGACGACCCCACAGCTCGGCGGCCTGCTCGATGCGGCTGGCGGGCACGCCGGTGACGCCCTCGGCCCACTTGGGGGTCATGTGGTCCACCGCGGCGGCGGCCTCGGCGATGCCGTGGGTGCGCTGCTCGATGAAGTCGTGGTCGAGCAGGTCGCGCTGGATGAGCTCGCGTAGGATCGCGCCGTACAGCGCCGTGTCAGTGCCCGGTCGCAGCCCCAGGAAGCAGTCGGCGGTGCGGGCGAGCGGGTTGACGCGCGGATCAGCGACGATCAGCTTCGCGCCGCGGTCGCGGGCCCGCCAGATGTAGTCGGTGGTGATCGGGGCGCACTCGGCGATGTTGGCCCCGGCCACGAAGACCACCTGCGCGTGGGGAATGTCGCTCCAGGGGTTCGGGGCTCGGTCCATCCCGAGGGCCTTCTTGTTGCCAGCCGCGGCGCTGACCATGCACAGCCGGCCGTTGTAGTCGATATTGGCGGTGCCGATGCCAAGCCGGGCGAGCTTGCCCATCAGGTAGGTCTTCTCGGTGGTCAGCGACGAGCCGGAGATCACCCCGAACGCGTCCGGGCCGTGCTCGGACTGGATGCGGCGGATCTCGGAGACGGTCCGGTCGAGGACCGCGTCCCAGGTGGCGTCGCGGAACCCTGCCTCGGTGCGCTGGAGCGGCTCGGTCAGCCGGTCGGGGTGGCCTCCCTGGAGGTAGCGCTTGACGCCCTTGGGGCACAGCTTGCCCTCGTTGAACGGGAAGTCGTAGCGGGGCTCGAATCCCACGACGCTGTTGTTGGCCACCTTGAGCGTGATGCCGCACTGCTGCCCGCAGAACGCGCAGTGGGTGTCCACCTCGCGTTCGATCTCCAAGCCGGCGTCCCACCCTCCCGGGGGTTCCCAGTTCAGGTGTGGTCCGTAGCGCTCCACGAGCTCGGCGTCGGACAGAGGAGGTCTTGCCATCGCTGTTGGCTCCTGTTCGTCGCGCGCGGGGTGTCAGCCGAACCCACCCACCGCGGTGGACTGTGCGAGCGCGACCCCCGCGCGGCGGCAGTTCGGGCAGAGGTCCTGGTAGTTGCCCTGCGCGTCGGTCTCGTAGTGGTACCCGAGCTGGGGCAGGATCTCCTTGAGGTCGCCCATCTGCAGCTGGCTGGCGAACTCCTGACCGCACCGGGCGCACGTCTGCCCCGGCCCAGCCTCGGCCGCCCGTGAGTAGAACGTGACCCCCAGGTTGCCGGGGCGCTGGAAGATGTGGAACAGCTTGCCGAACGGGATGTACATCAGGCCCAGCACGACGGTCAGCGCGTGCAGCACGTTGAGGAAGCTGTAGAACGCCCCCTCGAGGAATTGGTGGCTGACGGTGAGCATCAACCCGGTGATCGACACGGCGAACAGCCCGGCCAGTGCGAGGTTGTCGCTGGCGCGCTGCGTGGCGATCGCACCGGGCTCGCGCAGGCGCCGCAGCAGGAAGATGCCCACGCCGGCGAGCACGAGCACCGCGGAGATGTCCAGGGCGTGGAAGAACATCCACGCCACCACCCCCCCGATGTCGAACTGCAACAGGCCGATCTCGGTGAACTGCACCTCGTAGCGCGACACCTGCTGGCCCACCGAGCGGAAGTGGAACCACCCAAACGTCAGGGGGAATGTGACCGCGACGGCGAGCACGCAGCCCCAGAAGATCAGCTGGTGTGCGAGCCAGCGCGTGGTCGACCGGTGACGGATGAACGACTGCGCCAGCAGGTTCGCCCCGATCAGCGAAGGAAGGCTACGCAGGTTGCCGCGACGCAGCTGCGGGTCGCGCAGGGCCTGCCATCCCCTCGCGCGGAGCCGAGCTGTGGGGGGCCGCTGCAGCCACACCGAGTACCGGTAGACGCTGGCGAAGACGAAGAACAGCACGCCGAACAGGTAGCCGGCGAGCGCGGTGTCGAACCAGCGGAACCATCCGCTTCCCGCGGCGACCATGATGAGCACGACCCCGGTTGCGAGCAGCCCTCGGACCATCGCTTGTCGGTCGAGTCTCAGCGTGTCGATAGCGACCCTCGTTGCGTCGTCGTCGGACAACAGGCTGGTTGCAACAGCCGGCGCGGGTGTTCGTCCGTGCGTCGCCGTCGCAGCGTAGCGGTACGGGGGCGGTGGTCGGAAGTGTTGATGCAGGCGTCAGCCGGCGCGGCCTCAACTGCGAGGCCCGTGTACTGGGCGAGAAATCCGAGCTGGGGCGACGGGTCTGAACTGGGCGAGGCGGTGAGTAGTGCCAAGGCCGTGGTTGGGCGAGGCCGCGATGGTGTGTGTGCGCGTCAGTGCTGACAGGCGGGCCCGTGCTCGTGCTCCACTGCGATGTCGAGGCCACGCCGCAGGAACCCTCGCTTGGTAGCGAGGGTGATCCGCTCCGACCAGCGGGCCATCCCGGGAGCGACGAGAATCGTGATGTCGCCGTGCTCGACCCGCGTGTACGGGGTGGTGTCCTTGCCCTTCAGGTAGGTGTCGACCGACACCTGTGGCCGGCCGCCTCAGGTGACTGCGCTGATGAAGTCAAGCGCCACGGCACCGCCCCTGCGACGAACCAGTTCGGCAGCGTCGTCGCTGACGTTGAGCTCCATGGCGCGCTCCTGCTTCTGGGTGGTGACAGGGACGCCAGGCTAAGCCCTCCACAGCGCGGGTGTCGGCGGGTGGTCCCCGGCGGGTTGGCGCCCGGCGGGTGGTCCCCGGCGGGTTGGCGCCCCGCCTCGCACCGCGAGGTTGCGATTCCGACGTGAGGGACGTCGAAATCGCAACGTCGGTCACGGATGTCTGCGGGGTCGAGACTGGCGAGAGTGGCGGGTTCCGGCGCTCAGCGCATCCCTCACATGATCATGGCCGCGGAACCCCGACGTTGCTCGCTATCACATCGGGAGATGGACTTCGGGGGGACCGCTCGATGCTCGGCGCTCCATCTCGACCGGGCTGGGCTCGTGCCAGCGCAGCACGGCGCCGTCAGGACCGACCAGCTCAACCTGACGCCCAGGACTGGACGACCCCTCGCCGGTCCGCATGGTGAGGACTCGGACCCGGACACGCTCAGACAATGCTCGCCAGCGGCGCAGCAGCATCTGCGCGTGGATCGGTGACTCGCCGACCACCTCGCGCAGGGGGAGCGTGACGAGTTCGTTCTCCACTCGGATCCTGGTCGCACGCTCGGTCGATATCTCCACCCCCACGCCGTTGCCAGCCAGACGGACCTGGTCCTCACAAGCCACCACCCGGGCCGCCAACCGGAGGTGTACCAGCCGGCTGCCTTTCGAAGTGGCGGGGGAGGAGTCAGCGGGCTTGTGGTTGGCCATGCCGTCCGGTTGTGGCCTCACGATGCGTCCTTGCGCTCAGCCGCGGCGACAGCGAGTCCGCGACGCCGATGTCTCAATGCACAGCGTGTTCGCCAGGGGCTGCGGATACACCGGCCAATGGTGTCCCCTCGGACGGGACCGGCAGCCCTGCGGCGGGGACCACTTGGCACCGGCAGCCCTGCGGCGGGACCACCAGCACCGGCAGCCCTGCGGCGGGACCACCAGCACCGGCAGCTTGGCGCGAGACCACCTGCACCGGCAGTCCCGCAGCAGACCGCCCAGCGCTTGGGACGGAAGCCGAGTTCGCCCGTGCGGCCGAGGAACGGCCCCGCAAGCCGGCTCAGCCGTGACGTTTGACCATCTCGTCGGGGTACTCGGGGAAGTAGCGCGTGATGGTGTCGAGCGAGAACTCCGGGAGGATGGCGCTGGCTGGTTCGCGCTCCAGCAAGAACGCGAACGACGAGCGGATCAGCCGCTCCGCGTCGACGTTCTCAGGCAGGCCAGCTTGGGACCGGACCGGAACGCTCACCTTGTGCTGCGTGGTGGCTCCGCCGTCAGTGACGGTCACGACGAAGGTCTCGGGCGTGTTCGTGGATTGCACATCGATGTCAGCCATGTCGCCAGTGTTGCAATCCGGGCGTGGTTCCATGCCGGGCATGGGTGCCGGCCTTCGCAGCGCCGAGGCCGCGAGGCATCGCGACTCGGCCCGCCCGTCGGGGTGACGCAGCGCCAGGCAACGCGGTGAATTGGGCCTTTTGCGATGGCTCCGCGAATCGTAACCCGAGCTGTGGGCGATCGGACCCGCCGGCGGGGCGGCATCAATCGGACAATCTTCGCCCGACTGGTACATCTGCACGAGCGCTCGTGCAGATGTACCAGTCGATTCCCATTTGTCCGTAAACATTCGCACGCATGTCGCACGTTACCGGCTGCGCCGGCACGTATCGGCGCGGCGCGCTGCGTGAGGCGATGGGCGAGGACGGCGTCGTGCCGCTGTTCCTGCGCCTGTACACCGTCGGGGGCGAACGGATCCCGTCGTTCGTGGGCCTGCTGACCTTCCTCGTTCCCTTGCTGGGCATCGCCTTCGGCTGCGACGCGATCAACGCGGAGCGCTCGCAGCGGACGCTGCCACGGCTGTGGGCCCAGCCGATCTACCGCGACGACGTGATCGTGGGGAAGTTCGTGGCTGGACTCGCCGTGGTGGGGATCGCGCTGGCGGCGTTGGTGCTGCTGACCGGTGGGATCGGCATCCTCGCCCTGGGTGTTGCGCCCACTGCGGCCGACGGCGCGAGGCTCGCGGCGTGGTGGGCGGTGACGGTCGCCTACGTTGGGGTGTGGCTGGGACTGGCCCTGCTGTGCTCGGTGCTCGTGCGCCGGCCGGCGACGAGCGCATTGGTGCCCCTGGCGGTGCGGTTGGTCCTGAGCCTGTTCGGAGCGCTGCTGGCGGGCGTGGTCGCCGACGCGCTGGCTCCCCGCGACCCGGGCCGAGGCGGCGGTGCGCAACATCGAGGTGCAGCAGGCCGTGAGCCGTGCCGCACCCACGACCTTGTACGGAGAGGCCACCGGCGCGTTGCTCGACCCGCGCGTACATACCCTAGGGCTCGTGCTGCCCGGTCAAGCCGACGGCGCCCTGCCGAGCGCCCTGCCGCTGGACCAGAGCCTCTTGCTGGTCTGGCCACACCTGGTGGGGCTGTTCGGCCTCGTGTCAGCCTTGTTCGCGGTGTCCTCCTACGCGTTCCTGCGCCAGGAGGTGCGAGCCTGAGCTCGCTGACCGGGCGAACTTCAGCGGTTGGTTCCCGCTGATCCGACAGGGGCGTCCTGCTCGTCGGGCCAAGAGGGCGGGGAACTCGGCTGGGACTGCACTTAGTCGATGGGGGCGAACCAGCGCCGGCCGGACGTGGTCACGACGCGGCCGAAGGCCAGGCCGGGGAAGTGGGCTCCGGTCATCACCGTGGGGCTGCCTTCGAGCTCGCGCCACAAGGTCTCCCGGGTGCGGGCTGCCAGCGAGGGATCGACGTCGGACAGGGCGTGGAACTCCGGTTCGGAAAGCTGCAGTGGACACTCGACGGCGTCCCCGAGGACGTAGGCTCGCTCGGCCCCTGACGACAGCACCAGGCCGTAGTGCCCGGGCGTATGGCCAGGGGTGTGCCGCGCGGTGATGCCGGGGCAGATGGCGGTCATATCCGCGTCGATCGGTTCGAGCCGGCCGGCGTCCTGCAGAGTCTCCATGATGTGGCGCCCGCGGTCGCGTTCGTCGGGGGACTCCACGAACGGGGCCCAGTCGCCGCTTCCGTAGCGGACCGTGGCGTTGGGGAAGTAGGGCTTGCCGTCGTCGACGAGCCAGCCGATGTGGTCGATGTGCAGGTGGGTGCACACCACGGTGTCGATGTCGGCGGGAGCGACACCCGCGCTGGCGAGCCCAGCTGGGAGCTGGCCGCCGTGCCCCCAGGCGCCGGCTTGGATCCGACCCACCCCGGCATCGACGAGCACAATGCGGCCCGCCCCGCGGACCAGGAAGCAGCCGATGGGGATGGGCACCCGCCCGTCGTCGGCGAGCATCTCCGGATGGGCTGCGAAGTCGAGCCCCACGTAGAAGTCTTGCGCCATCCGGTATGTGCCGTCGCTCAGAGGCACCACGTCGAGGTCGCCGATGCGCATGCAGCGATCGTAGTAGCCAGACGGCTGGGCCGGCGCGTGATCCGCCGGTCGGTGTGGGACAACTTGACTGCACCCCCGAGCAAGCCGGTTCGCGCGTCGGTTAGGCTCGGGACCAGTTCCCCTAGCGTCCAGGACAGGAGTCATCCGTGGCCGACATCATCACGAAGGGTCCCGACGGTCTACACGTTCCCGACGAACCGGTTGTCCCCTTCATCGAGGGCGACGGCACCGGGCCGGACATCTGGGCGGCCTCGCAGCGCGTATTCGACGCTGCGGTCGAGAAGGCCTACGGGGGCAACCGGCGGATCGCCTGGAAGGAGGTGCTCGCCGGCGAGAAGGCGAACAACGAGACCGGGGAGTGGCTGCCCGAAGACACCGTCGAAGCGTTCCGCACCAACCTCGTGGGCATCAAGGGCCCGCTGACGACACCGGTGGGCGAGGGGTTCCGCAGCCTCAACGTCGCGCTGCGCCAGATCCTCGACTTGTACGTCTGTCTGCGGCCGGTGCGCTGGTTCCAGGGAGTGCCCAGCCCCGTCAAGCATCCCGAGAAGGTGGACATGGTCATCTTCCGGGAGAACACCGAGGACGTCTACGCCGGAATGGAGCTCCAAGCCGGCAGCGACGACGCCAAGAAGGCGATCGAGTTCTTCCGCGACACCTACGGCTGGGAGCTCCGGCCCGACTCAGGAATCGGGATCAAGCCGATCAGCGAGACTGGCAGCAAGCGCCTGGTGCGCGCCGCGATCCAGTACGCGGTCGACCAGGGACGCAAGTCGGTGACCTTGGTGCACAAGGGCAACATCATGAAGTTCACCGAGGGTGCGTTCCGCACGTGGGGCTACGAGCTCGTGCGCGAGGAGTTCAGCGACGTCGCGGTGGGCTGGGACGACTGCGGCGGCGACCCAGGCGACAAGATCCTCGTCCAGGACATGATCGCCGACGCCATGCTCCAGTTCATCCTCCTGCGGCCCGAGAACCATGACGTCATCGCCACGATGAATCTCAACGGTGACTACATCTCCGACGCGCTGGCCGCCCAAGTCGGCGGGATCGGCATCGCGCCCGGTGGCAACATCAACTACGACAGCGGCGTGTCGATCTTCGAGGCGACGCACGGCACCGCACCCAAGTACGCCGGGCAGGACGTCGTCAACCCCGGTTCGGTGATCCTGTCGGGCGAGGAGATGCTCCGCCGCATGGGCTGGAACGAAGCCGCGGACCTCGTCATCAAGGGCCTCGAAAGCGCCATCGCGGAGAAGATCGTCACGTACGACTTCGCCCGCCAGATGGAAGGTGCGACCAAGGTCAAGACGAGCGAGTTCGCTTCGGCGATGATCGAGCGGATGTAGGTGTCGCACCCCTCGGAAGGCGAGGGGCGCCGGGCCCCGCGGCTCCGCCCCGACGAGCGCATCGCGCCGTTCATCACGCGGCGCGGGCGCTTCGTCTCGCGTGATCCGGCCGAGGGCCGGCCGCTGCCGGGCGTGGGCAAGCTCGTTGGCGTCGTGGCCTGGGTGGCCTGGATGGCCTACCCGGCTGTCCGCGCGTGGAGGGAGCGGGCGGGGCGTGCCGACGGCGCCGACGCCGCGGATTCGGTGCGGCAGCCCTGAAGTGGAGGGGGCAGTCTGGCTGTGCAAGACTTGATCTTCGCGGCCGGGTAGCCAAGTGGTAAGGCAGCGGACTGCAAATCCGCTATTCACGGGTTCGATTCCCGTCCCGGCCTCTGCCGAATACCCCGCCTGGCCTGCGACGTCAAGTCCGCCCGTGCGTACAGCCGCCGCAAGGGTGCCGCGTAGGGTGTAAGCCGCGACGGTCCCCCAGACTCGGCGGGAAGAGCCGGGGACCGTCGGGCCCTGAACTGCGGAGGTGGCAAGAGTATGCGCCTCGGCTAGCCCGTGGCACTACCCCCGAACGCGCCATTCTTACCGCCACGATCGGGGGAGGAGCCAACCGCCGCACGCGGCCCCCTGCCGCTAGTCAGGTCTCGCGGGGAGGGCAGCGGAGTCAATCCGGGGCCCGGCTTGCTCCGGACCCCGGATTATCCCCCGCCGACGTTCAACTGCCCCCGTGGCCCGAGCTTCCCTCGAGCTGCGGTCCAGCCAGTGCCGCCCCGTGCTGTTGGACCCTACGCCTGCGCCGGACCGGCCCACAACATCAATATTGATGGAAAGCCCTGCCGGAGTCACGCAGACCCCTCCGGCGAGGACCGCCACCCAGTTGACGGGTGAGTCGACCGTGCGGTCCGTGAACCACCAGGGGGAAATCCACGGGCCGCGGGGTCGCTAGGTCGACCTGTCGGCACACGGTCCGAAGACATAAGCGTCCCGGCGAGGCCGAGGGGCGCTGATGGGTCAGCGCTGCGTCGGTACAGGCTCAGTCGAGCTGCAGGTCACCCCCTACCACCGTTTTGCAACCATCGATGGTGGCAACAGGCCGACACAGGCCAACACGGATTAAAACGGTGTAAGACTGTCTGTGCAGGTCAGAGCACGTTGCGAGGTACACAGGGGACTAGCCGTCACCCGCCAACACGGCTTCCCGCGGACTGCAAATCCGCTATTCACGGGTTCGATTCCCGCCCCGGCCTCCATCCGACCACCGGGCCCCGCGCGGGAGCGTTCGCGCTGCGCCCTAGGTGCTCGAGCTGACGGCCAGGGTGCCCGTCCATTCAGGGACTTCGGGCATCGCCGGGGGCGCGCTGCCGTGGCTACCGTTCTGCCTCGACGCCGAGGCGCGTCCCAGGGCCGAGTCACCTGTAAAGGGGCGATTTCATGACGCAGGAGTACCGCACCGATGTCGTGGTGGTGGGTTCGGGGTCGGCGGCGCTGACCGCCGCGCTGGCCGTCAAAGAAGCCGGCCTCGAACCGCTCGTGCTCGAGAGCACCGACTTGGTGGGCGGTTCGTCGGCGATGTCGGGTGGCGGGTTGTGGGTCCCGAACAACCCCGTGATGCGGGAGGCGGGGGTCGCCGACAGCGAAGAGGACGCGCGCACCTACCTCGATGGCACGATCGGTGACGCCGGCCCGGCCAGCTCGCCGGAGCGGCGGGAGGCGTTCTTGCGCGAGGGGCCGCGCATGGTCACCTGGCTGCGCGAACTCGGTTTCCGTTTCGTCTACGCCCGCGGGTACCCCGACTACTACCCGGAGCGTCCCGGAGGCAGCGCCGAGGGGCGCGCCGTGGAGGGAGCCAACTTCGACGTGAAGCAGCTCGGTCCGTGGCAGAAGCGACTGCGGATCCCCATGCCCATGCCGATGCACACCACGGACGCCTCGAAGTTCGCCGTGTCGTTGCGTACCGCCAAGGGGTTCGCCACCGCCGCGAACGTCATCGGCGTCCGCGCCATCGGCGGCCGTATCGCGGGCAAGCACCTGGCCGGCATGGGCGGGTCGCTCATCGGCCAACTGCTGCACCTGGCCTTGGCGCGGTCCATCCCCGTGTGGCTGCAGAGCCCGCTGCGGGAGCTTCTCGTGGAGGGCGGCGTGGTGGTCGGCGTGGCCGCCCACCACGAGGGCGCGCCCGTCAACATCCGCGCCAACCGGGGCGTCGTGCTCGCGGCCGGGGGCTTCCCGCACAACCAGGAGATGCGCGAGAAGTACCACCCTGAGCCGATCACCACCGAATGGACGTCGGCCAACCCCGGCAACATCGGCACCGCGATCCAGGCGGGCATGGACGTCGGGGCAACCACTGCGCTCATGGATGACGCCTGGTGGGGCCCGTCGTTCGTCAACCACAAGGGCGAGGCGAGCTTCCTGCTGTGGGAGCGGTCCCTTCCGTTCGGGTTCATGGTCGACGCCTCGGGCCAGCGGTTCATGAACGAGTCGGCCTCGTACGTCGACTGCGGCCACTGGATGTACGAGCGCAACCGCACCGTCTCTGCGATCCCGGCCTACCTCATCATCGACTCGCGGCATCGGCGCTACTACCCCTTCGGCATGATGCTGCCGGGGATCACGCCGAAGGCGGCGATCCGCACTGGGACCGTGCTCAAGGCCGAGACCCTCGAAGGGCTCGCGGACCAGGCTGGCGTCGACCCGGACGGTCTGCGAGCAACGGCCCAGCGGTTCAACGCCTTCGCTGAACGCGGCCGCGACGAGGACTTCCACCGCGGCGACAGCGCCTACGACCGCTTCTACTCCGACCCCAGGGTCAAGCCCAACCCCAACCTCGGCCCCGTCGAGCGCGCACCGTTCTACGCCGTCAAGGTCTGGCCTGGCGACCTGGGCACCAAGGGCGGGCTGCTGACCGACGAGCACGCGCGAGTGCTGCGCGAGAACGGCGAACCCATCCCGGGCTTGTACGCCGCGGGCAACACGTCCGCGTCGGTGATGGGTCGCACGTATCCCGGTCCTGGCTCGACGATCGGTCCGGCGATGACGTTCGGGATGATCGCCGGCCGTCATCTCGCGACGGGCTGAGCACCTTCCGCGTCCCAGCCCCGCCCAGGCGTTGAAACGCCCGGCGGCACGCCGCAGCGCTCCCTCGGCATCCACCCGGGGTAGGCTGCACGCGACGTCGAGGTGTGTCCGGGCGCGAGATGCGGGGTGCAGTGTGCCGGGGGACCCAGGGGTTCGCCTGACAACGGCACCTGCGACCCTGGCCGAGGTCGCGCGCGTGGCTGCGGGCGCGCAGATCGAGATCGGCGAGGACGCGCTCGACCGGATCGTGGCCAGCCGGCAGGTCGTCGACGACGCCATCAGCCGCGGCGAGGTGATCTACGGCGTCACGACCGGCGTGGGCCACGCGCGCGACGAGCGCCCCCCGGTGGCAACCCTGCGGGAGGTCCAGCCCACCCTCATCGAGACGCACGTCGGCGCGATGGGGCCGATGCTGCCGCCCGAGCGCGTGCGTGCGGCGATGGCCGCGCGGCTGATCGGCTTCGCCCGTGGGGGAGCCGGCGTGTCACTGCCCGTCGCTCGCGGCGTCGAGGCCCTGCTCAACCACGGGATCGTGCCCCGCATGCCGGCTCGGGGCTCGGTCGGCGCGGGCGACCTCGGCCAGTTGGCGTTCCTGGGCCGGGTCCTGCTGGGCCGTGGAGACGTGGACGTGGACGGGCAGCGACGCGCCGCAGCGACGGCCCTCGACGCCGCGGGCCTGGAGCCGGTGACGTTGGAGCCCAAGGACGCCCTCGCGATCATGTCCTCGAACGCGGTCACGCTCGGGCACGGGGCGCTGCTAGTGAGTCGGCTGGAAGGCCTCCTCGCACTGGCCGACCTCGTGGTTGCGACCTCGATGGAGGCGCGCCATGCAAACCCGTCGATCGTCGATGACCTGGTCGCGCGGGTGCGTTCCGGCCGGGGGCAGCAGGCGACGTCGGAACGGATTCGGCGGGCACTGCGCGGCAGCACGCGAACCGAACCGGGCGCGGGTCAATCCGTGCAGGACCCGCTGAGCTTCCGGGTGGTGCCGCAGGTGCACGGGGCCTGCCGCGACACGCTGGAGCTGGTGAAGGACGCGCTGACCGCGGAGCTCAACGCCGCGACCGACAACCCCCTGGTCGACGCGGAGTCGGCGCGGATCATCTCGAACGGCAACTTCCAGGCCATGAACCTGACGCTCGCGGTCGAATCCCTGCGGCTGGGTCTGGCCCACGTCGGGCTGCTCTGCGAGCGGCGGATGGGTCATCTGTGGGACGCCGCCGTCACGTCGTCACAGGTGCTGGGCGCAAGCGGCACCGGGTCGGTGTTCCGCGATGGCACACCGCCGGTCTTCGCCGGTCTCGGGTTGCGCTACCCGGCAGCCGCGAGCTACACGCGACTGCGCATGCTCGCCCAGCCCGTGTCGTTAGACGTTCCGCCTCTCGACCTCGCGGTCGAGGATCACGCCACCAACGGCGCTGAGGCGATGTCCTTGGCCGAGGAGGCGATGGGTCTCGTCGAGGACCTGCTCGTCATCGAGTTGCTCGTCGCCGTGCTGCTCCTCGACCCTGCCGATCCCGCTGGGGGGATGGGCGCCGGCACCCGTCGGCTCGTCGAGTTGGTCGACGCCACCCTCGAATCCTTGCCCACGGGCACCCTCCCTCATGACGTCCATCGTCACCTGATCGACCTCCTGCGCCACCACCTTGACGAGCTCATCGGCGAAGAGGGCGGACGGTAGCCTCGGTCGGTCTCCCAGCGCCCTGGCCCGCACCGGCCGGTCTCCCAGCGCCCTGGCCCGCACCGGTCGGTCTCCCAGCGCTCCCGTGAGAGATTTTCCTGTTTTTCCTCCTACGAGTCTGGTCACACGGGCGAGGCGCCTGGCATGGTGTAGCCACGTCCGCTGGCACGGAGACCCGGCGCACAGCCGCCAGAGGTCACAGGATCGATCCGTTCCAGCGGACGTCCAATTGTCATGGGGTCGCCAAGTCCCCGGACCGGCCCCCGCGAGCCCGGTACACGTCGTGCCCTTGGGGGCGGGGTCCTCACACGCTGGGCGATGGTCCTCGCACGCTGGGCGATGTGGTCGAGCTCCTCGCGTCCGAAAGCTCCCCCTCCTCCCCGCCGTGCGGGTTGAGTGCCGCCACCGCCAAGCGGAGCTCGTCGTGCCCCCCAGTACGAGGTGCGACGTATCGGGCGCGAGGCATATCAGGTGAAAAGGGATGCCGGTGGTACATCTGCACGGTTGCTCGTGCAGATGTACCACCCCGGTGGCAGTTGTCCCTATTTGGACCGGCGTCCGGCGGCCCGCGGGCGCCTCGTCGGCAGCTCGCCGGCGTCTGGTC
>SLAO01000105.1 GCA_007126835.1 Nitriliruptorales bacterium | reverse complement strand
CGCCGGGTAGTAAGACCCGCTGTGACGTCCCAAGCGACCCGACCGCTGCCAGGCCCAACAGCACGGCCAGATGACCCTGCCAGCAAGGACCCGATCCGCCCGCGGACAGGGCTTCCGCCCCCGACCAGTGACCGCGGTCGAGCGACTGAAGGCGGCGGTCAGCGACTGTCCGCCCCGACGCAGCCGACGACGTCATCGTCGCCGGGTGAACACCAGCACACTCACGCCCACCCCCGCGACCACGAGGGCCTGAACCGCGAATCCCGGCATGTCGCTGAACGAGAAGGCCAGTCCTGCCGCGGCGGCCGCGCTGATCCCAGCGTGGAACAAGACGCACAGCGCCACGCTCTGCGTCCGGGCGTACAGCCAGGTCATGATCGCGCTGTAGCCGAAGCCGGCAAGGACGAAGAGGCCGAAGGGCGCACCGTGCTGGGATGTGCCAACGACCCAAAACAGCGGCAGATGCCAGATCGTCCACACCGCCGCGATCACGAGGTTGGCCGTCAGCAGATTCCAGCGAGCGGTCACGGCGGGCTGCAGCGCGCCCCGCCAGCCGACCTCCTCGATGCCGCCGAACACGATGCCTACCCCCACCGCGGGAACGAACACGGCCAACGCCCCCCGCCCTTCGGGCCAACTCACGCTCGTGAGAAGTCCCGCCAGCGCCATGCTCACGACCCCCAGCGCCGCGGCACCGAGCAGCGCGGCTGCCAGCAGGGATAGGGGGACGCGCCAGCGAAGAACTCGGCGGTTGAACTCTCGCAGCGGTCCTGCCTCGGGCGTTCGCCACACCGCGAGGTAGGCCACCCACGTCGGGGCGGTGCCGCCAAGCACGAACAGCGCCCAACCTGCCGGAGCATCCAGCGTGACCGCGCCGGCGTTGCTCAGTGCCGCCAGAGACCACCAAGCGCCCCAAGACACGACGAAGGTGCCCACCACGAAGACGCAGGCGCGACGGGACTGCTCGCTGAGCTTCGACGCTCCCCGGCCCGCCCGAGGACGCAAAGGCCCCGGGACCAGCCCGTGGTGCGTCACCGTCCCCTCGCCTCGCGAGCCAACGTCGGGGACCGCTGGACGGTCGGGCTCGAACTGCCCATGCACGGTCCCTTCGAGGTGCGCGCTGGAACGGCAAGCGTGCGCGCGGAACCCGCCCCAACGAAGCGGCCTGCAGTCCCGGGCTGATGGGACCTTTGGCCTGCCGCAGGCACCCGGCGTGTCGCGCTGGCGCCTGCTGGAGGTGGGACCCTCGGGCCCCGTGTATCGGATTTTCCGGCGGGTACATCCTCCACGACAGGAACGAAGGGCCTACACGAGAAGGGAGTGCACCACCATGGAAATCGTGTGGATGCTCGTTGTCGGGCTCGTGGGCGGCGTGCTCGGCATGCTCGCGGTGTTCCGCAAGTTCCCCTCCGAACCACTGCAGTGGATCGGAGCGCTGGTCATCGGCCTCCTGGGTGGATGGCTCGGCGGGTGGCTGCTGAACGTCATGGGCCTGGAGCAGGCGAACTGGCTGGGCTCACTGATCGTCGCGTTCGCGGGTTCAGCACTGATCTTGATGGCGCTGCGAAAGGCCGCGGGCGAAAGCGCGACCCGCTGACCCGCCTACGACGCTGGTGATGGTTCTTCCAGGGGCGACATCCCCTGGAAGAATCGATCCGCCGCGCGGCTAGGCGTGCTCAACGCACCGAGTCGCGGTCGGCCGTGCCTCGTGACGTTCCGGGTCGATCTCCCGACCACACACCTCGCACTGGTCGTAGGTGCCCTCCTCGAGCCGCTCGATCGCGCGCTCGACCTGCGCCTCGAGCTCCTCGAGCTCAGAGTCGATGGCTGATTCCTGTTCCCGCTGGGTCACGTAGAACGCTCGGTCGCCGATATGGTCGTCGCCGGCGTCAAGTTCTTGGGTCACCGCCATCTCGTCGAGCTCTTGGACCTCTGCGCGCTGCCGGGTGCGAAGCGCAGCCAGCCGCGCACGTTCGTCATCCAGTCGGCGTCGCGCCTCGTTCCAATCCACAACAGCACCCCTTGCGTGTCGACGTCAGGCGGCGTGGCCTCGAACAGACCTCGGGGTTGCCCACCCATGGCCCGCTGCAAACGCTGGCCGGCCCTTAGCCAACGGCGGTGTTTCCACCCAGCATCCGGGGGAGGTTGAACCCGTCGCCCCTAGACACCGATTGCCCCGACCCCGGACCGAGGACCCATGGCCGTCATTCGACGCACCGCTGACGCAAGAACACGCCTGCGCGTGTACCTCAACGACCACCTGGCCGGAGCCACAGCCGGCACTCGGCTGGCCCGCCGGTGTGCAGGCAACAACGCGGGCACCCCACTTGCCGAGCAGATCGACGCGTTGGCCGACGCCATCGACGCGGACCGACGCACCCTGCGCCAGATGCTGTCCACGCTCCAGATCCCGCCGGCCTGGCCGAAGCAGGTGGCCGCGCGCGCCGGTGAGTTCGCTGGTCGCGCCAAGCTGAACGGGCAGCTGGTGGGCTACTCGTCACTGGGGCGGCTTGTCGAACTGGAGGGCCTATGCGCGGGGGTCGACGCCAAGCGCAACCTGTGGATCTCCCTCCGCGAGATCGCCCCGAGCGAGCCGGCGCTGGCGGCGTTCGACCTTGACGACCTGATCGCCCGCGCGGAGCGGCAGCGCGACGAACTCGAGCAGCTGCGGCGCAAAGCCGCCGCCGAGGCGCTGGGACAGTAGCTGGCGACACCTGTCGCCTGGAGGGAAGGAACTCGAGGATGCGACACGACCCGACCAAAGTGCAGACAGCGATCGCCGACGCATCGTTTCCCGCGACCCCTGACCAGCTGGCGCAGTCAGCCGAGGAACGCGGCGCCGACCCGGAGATCTGCCAGAGCTTGGCGTCGCTGCCTGACGAGCTCTACCACGACGCCGACGCAGTCATGGCCACCATCGAGGACCAGATCGCCTGACCGCCCTCCGGCGCACGGCGCCGCTCAGGGTTTCCCGCGCGGCACCGTGCTTGGCTGGCCAAGGTCAGCGCCTAGGGATGCAAGACCACCTTGCTGTAGCCCTCCTCGCGGTTGTCAAAACGCCGGTAGGCGTCCGGCGCGTCATCGAGCGGCAGCTCCTTGGAGACCACGAAGCTGGGCCTGGCGCGCCCGGCGACGATCAGGTCGCGCAGCTCCTTGTTGTACTTCTTGGCGTTGGCCTGGCCGGTGCCCATGCGCAGACCCTTCTCGAAGAAGCGCCCCATCTCGAGCAGCAGCCGGCCTTGCTTCGCCTCGTCAGAGGGCGCGCCTGGGTCCGAGGACAGGTACAAGCCCACCGTGCCGATCAGCCCGGTGTGCCGGACGGTGCCCACGAGCTGGTTGAGCACGATCGCGGGCTGCTCCTCGTCGCCGCCGGACACCGTGGCCTGGTAACCCACCGCATCGATGCCCTTGTCGCTGCCAAGGCCCTCGGTCTGGTCGACGATGAACTCCACCGGGTCGGTCTCGGCGAAGTTGACCGGGATCGCCCCAATCTCCTCGGCCAGTGACAGCCGGCTGGCGACCTTGTCGACGCAGAACACGCGCTCGGCGCCGCGCAGCATCGCGGAGTAGGCGGCCATCAGGCCGACCGGCCCCGCTCCGTACACCGCCACGGTGTCACCGGGCTTGACCTCAGCCATCTCGGTGGCGTGGTAGCCCGTCGGGAAGATGTCGGCCAGCATCGCGAAGTCGGCCTCGTGCTCATCGCCGGGAGGTAGCTGCAGCGCGTTGAAATCGGCGAAGGGCACGCGCAGGTACTCGGCTTGCCCGCCGGAGTACGGGCCCATGCCGACGTAGCCGTACGCACCGCCGGCGTACCCGGGGTTGACCGTCAGGCAGAACGCGGTCTGCCGGGCCTCGCAGTTGCGGCAGAACCCGCACGCGACGTTGAACGGCAACACGACACGGTCACCTTCTTTGACCGAGGCCACGCCTGACCCGACCGCCTCGACGACGCCCATGTTCTCGTGGCCGAACACGATGCCGGGCTCGGCGTCTGTGCGTCCCTCGTACATGTGCAAGTCGGAGCCGCAGATCGCGGTGGACGTGATGCGGATGACCGCGTCGGTGGGATCCTCGATCCGCGGGTCCTCGACGTCTTCAACGGCGACACTGAATGGCTCCTTGTAGACCACGGCCTTCATGGGTGCTCCTTGCTCGGACGCACCACGCGTCCGGTCGACTGGTGCTCAAAGGCCCGGGACGGGGTAGCGCGAGCGAACCGACGTCACGGGACAGCGGCCGTTGCGCGATCGGACGCACGCGATGGGAACGCGAACGTCCGCGGTGGCCGATCCGCGCGGCAGCGCGTCGCTCATCCTCTGACCGTTCGCCGGGTCCGGCTCGAGTGCCGGTCCCCTATGCCCAGCGGTGTCGGGGATCACACACGGCCACGATGACCCCGTCGGGGGTCACGCACGGGGACGATCACCGAGCTCGGGGCTCACGCACCGACGCGACGCACGGCGCTAACGCAAGGTGGCGCCGACCGTTGAACGGCGACCAGCGCGACGGCGGTCGGAGGACGCGAAGTCCTCCGCTGCGAGCCGGTCCTGACCGAACGGCATGTCGAGAGGACCGTCGGACCATCCAGGCCCGATGTCGGCCGGTCGCGCGCGGTTCTCCAGCCGCTCCGGGTCGCCGCCGCACACGGGGCACTGCAGCGTGACCGTGTCGACGTAACGCGTTTGGACGTAGTACCAGCGCACGCAGGTGGTGCACCTTCCCCACAGCGCAAGTGGGTACGACGTGTGCATGGTCAACCTCCCAAAGGTCACGGGACCGCTTCCCCCCGCCGAACGCGGCCATCCGCACGCCACCGCCGCGCGCACCCGCCGCGCGTCGCCAGGCAGCGCCAACCGACGACACCATTCCACCTCTGCGCAGGCCAGCGACAGGGCCGAAGGTCGTTCCGGGGCTACCCGTTCGCCCTCGGGGTAGCGACTGCTCGGGGGGTCACGAGCAGGTACTCGCGCCGTGCCGCTACCATTTGGTGGTGACAAGCGCCTGGCGAGGTGGGCCACCAACTGCGGCCTGGCGTAACCCCGATGGCGCGCAGCGCGCGTCGGGCCCGCGCTCGGCGCTGGTCACCGTAGGCGGGCGGCGCGGGATGTAGCACCAACAGGGACGGAACAGGTCGGCGCTCATCACGCATTTGCGATGACTCGCCGGGGCAGCGGGAGCCTTCCGCTACAGGACAGCCAGACCACGGTCGAAGCAGTTCGTACGCCAGGACGGGCGTCTGACCACGTCAGAGGCACACGGCGGGCTGTCCCCGCACCGGATGGACCCGCCGCTGTCCGAGGAGAGCGCGTTTGACAGGCACGCACGGTCACGAAGACGCGGCGGACGACCAAGTCCGCCTGCCCGGTCATGGTGGCAGGGCTGGCCCCGTCGCCCTGGAGCACTTGCAGGCAGCAGCGCTTTCCAGCGTGAACAGCGCGGTGATGATCACCGACGCAGAAGGCGTCATCGTCTGGGTCAACGAGGCGTTCACGGCCATGAGCTGCTATTCGTCGGACGAGGCGGTGGGGCAAACCCCGCGGATCCTGAAGTCCGGACGACACGACGAGCTGCACTACACCCGGCTGTGGGCCACCATCCTCGCTGGGCATCCCTGGCGTGGTGAGGTCATCGACCGCCGCAAGGACGGGCAGCACTACACCGTCGCCCAGACCATCACGCCCATCCGCGATGCTGCCGGGGCCGTAACGCATTTCGTGGCCATCCACGAGGACGTCAGCCAACTGCGGGCCAGCGAGGCCCGGCTGCAAGCGCTGTTCGACCACGCGCTCGACGCGATCGTGCTGTTCGACGACACCGGGCGGCTGATGGACGCCAACCCGGCGGTGTCCGATCTGACGGGCTACAGCCGGGACGAGCTGACCGGCATGGTCATCGAAGCGGTGGTCCCGCCTGAGGACCGCCCGCGATTCGAACGGGCCCGCAGGCAGCTGCTGACCCGTGGACAGGTCCGCGGCAGCGCGCCGGTGCAGCAGCGCGGCGGCGAGATGGTCGAGGTCGAGTACCAGGCGGTGGCCAACATCACCGCGGGGGTGCACCTGCTCATCGCCCGGGACGTGACGGCGCAGCGTCGCGCCGAAGACGACCAACGCTTCCAGGCACAGTTGCTCGACGCCGTCGGTGACGCGGTGATCGCCACCGATCCCGACGGGCTGGTGCGGTACTGGAACCCGGCCGCGGAGCAGCTGTACGGCTGGCGAGCCGCCGAGGTGCTCGGGCGGCCGATCGGCGAGGTCAACGTCCCGACGCAGTCCCACGCGCAAGCCGAGGCCGTGATGGACCGGGTGCGCAGTGGCCACGTCTGGAGCGGGGAGTTCGACGTCGCGCGCCGTGACGGCAGCGTCCTCACGGCGTGGGTGACAAACGCACCGTACCTCGACGCCGACGGTGAAGTCGCAGGGATCATCGGGGCATCCACCGACATCACTGAGCTACAGGACAGCCACCGGCTGCTGGCCCGCCGGGCACGTCAGCAGACAGCGATCGCACAGCTCGGCCAATGCGCGTTGACCACCGATGACCTGCGGGCCGTCGGGGCCCACGCCGAAGAAGTCGTCCGCGACGCTTTGGGTTCCCACGTCACGGTGCACGTCACGTGGGGGGCGGAAACGCCGACGACCTCGCTGGAACCTGACGACCCCGGAGCAGCGAAGCAAGTACGCGTCCCCATCGGCACCGCAGCCGTCCTCACCGTTCACCACCCAGACGAGGGCGAGCTGGAGTCCCAAGATCGGGAGTTCCTCGACGCGGTCGGGCACATCATCCACGCGGCCGTGCAGCGCAACGTGGCGAACACGCGGCTCGAGCACCTGGCCACCCACGACCCCGTCACCGGTCTGCCCAACCGCACACTGTTCCTGGATCGGCTGCGCCAAGCTCGCGCGGCCAGCCAACGGTCGACCAAGCGTTTCGCGGTGCTGTTCCTCGACCTCGACGGCTTCAAGTACGTCAACGATGGTCTTGGCCACGATGCGGGCGACGAGGTGCTGCGCCTCGTCGCCGAACGGCTGGGCAGCGTGGTGCGCCCCGCTGACACCGTCGCCCGGTTCGGCGGGGACGAGTTCGGCATCCTCTGTCCGGATATCGCAGACGAGCACGAAGCGACGACCGTGGCTGAGCGGGTTCAGCACGTTCTCGACGCCGGCTTTTCCACAGGGACGGCCGAGGTGACCGTGACCGCCAGCATCGGCGTGGTGCTCGACGACCGCCGGTCGGACGTCGAAGCCCTTCTCCGCGACGCCGACACAGCCATGTACTGGGCGAAGGACAGCGGTCGCAACCGCATCGAACGGTTCGACCAGCGCATGCAGGCGCAGGCGCTCCAGCGCTTCGACACCGCCGCTGCGCTGCGCGTCGCCTTGCACAACGGCGGGATCACGGTGGCGTACCAACCCATCGTTGAACTTGCGACCAACGAGATAGTGGGCGTGGAAGCGCTGGCGCGCCTGACGCTACCCAGCGGGCAGGTCATCTCCCCGGACCAGTTCATCTGGGTCGCCGAGGAAACGGGCTTGATCGGGGCGCTGGGCGAGCAGGTCCTTGGCCAGGCCTGCGCCGACGCCGCTCGTTGGGCGGCCTCGAACCCGGCGTTCATGCTCGCGGTTAACGTGTCGCCGCGGCAACTCAACGACCACCGGACCAGCGACCTGGTCAAGAGGATCGTCTCCGGCGCGGGCATCGCCCCTTCGTCCCTCTGGCTGGAGATCACCGAGACGGCGTTGCTGAGCGCGTCGCGCATGCAGACGACGATGCGCGAGCTCCGAGAGCTCGGGGTCAAGCTCGCGATCGACGACTTCGGCACCGGCTACAGCTCGCTGGCCCACCTCCGGCAGATGCCAGTCGACATGCTCAAGATCGACCACTCGTTCGTCAGCGGGATCAACGCCAGCATCCAGGACCACGCCCTGGTGTCTGCAGCGATCGACCTCGCGCGAAGCTTCTCGCTGCGCACCACCGCCGAGGGGGTCGAGACCTCGGAGCAACGGGCCGAGCTCTCCACGCTGCGCTGTGATCTCGCCCAGGGATACTGGTGGAGCCCTCCGGTTTCGGCGGAAGCGATCACGTCCATGCTCGACGCCGCGCGGGCCCGCCCTTGACAGCGGCGCCTGGTTCGTCCAGCACTGGGGCTTCGGGCTGGCCAGCGCTGTCTGGACCGGTCCGGTGACGCCGCCTCAGCGGTCGGAGCCTGCCTCGTCGGCTGGCCACCGGACAGAGATCGTCAGCTCGGCGGGGTCGTGGACACCATGCAGCGTCGTGCAGAGCCCCCGCACCGTGGATGCGAGGGCCCGGGCGGCGAACCCTCGCACCGGGATGTCCTGTCCATCCGCCGAAACCGACACCGTCGGCGCGGAGGGCTGCGTCGTCGAGGCGAGCAGTGAGTCCAGCGCCGCCCGCAGCTCAGCGCCGGCGAACCCGTCTTCGTCACAGACGACCTCGTGCAGCACCGGGGGCGCGACCTCGCGGGGTGCCGCCCCACGCCGAGCCACGCGGATCTTCGGCCACGCCGTCGAGCTGAACCCCTCGAGGAGAATCGAATCGGCGTCGAGCCCGCCGAGCATCAGCGCCTCGGGCCCGAGGCTGCCGTCTGCCGGGTGCTCGACCCGCGTCTGACCCCGGGCGCCCACCACGAGACATTGCGCGGCGCCTGCCTGTGCCACCCGCCAAGTGTCACTGCCAACCTTGCCCGGATCGAACCCATGGGGAGCGTGCTTTACGTACGCCACCCGCTGGCCCTTGTCCACCAATGCCGCCACCAGGTGCTCGGCCAGCAACGTCTTTCCGCTGCCGCTGTCACCGACGATCGCTCGTACGTGCATGGCTTCTCCCTACCCCGGCCTGTAGAAGGTTCGATCGCAGGATGATACGCGTTGAGCACCGCGCCTGACCGTCCGCAATTGTCGCGATGACGACGTGCTTGCTAGCGCCAGAGTATTTCTTTGTGATGCAGTAACTGTTACCGACGGACTTGCAAAACTCGCTTTGCCGCACAATGTTTAGTCGACAGACAGGGGTTTTGGTCCCGCCTCAGTCTCGCAGCCGTCATTGAAGTTGGGGTCTTTCGGCCCTGCTGCTAACAGGAGTTACTGGCGATCCTGTGACGACAAGCAACTCGTCAGAGGCCCCGCCAGCGAGCGGAAGTGGGTGTGCACGGTCGACTGCAACCTTGGAGATGGCGTGCGCCCCAATCCCTCGACGACTACGGACCAAACACAAAGGCGCCTCAGCACGTCAATCCGCACGCGACAGATGAATTGAAGGTCGGCACTGACCGATCCTCGGGAAATAATCCCGCTTAGGGAGGATGGAACATGGCGGACGGAGGGTTTGCAAAGAAGGCACTCGCCGACGCTCTCTTGACGAGGCGTTCGTTCGTTAAGTGGAGCGCAGCGGTGGGTGGAACGGCGGCGCTGTCTGGCGGTGGCGCAAAGTATGGTTTGCAGTGGGCAGCCCCCACTGATGCGGTAACGGACGCTACGGTCATCCCGACAGGATGTGCGCACAACTGCGGTGGCCGGTGCGTGCTCAAGGCGTGGGTTCAAGACGGCAGCATCACGCGGATCACGAGCGATGATCGTCCAGACTCGTTCGAGGATCCGCAACTGCGTGCTTGCATGCGGGGCCGCTCGTACCGTCGCCGTGGCTACCACCCGGACCGCCTGAAGTACCCGATGAAGCGGGTGGGTGAGCGAGGCGAGGGTAAGTTCGAACGTGTCTCGTGGGACGAGGCACTCGGCACCGTCGCATCCGAGATGCAGCGCATCAAGGACGAGTACGGCAATGAGGCGATGCTCAACCACTACGCTTCCGGCGGTGGCAGCGCACTGCGGGGGAGTGGGGCGTCCGGGCGCCTGATGAACCTCTTCGGAGGCTCACTGAACTACTACAACTCCTATAGCACCGCGTGCACGGGGTATGCGACCCCGTACACGTTGGGCACCAGCTTGAGCGGCCACAGCCGTGACGACCTTCTCAACTCCAAGCTGATCCTTGCTTGGGGCTGGAACCCGACCGAGACCATCTTCGGCACCAACACCCAGTACTACCTGAAGGAGGCCCGCAAGGCCGGGGCCAAGACGATCGTGATCGACCCGCGGATGAGCATGACCGCGTCGGGCGCCGCCGACGAGTGGATCCCGATCTACCCCGGGACCGACAACGCGCTCATGGACGCCATGGCGTACGTGATGATCACCGAGGACTTGCACGATCAGGAGTTCCTCGACACCTACGCGGTCGGCTTCGACGAGGATCACATGCCCGAGGGCGTCCCCGCGGGTAACTCATACAAGTCCTACGTTATGGGCGACGCTGACGGCACCGCCAAGACGCCTGAGTGGGCCGAGGCGATCACCCGCATTCCGCGGGAACGCATCGTCAGCCTCGCCCGCGAGTTCGCCACGACCAAGCCAGCGGCGCTCATCCAGGGTTGGGGCATGCAGCGGCGCGCATACGGCGAGCAGCCGGTACGCGGCGGCATCAACCTCGCGGCGATGACCGGCAACATTGGCATCAGCGGAGGCTGGGGCTCGGGTGCCGGCTACTGCGGACGTGGCACCGCGGTCGGCGGTCTCCCCGGCGGCGAGAACCCCGTTGAAGCCGCGATCCCGGTGTTCCTGTGGACGGAGGCCATCCTCCGTGGCACCGAGCTCACTGCCGAAGAAGGCTTGGTCGGCACCGACCGGCTGCCGTCCAACCTCAAGCTCATCTACAACTGCGGCGGCAACACGTTGATCAACCAGCACAGCAACATCAACCGCACCGCGGAGATCCTCCGCGACACCTCGTTGGTCGAGTTCATCGTGGTGCACGAGCACTTCATGACCCCGAGCGCGAAGTTCGCCGACATCCTGCTGCCCGCCGCCACTCAGATGGAGCAGGACGACCTGTGCACCACGTGGGTGTGGGGCGACTCGCTCATCGCGATCAACAAGGCGATCGAGCCGATGTTCGAGAGCAAGACCGACTATGAGATCTGCGCCGAGGTCGCCGAGCGTCTAGGGATCGGCGAGGAGTACACCGATGGCGGCAAGTCCCAGGAGGACTGGCTCCGCGAGATGGTCGCCGTAACCGCGGAAACACACCCCGACTTCCCTGGCTACGAAGCTTGGCGAGCCGAAGGCGTGTTCGTCCCCGTCTACGACGAGCCCCACATCGCCTACAAGGAGTTCCGCGAGGACCCGGGAGAAAACCCTCTGGAGACCCCATCCGGAAAGATCGAGATCTTCTCAAAGGACTTGTGGGACCAGGACATCGAGAACATGCCGGCGATCGCCAAGTACATCCCCGAGTGGGAAGGCGGTCCGTGGGACGAGCTGTACGAGCAGTACCCACTGTCGTGCATGGGCTCGCACTACCAGCGTCGCTCGCATTCGACCTACGACAACATCGATTGGATGGACGAAGCGCTCCCACAGCGCCTCTTCATGAACCCCATCGACGCCGAAGCCCGCGACCTCGAAGACGGCGACACGGTGCGCGTCTTCAATGACCGCGGCGAGGTGAATGTGCCGGTGCGGATCACCGAGCGCATCGTCCCCGGTTGCGTCGACCTACCTCAGGGCGGTTGGTGGGAACCCGACGAGGACGGCGTCGACCAGCGCGGGTCGATCAACGTCCTCACCACCGAGCGCTGGACCCCGGGAGCGAAGGGGAATCCGCAGCACACAAACCTCGTCGAGGTTGAGAAAGCTTCGTAGCGGAAGGGACTACCAATGGCGCAGGAGCAATTGGCCTTCTACGTAGACCTGGACAGCTGCACCGGCTGCAAGGCCTGCCAGATCGCCTGCAAAGACAAGAACGACCTCGATCTCGACATCATGTGGCGCCGCGTTCTGGAGTACAGCGGCGGTGACTGGACGATGCAGGGCGAGGCGTGGCTCACCACCGCGTTCGCCTACAGCGTCCCCGTCTCCTGCATGCATTGTGAGGAACCCCCCTGCGTGGACGTCTGCCCTAGCGGGGGCCTGACCAAGCGCGACGCCGACGGCGTCGTGCTCATTGACCAGGACAAGTGCCTGGGCTGCCGCTACTGCGAGTGGAGCTGCCCGTACGGGGCGATGCAGTACGACTCCGACGCCGGGAAGATGACCAAGTGCGACTTCTGCGCGGACTACCTCGCTGAGGGGCTCGCCCCGGCCTGTGTGGATGCCTGCCCGATGCGGGCACTGGATTACGGCCCGCTGGAGGAGCTCCGAGCGAAGTACGGAGACCTCGACGAGGTCGCCCCGCTGCCAGAGGCGGCCCTTAGCTCGCCGGCAGTGGTCTTCGGCCCCCATCGCGAGGCACGGCCGGCGGGGAGCGACGCCGGTCGGGTCAGCAACCTCGAGGAGGTTTGAGATGGATATTCAGGACTGGTCGCTCGTCGTCTTCACGATCTTCGCGCAGATGGCGGTCGGTGCCTTTATCGTCCTCGGGATCATTCACACCATCGCCCTCCGCAGCCATGATGCGGGCAAAGCGGACCGGCTTACCGACCGAGCGCTCCTCGCGATCGGGCCGATACTGATCTTCAGCTTCCTGGCCTCGCTGCTGCATCTGGGTAGCCCCCTGATCGCTTGGCGGGCGGTTGCCAACTTCGGCACGTCGTGGCTGAGCCGCGAGATCGTCTTCGGAGCCGCGTTCGTGATCGTGGGCGGCGGCTTCGCGCTGATGCAATGGCGCAAGATCGCCACGTTCCAAGTCCGCAGAGCAATCGCCGTCGTCGCAGCAGTCATCGGCGTGGCGTTCGTGTTCAGCATGGCTCAGGTGTACATGCTGCCGACGCAGCCGGCGTGGGACAGCATCGCCACCCCCGTGGCGTTCATGGCCACAACCCTGCTGTTGGGGAGCTTGGCGGTTGGGGTGGCCCTTGTGGCGACGTACGCGCATCTCCGGCGTCAGGACGACGGCGTGGACGCGGATCTGCTTGACCTGCTCCAGCGGTCTCTCCGTCTCGTGGGGATCGGCGCTGTGGTGTTGGTTGGGGTCCAGATGGTGACGGCTCCCCTGCATGTCGCGGCGCTGGCCGGTGGTGACAGTGCCGCAGTCTCCAGCGCGGCGCTCATGTTGCAGGGCTACGGTGACGTGTTCGCCCTGCGGCTCGTGTTCGCCTTCGCCGGGGCGGCGATCCTCGGCGTCTTCCTGTACAAGAGCACGTACGACGCAGATCCCCAGCGGCTGGCCAGCCCCCTCATCCACGGAGCACTGGGTCTCGTGCTCATCGCCGAGGTGCTCGGCCGGTACATGTTCTACGCCACGAACGTGCCCGTCAGCGTCTGACGGGCCCCCTGATTGCCGGCTGGTGGGCACCCGTGCGGGGCCCCACCCGCCGGCAACCAGGCAACGAGTAGCCAACAACGCACGGAAGAGGAGGGGGCATGGCGCTCACCGAAACGGCCGAGCTGGACGTTGGCGAGGTGACGTTGGCCTGCCACGCCGTCGCCTTCGGGATCCTGAGCCGAGTTTTCTACGAGGCGCCCCATCCCGAGTTGATCCGCGATCTCGCGGAAGGTGTGGCCGGAGGAGAGTGGGCGATTCCCTCTCGCGAGCCAGATGTTCACAGGGGCATGGAGCTGCTCCAGGGGCACTTCGACGATCATGGGGCTGACGAGATATCCGGACTGTCAACCGACTTCCATCGGCTCTTCATTGGGCCGGGTCGCTTGCTTGCCCCGCCATGGGAGTCGGTGTACTTGAGCCCCGACCATCTGCTGTTCGAGGCACAGACGCGGGCTGTGCGCACCTGGTACGGGCGCTTCGGCCTTGAAGCGCCGAACCTCCGCCAAGAGCCCGACGACCATCTGGGCTTGGAGTTGGCGTTCATGCTCCACCTGTCCGTTCTGGGACTCCACGCTGTAGAGGCTGGTGACCCTGGAAGGGCCCGTGAGTTGCGGAGCGCCCAGCGGACGTTTCTCACCGACCACCTCCTCCGCTGGGCGCCGCTGTGCCTGTCACGGGTGGTGGAGCATGCTGACACCGATTTCTACCGTGGCGTGGCCTACTTGGCGGCAGGCACCATGCACGAAGCTGGAGCCGTGTTGGGGGTCGAAGGCACCGACAAAGTGAGGCTGACAGCGTGACGTTGCTCTCTCTCGTCGCGCGCCTTGGGGACCTCGACGAGATGGCCGTCGAGATCGACTCGTCACGGTGCCTGCATTGGCGGGGACGGCACTTCGGCTGCGAGTCATGCGAGGCGGTGTGTCCCAGCGAGGCAATTCGCGTCGATCCAGTGCCGGCGTTCGACACTGCGAAGTGCGTCCACTGCTTCGCGTGCTTGCCGGCTTGTCCCGTCGGTGCCTGGTCGGGCAGGGACCCTGCTGACGACCTCCTACGCTGCGTCGAAGCCTTAGATGTTCGCAGTATGGACGTCCTGTGCGCGCGGCATCCCGGCGGGGTCGGATCCGGCCCGCCGGTGGAGGCCGGTGTCCGGATCCAAGGCTGCCTCGCGGGGATCGGCACTGGCGCCTGGCTCTCCTTGATCGCAGCAGGCGTCGAGCGTGTCGTCGCGCGCGGAGAGCTGTGCGCCGACTGCCCCCTGGCGTGGTTGACACCGGCCATTCGCGATCGGCTGGAAGCCGCATCGTGCCTGCTAGATGCGCACCAGGAAGCTCACCCCCAGCTGTGTTTCGAGGACGCTCCACGCGCGTCCGGCGCACCCGAGCCACTCACGACTTGGGAGGCGGCGCGTCGCCCACGCTCGAGGCGGGACCTGCTCCGCTCGCCGCAGTCTCGTCGGGACGAAGGCTCAAGGTCCGCCCCTGCTTCGCCGAGCGCTTCTGGGGGGGCGGTGAGCGCGGATCGGGCTCGTCTCGTGATGGCCCTTCGCAAACTCGACGAGCGCGACGGGCTGGTCAGCGACGCTTCGCTGGCCGAGGTCGGATTCGCCTCACTCACCGTCGGTGAGCGGTGCAACGGTTGCGGACTATGTGCACGCGCTTGCCCGACCGGTGCCCTGGACCTCACCAACGAGGAGAACTTGCGGTCCCTGCGCTTCTGGCCAGACCGGTGTGTGGGATGCGCGGCCTGCCAGGACCTCTGCCCCGCCAACGCGCTCGATCTGACCCGCCCGCCCAGCGTCGCTGAATTCCTGGCGTGGAAGGCCCCAGACACGATTTGGGAGGGAACTCCCGCCCTCTGCGACCGGTGCAGGAATCCGCTGGATCTGGAATGCGACGGCTCATTGTGCAGCCTCTGCGCCTTCCGCCGGACGCACCCGGTGGGTCGCCCCCCAGCCCGTTTGCCCGCCTGACACGGCGGTGTCGCCGTGCAGCAAGTCGATCCAGCCGCCGGGCCCAGCGATGGCGAGGTGGCCACCGACATCGTGCCTCCCCGCAGGTCAGTGGAAGGCGCAGTTGGCGGTACTGGGTGCTACGGCAGACCCTTCACGCCGACCGTCGGGTCATGGTCACGAGTGGACCGAGGCATCGACGCTGGCCGCGGAGCATCAGTCCGAGGGTGGACCCGCGCTCCGACCCTCCGGCGCCTGCCGAGTGGGGGGATATGGCCCAGCCAGACCACCAGCCGCGACCGCACCCACAGCCACGCCGGGGCCCATAGACCCATCCGTACCTCAGAAGACCGGGCATCCTTAAGCAGCCGGTGCATCGCGGCGTCGCGGCGCCGCTCCTGGCAGTGCTGCTCGACCGTCCGGTAGTCGAAGTGCCACATGCCCACGCCCCCTTTGGTGGATGGGTTCAACCTAGGAGCCAACGAGGACAGGACCTGTCCGCGGATCTGCGAAGATCCCGGATGTGGACACCCTTGCGCGCCTGCTGCACCTGCTGGCGTTGCTCCAGCGCCAACCCACCTGGACGGCCGACGCGCTGGCGCAACGCCTCGAGGTGACCGCGCGCACCGTACGGCGCGACGTCGCCCGGCTGCGCGACCTGGGCTACATGGTCGACGCGGAGGCTGGACCGCACGGCGGCTACCGGCTCGTGGGAGGTCAGGCGCTGCCACCACTGGCGCTGACGGACGACGAGGCCGTCGCCGCGACCATCGCCTTGCGCAGCGCCGCCGGCAGTGGCGTCACCGGGGTCGACGAAGCCGCCCTTACCGCCCTGGCCAAGCTCGAGCAGGTGCTCCCCACCCGGCTGCGGTCGCGGGTTCGCGCGGTGGACACCGCCACCGAGCGGTTGGGCGGGGCAGCCGAGGCCACCATCGCACCCGAGGTCCTCGTCGCGCTGGCGCACGCCTGTCGGGAGCGTGAGCGCGTGCGGTTGGCCTACACGGACCGGCAGGGGCAGCGCACGCGACGGGACCTCGAGCCGTACCGGCTGGTGCAGGCCAACCGGCGCTGGTACCTCGTGGCGTTCGACCGTGGCCGGGACGAGTGGCGCACGCTACGCGTGGACCGCGTCGAGGAGGTGCAACCCCAGGGGGTCCATGCGGCCGCGAGGCCACTGCCCGACGCCGCGGCGCTCGTGGCTGACGCAATCACCACCGCACCGTATGCGTGGAAGGCCGTCGTCCGGCTTGATGCGCCCGCGGACCGGGTCTCCGGCTGGGTCGCGCCCACGGTGGGCGTGGTCGCAGCAGACGGCGATTCGACGCTGCTGCGCATCGGCGCTGACAGCCTCGAGTGGCTGGCCCACTACCTCGTGGGGCTCGACATCCCCTTCGACGTCGAGGAGCCGCCCGAACTCCGCCATACGCTCGCCGAGGTCGGCAAGCGGCTGACCGCCAGTTTCGGCGAGCCCTGAGCAGGCTCTGAGCAGGCTGCGAACAAGCCGCCAGGCCTACGCGCCCTCGTCGCCGTCCCCACTCGACGCCTGTTCCTGCACGTCGGTACGGCGCAACCGCGGGTAGGGGACGTCGTCGGGATCGCTGGGGTCCACCGGGTACACCAGCACGGGGATGTCCACCGCCTCGGTTACGCGTTGCGCCACGGCCCCCCACCGTTTGGGCTCGAGCAGCGCCCTGCGCGCGGGCTCGCCCATGACGATCAGATCGACCGACTCCTCGTCGGCCACAGCAGCGAGTTGCTCACCGATGTGCTCGGAAACCCGGTGAACCGTGACGCAGGGCACGCCGCGCTCGGCGGCCAGCTCGCGCACCACGGTCAACACCTCGGGCTCGTCGATCTCCGCCTCATCCGACCCCGGTCGTGAGATGTGCACGGCCACCAGCGTCGCTTGGAAGCTGGCCACAACATCCAGCAAGAACGGCATCCGCGGCAGCACGATCCGCAGCGCGCCGACCGGGACCAGGACCCGTTGGAACCCATGGGGGGCGGCGAGCTCGGGCACCTCGACGCGGGAGCGGCCGGGCTCGTCGCGTCCCGCCTCACCGGAGTTGCGCAGCGCCCGGCGGGTGAACAGCGGCCCGGACAGCTCGAAGACGACGATGCCCCCCAGCACCACTGCGGCGACGCCTTGGCCCAGGTCGGGGGACTGCTCGGCCACGAAGGCGACCAGCGCCACGGCCATGCCCGCGTGCGGGAGCAAGGCCGCACCCATTCGCGCCCCCTCGCGGAACGTGGAGCCTTGACCGTCGAGGGCGCTGCCCAGCGCACTGCCCCCCAGTTTGCCGATGAGGCGGGCGACGGCGTAGGCCATGCCCACCGCGCCGACGGTGCGCAGGGCGTCGAGGTGGATGCCAGCCCCGGCGACCACGAAGAACACGAGGTAGATCGGGGCCTCGAGGGTTTGCACCGCTTCGAAGTATCGGCTCGACAACCACGGCACGCGATTGGAGACATAGACGCCGGTCACCAGCGCCGCGACCACCACCGAGCCGTCCACGGCCGTGGCCAGCCCGGCGACACCGGTCAGCACGATGAGCAGGAACAGCAGCAGCTCGCCGGAGGTCTCGATGTCTGCGCCGAAGCGCTCGAGCAGCCAGCCGGCCACCAGTCCGATCAGGGTGCTGGCCACGACCATCCGCCCGAAGACGCCGACGGTCTCCAGCGTGGTGCCGGCCTCGCCCGTGGCCGCGAGCACGAACGGGAACGCCAAGCCGAACAGGACGGCTACCGCGGCGTTGGTCACTCCCACGCTGGCAAGGAGCAGGTCCGTGAACGAGCCGTCGGCGCGCTCTTCCTTGACCACCGCGGTGACCGTGAGCACGCCGGTCTCCGCCCCGATGATGGCCAGGACGAGCGCCAGGCGAGGGTCTGCCCCCGCCAGTGACGTGGCCGCGAACACCAGCGCGCCGGTGCCGAGCAGCTGCGCGACGTTGAGCGGAACGAGCCGTCCCCACAGCCCGGTCAGCGCGGACAGGCGCAAGCGCTCGCCGAGCCGGAAGATGATCACCGCGAGCGCGACGAGGGTCACCAGCTCCAGCGACGCGATCGCCTGCTCGTCGAGCAGGCCCAGCGGACCCTCAGGGCCGATGACGACGCCGAAGATCAAGAAAACGACGATCTCGGGCACGAACCGCCGGAACAGGCGGCCCACCAGGTAGGCCACCGCGCCGAGTCCGGCGACAGCGATGAGCGGTTCCACGGTGCGCAGGGCTCGTTTCGGTCGAAGCGAGCAGGAAGGATGCGGCCCGGGCGACGCCACGAACCGCTCCTGAGACTACTGCCTCCGAGGCGAACCTTGCAGCGTCAAGATCCCGCCAGCCACGAGCTGGTAGGGATCCTGCTCGACTCCTACGGGCTGAACCCGCGCGAGACCGACATCGGGCTGCGCCTGTGCCGCGGCTCGGTCGCTCACGTGGCGCACGCCAGCTGAACCTCGGGATAGGCTCACCCACTGTGGAAGACGCGACAGCAGCGGCGACCCAGGCGCTCGAGCGGGCCTCCGGACGGAGGTTGGCCGGCGCCTTCGCCTTCGGGGACTCGCAGCAGCTCGCTGACGAGCTACTCGCGCTGGTGCGCGCCGGCCGCAAGCGGGCCACGGCGGGAGTGGCAAGTGAGCTGCCCACCGCCGACCAACCCTTCCCCGAGGCCGGTCAGAGCTGGGGACTGCTCGACGGGCGTGGCAAGCCGTGCTTCGTGATGGAGCTGGTCGAGGTGCGGGTGGGCCGCCTCGACACGGTCGACCCCGCGTTCGCCTGGGACGAGGGGGAGAACGACCGGACGTACGAAGGCTGGCTCGACGCCCACCGCTGCTTCTTCCGGCGACAGGGGGTGGACGCGCCCGACGCCCTCGACCTGACCTTCGAGCGGTTCCGGCTGGTCTGGCCCGACGAGGACGCCGTGGATTGGCTCGCCGAGGGGGTGCGCGCCTGCGACCTCGCCGACCGAAGCCGGACGGCCGGCCTGCTGGCCAACCGCCACGGCGCTGACTTCGCCGGCGCGACCAACCGCTGCGGCGCAGATTCGGTCGACGCGACCGGGGTGGGCAGCACCATCGACCCGCGCCGGCTTCCGGCCCTCGTCATCGAGCACCGGGGACAACTAGCTGGGCTGCTCACGTTCCGCCCGTGGCCGGGCGGGCTCACCGACGTCATCACCGTCGACGTGACCGGCTCCGACGCGAGCCTTGGGACGCGGCTGCGTGCCGGCATGGCCGAGCTCGCCCGGCGTGAGCGGTGGGACCGCGTCCGCTGGCCCGACGAGTGTTGACGATCAGCCGATGCGGTCCCGACGCATGATCGTGCAGCCATAGACCCCCGCTGGCGTCTCCACCGTGACCCGATCCCCCACACGGTGCCCCAGCACGGCCCCGGCCAGCGGCGCCTCGCTCGAGGTCCGGTGCTCGTCCATCCCGGCTTCCAGGGGGTGGACGATCAGGAAGGCCTCGCGTGACCCGTCGGGGAGCTCGACCTCGACCTCGTCGCCGAGCTCCACGATCGTCGGGTCGTCGCGCAGATCGCCCGGCGCAACCGCGTCGCGCAGCGTCTTCCCGAGCTGCTCGACCTGAGTGGTGAGCTGCCACCGCTCCCGAAGCAGCTCCTCGGTCCGCTCGTTGGCCAGTTCGGACTCGACCCTGGCCAAGCGATCCGAGGCGCGTCGCAGTCGCCTCTGGACCCACTCGCGGCCCTCACTCGTCAGCACTGGGGGCGTCGTCGTTCCAGTGGCCATAGGAGCACCCCTCAAACGTGGTCTTGGAGCAGGTTGGTGAAGCCTGGCTTCACTGTACCCGAAAAACGTGAACTCACTGCCGCCCGTGCACCGTCCAAACCACCTCGGTCACGGAGGTGCTGGGATTCGTCCAGGCCGAGACGACGGCGTCGCTGGCGAGCAGAGCGTCGCCCTCGTGGAGCGTCTCGGTCCGCCCGTTGACCGTGAGGTCGAGCACGCCGCGGACGACCGTGGCCACCTCCGGATGCTTGACGTTGAACGGCGAGCGGTCGCCTGTCGCACCGGGTGCGACCTCGACGAGCCACAGCTCGCCGGTGGCGGGGTCATCGACCACCCGCTCCGCGGTCAGGCCGTCCTGCAGCGCGATGCGCTCCCGCCCGCTGCGGTGCGCCACGCGGTAGCCACGCTCGGACGCCTCGGGAGGACCGAACGGGACACCGAGGACTTCCCACAGGCGCATGAGGGTGTCACCGGACGGGCCGCGCACCCCCCGCTCCACCTGCGACAAGGCCGAAGGGGTGATGCCGACGCGCCGTGCGACCTCGGCTTGGGACAGCTCCAGCGCCAGGCGCTGGTCGCGGATGACCGTGCCCAGGCGCTCTCGGGTGCTGGAGGGCGCGTCCGTCGCGCGCAGGTCACCGTCGACGACTTCCGCGTGGACGCTGCGCCCGACGACGCTGGCGCTGCGCCCATCAGCCTTGCGCACCGTGACCTGCAGCCGGCCGTCGTCGAAGGTGAACTCGACGACGACCTGGGTGATCTCGGCGAGCCGACGCAGGAACGTGGGACGGTGCAAATCGGCGTCCACGGGCCACACCGCCAGGCTGCGCCTGCGGTACAGCCGCGGACACGCCGACAAGAACAGCTCCAGCATGGCGTCGCTGCCCCAGATCGCCTCGACGGCGGTGAGCCGATCGAAGACGAACGCCGCGCCGGTGCCCACCCGCTCATCGACCGCAGCCAGCGAGGCGAGGGCTTGTTCGAAGCTGGCGCCGGGCGCGATGGCGTCCTCGAGGGGTGAGGCCTGACCGGTGGCCGCCGGGGACCAGTCGAGCACGGCGACGCCATCGCGGATCGGGGTGTGCCAGGGTGTGGCGACGTTGACGATCACCACGGGGATCCGGCCCTGCGCGCTGGCGACGAACCGGTCCACGAGCAAGTCGAGGGGCGCTCCAGGGGCGCCCTGGAACACCAGGTTGTCCCCGATGCGAACGTCGTCGATCAGCGTATCGACGAGGGCGGTCCCGCTCGTCGGTTCCAACGGCAGCGCCACTCGTCGAAGGTCCGTCGCTGTGACGGACTCAGCGTACCGGGCCTTTAGGAGGCCAGTTCGCTCACACGCACCCCGGCACGGTCGATCAACGCCTCGGCGATGCGCCCGACCCCCAGGACCGTGGCGGCTGTGCGCAACGGCAACGAGCGCTGCTCGGCGACCCGCCACAGGTCGTCGAGAGCTCCGACCATGCGCTGCTCGAGACGGGAGGTGACCTCCCTGGCGCTCCAGCGTTCGCCGTGGAGGTTCTGCTGCCACTCGTAGCACGACACCGTGACCCCGCCGGCGCTAGCGAGCACGTCGGGTACGACCGACACGCCGCGATCGGCCAAGACCCGATCGGCCGCGGCGGTGCAGGGGCCGTTGGCGGCTTCGGTGATGAGCCGTGCGCGCACGGTCTCGGCCTCGCGCGCGTCGATCGCCCCCTCAAGCGCGGCTGGCACGAGGATGTCGCAGTCCAGCCCGAGCAGCTCGTCGGGTGAGACCACCTCGGCGTCGTAGGCGGTCACCGACCCCTGGGCGGCCTTGGTGGCCGCGACTGCGGCAACGTCCAACCCCTCCGGATCGTGGATGCCACCCCGGCTGTCCGACACCCCCACGACGCGCAGACCGTCGGCGGCCAGCATCGTCGCCAGGTGCGATCCAGCGTTGCCGAACCCCTGGATCACCACCCGCGCGTCGCAGGGCAACCCCAGGCGCTTGGCGCTGGCCAGCGTGACGGTCCGGCATCCCGCTGCCGTGGCGGTGTCGCGGCCCAGCGATCCGCCAGCCGCCACGGACTTGCCCGTGACCACCGCCGGGCTCTGCGCGCCGGTGACCCTGGCGTACTCGTCGGCCATCCAGTCCATGTGCCGCTCACCGGTGTTGACGTCGGGAGCCGGGATGTCGACGTGGGCGCCGATGCTCGCGGCGATCCCGCGGGTGTAGCTGCGCGTGAGGGACTCCAGCTCGGACTCGCTCAGCTGCTTGGGGTCGACGGTGACCCCGCCCTTGCCCCCGCCGAGCGGCAGGTCCATCACCGCGGTCTTCACGCTCATCAACGTGGCGAGGCCGGCGACTTCCTCGGGCGTGACGTCTGGGTGGAAGCGCGTGCCGCCCTTTGCCGGGCCTCGCGCGGTCGAGTGGGCCACCCGATAGCCCGGAACGACATGGATCTGGCCGTCGTCGCCGACGTAGGGCACCTGCACGGCGATGGACCGCTCGGGTCGATGCAGCAGCGCGCGCAGCCACCCTTCGAGCTCGAGCTCGTCAGCGGCGGTGTCGACGGTGGCCAGAGCGAACTGGTGCAGGTCGATCGTCACGGGGG
>SLAO01000006.1 GCA_007126835.1 Nitriliruptorales bacterium | reverse complement strand
TGGAGGTCATCCAGGACGGGGCGGTGGCCATCGCCGATGGCCAGGTGGTCGAGGTCGGGGCCAGCGCGGATCTGATCGGGCGGCACGCCGGCGCCGAGGTCGTCGACGTGGAAGGACGACTGGTCACCCCCGGCTTCGTCGACTGCCACGTCCACCTCGTCCACGGCGGCTCGCGCCATGCCGAGTACGACCGCAAGATCCGCGGACTTCCCCCCACCGGCGAGCCCACCGGCATCGCCGCCACGATGGCCCACACCGCCGCCACCTCCGACGACCAGCTGCGTCGCCGGGCGCTCGCCGACCTCGACGTCATGCTGGCGCACGGCACGACCACCACCGAGGCCAAGACCGGCTACGGCGGCGGCGCAGCCGGCGAGCTGCGGCTGCTGCGGCTGACCCGGGAGCTGACCCATGCGGTGACCGTCGTGCCGACGTTCCTTGGCGCCCACGCGCTGCCGCCTGAGCGCGCCGACGACCCCGACGGCTTTGTCGACGAGATCATCGCCGCCATGCCGGCAGCGCGCGCCCACGCCAGGTTCTTCGACGTCTTCTGCGACCCGCTCGGCTTCGACCTCGGGCGCGCCGAGCGGCTGCTGGCAGCCGCGATCGCAGCCGGGTTCCAGCTGAAGGTCCACGCCGACCAGACCGCGGACGTGGGGGCCACCGGGCTGGCCGCCGGCATGCGCGCGTTGTCGATCGACCATGCCGACTACGCGTCGCCCGACGCCATCGACGCGCTCGTCGACGCCGGCACGGTGGCGGTGCTGCTTCCGGGGGTGGCTCACCACCTCGGCGAGCTCACGCCCGACCTGACCGGCGCCGTCGCCAAACCGCAGCTGCCCGAGCAAGCGGCGCGCTTGGTCGACGCCGGCGCGGTCGTGGCACTGTCGACCGACTACAACCCCGGGACGTCGCCGACGCGCTCGATGCAGACCGTGCTGCAGCTCGCCGTCCGGATGTTTCGGCTGCCGGCAGCCGCGGTGTGGCACATGGCCACGATCAACGCCGCCCACGCCCTCGACGTGGCTGACGAGCGCGGAAGCCTCGAGCCCGGCAAGGCCGCGGACATCGTGGTGTGGGACGTCGAGGATCACCAGATGGTGACCAACCGCTTTGGCACCAACCTGGTGCACGCGGTCTACAAGGACGGACGGGCGGTGGTGGCCCCCCGGTCAGCGTGATCGCCGAGTCGGCGTGCCCCACTCGGCGTGCCCTGGCTTGGCCGGGTCAGACCCGCCAGCGGCTACCGTGGCGGCCAAGGCCGTGCGGTGGAGGTGCGATGGGGCAGGCGACGATCCTGGTGGTCGACGACGAGCGCAAGATCCGCAGCCTCGTGCGCCCGTACCTGGAACGGGCCGGCTACGCGGTGCTGGAAGCCGCCTCGGGCCAGGACGCGCTGGCCAGCGCGATGCGCACCACACCCGACCTCGTGCTGCTCGACTTGATGCTGCCCGACATCCCCGGCGAGGAAGTCGCGCGCTCGCTGCGCAAGGTGTCCGACGTGCCCATCGTGATGCTGACGGCCAAGGCCGCCGAGGACGAGCGCATCGACGGTCTCGAGCTGGGCGCCGACGACTACGTCGTCAAGCCCTTCAGCCCTCGTGAGCTCGTAGCGCGGCTCGAAGCCGTGCTGCGCCGAGCCAGGGGAGCCACCGCGTCCGAGGTGCGCTCCTTCGGCTCGGGTGCCTTGACGCTCGACCCCGCCGCGCGAGAGGTCCGCGCCGACGGTGAGGTGGTCACGTTGACGCGCTCGGAGTTCGACCTGCTGGCTGCGCTGGCGCGGGAGCCCGGGCGGGTGAGCTCCCGCTTCGAGCTGATCACACGCGTGCAGGGCTACGACCACGAGGGCTACGAGCGCACCGTTGACGCCCACGTCAAGAACCTGCGTCGCAAGCTCGGCGACGACCCTCGCCAGCCCCGCTTCGTCGGGACGGTGACCGGCGTGGGCTACAAGCTGCTGGTCCCCGCCGACCCGTGAGTGGCCCGATGCGGTGGCTCCGACGATCGTTCGCCGCGCGCCTGACGCTGGCCTTCGTCCTCGTGGGGATGGTGGGCGCAGGGTTGGCCACGCTGTTGGTCAACGTGGCGTTCGAGGGTCGGTTCGGGGTCTATCTGGAGCAGCAGCAATCTCAGCGGGAGGGACAGCTCGTCGCCACGCTCGCCGCCAGCCACGTGCGGTCGGGCGGGTGGGTGCCAGACGACCTCGAGGCGGCAGTGCACCCGCTGCTCATGGAGGGCGCGGAGCTGGCGCTGCACGACCCCGACGGTGCGCTGGTGTGGCACTCCGACGAGCACCCCATGGCCGAGATGCATCCCCACCCCGGCAGTCCGCCGCTGGGTGACCCCCGCACGTTGGCCGTCCAAGTCGACGGGGAACCCGTCGGGGTGGTCGAGACCCGCCTTCCCCAGCCGGGCTTGCTGCCCGTGGACGCGGCGTTCCGCACCGAGGTCAACCGCTTGCTGCTGCTGGGCGGTGCGGCGGCCGCGGTGGTCGCGCTCGTGCTCGGGGTGGTGCTGGCCCGACGGACCACCGGGCGTGCCAGGCGGCTGACCTCGGCTGCGCGCTCGCTGGCCTCTGGTGACCGGTCGAGTCGTGTGCCCGACCTGGGCCACGACGAGCTCGGCGAGGTGGGGCTGGCCTTCAACCGGATGGCCAACGCCGTCGAATCGCAAGATCGCCTCCGCCGAGGGTTCGCCGCGGACGTTGCGCACGAACTGCGCACCCCGCTGGCGATCCTCCAAGGCCGACTGGAATCCATCCAGGACGGACTGGTCTCCCCCGACGCCCAGGAGATCGACTCGCTGCACGGCGAGACCTTGCGCCTGTCCCGACTGGTGGCCGACCTCGAGACCCTCGCCCGGGCAGATGCCGCCGCGTTCACGCTGGCGCGTGAGCACGTGGACCTCGCGGTGCTGGTCGGCGACGTCGCAGCGGAGCACCGCGCCGGCCTCGAGGATCGCGCCGTCACCCTGCGCGTCACCACCGACCCCCTCACCGCTGAGGCCGACGCAACCCGCGTCCGGCAGATCCTGGACAACCTGCTGTCGAACGCCGCGAAGTTCACCCCCGACGGCGGACGCGTCCACATCCGGCTCAGACGGGACGGGGACCATGCGGTCATCGACGTCGCCGACTCGGGGCCGGGGGTGGCCGAGGACAAGCGCGAACGGATCTTCGACCGCTTCTACCGGGGTGACGGCGCTCGAGCGTCGGGCTCGGGGATCGGCTTGACGGTCGTGCGCGACCTCGTCGAGGCCCACGGCGGCACGGTTTCGATGGGGGACAGCCCGGATGGCGGCGCCCAGGTCATCGTCCGCCTTCCCCTGTCCGCCGACGCGAGCAACGCCGCGGGCAGCGACGCGGGCGACGGCCGGGGCGACGGCCGCCCCGATGTGGGCGAACCTCACCGCGGCCACACGCCGCCTTCACGAGACCTTCACGAGGCAGACCGAGGCTGAGGGCAGCTGCGACCGCCGTCGCGGCCTGACCCGTCCGCACCCCTCGCGGAGGCCGCCGTGATCGACCTGCTCTTCGTAACCGCGCCGCGCTGCCGCCACTGCGCCCACGGGCGCGACGTGCTCACCGCGCTTGCGTCCGACCTGCCGCTGCGCTGGCGCGAGGTCGAGCTCGACTCCGCCGAAGGCCGCGAGGCGCTCGCCCGCTGGCGAGCCCCGTTCCCACCCCTGCTGATCCTGGAGGGCGCAGAGGGCGGCAACAAGCTCCTCGGCCACGGGCGACTGTCCCGTCGACGACTGGCGCGTCAGCTCGCCACCTCGGCCCTCACCGACGCCGGGGAGGTCCAGCGGTGACCGAGCTCGTCCTGGGCGGCGGACTGACCGCCGCGTTCCTGGCGGGGATCGTGGCGCTGTTCGCGCCCTGCTGCATCACCGTGCTGTTCCCGGCGTACCTGGCCGCCGCCGTGCGCAACCGACGTTGGCGCCTGCTGCCGTTGACCGCGGTGTTCGCTGCCGGGCTTGCCGTCGTCCTGCTGCCCGTCACCCTTGGCGTGGGGTTGTTGACCACGGGCCTGCTGCAGTTCCACGGCCTGGTCTACGCCGGCGCCGGCGTGGCGATGCTCGCGTTCGCGGCTGTCGTCGCGCTGGGTGCGAGCTGGACGCTGCCGATGCTGCGGGGGTCGCCCGACGTCCGGCGCACCGACGCCGGCGGGGTGTTCACCCTGGGCGTGTTCTCCGGCGCGGCGAGCGCGTGCTGTGCCCCTGTGCTGGCTGGCGTGCTGACCCTGTCCGCCGTGGCACCCAGCCTCGGCTGGTCCGCGGCGTTTGGCGGCGCCTACGTGTTCGGCATGGTGTTCCCGCTCGTGGTGCTCACCGCGGCATGGGACCGCTTCGGGCGTCGCGACCTCAGCTGGGTGCACGGTCGGGAGGTCCGCTACCGCGTGGCCGGCCGCGAGGTCGTCACCAGCACGATCGACCTGATCGTCGCAGCCACGCTCGCGCTGATGGGTGTGGGGCTGCTGGTCGTCGCCGCCACGGGCGCGACGCTGGCGCCCGAGGCCCAGACCGGCATGGGCGTGTGGGCCGCGGGGATCGCCGAGCAGGTGTCCAACGCCCTGGCGCCGATCCCGGATGCCCTCGTCGGAGTGGGACTCATCGCGATGGCGGGCGGGGCGATCGCCCTCGCCGGCCGGCGGCGTCCGGATCCGCCCGACGACCTTTCCGACGTATCGAACGAGCCTGACAGGAGTTGCCATGGCCCGCCGCAGTAAGCAGCCCAACGTCGTCCGCTGGCTGGGCATCGCCGCCCCCCTCGTCCTGCTGGGGGCCATCGCGCTCGGAGCGCTGTTGTCGCCCGAGGCCTCCACCGACACCGGCGGCGAGGCGCCCGACTTCGCGCTGCCCGACACCCACGGTGGCACCGTCACCCTCGACGACGCCGTGGAGGACGGACCCGCTCTTCTGTTCTTCTCGATGGGTGCCGGGTGCGACGGCTGTTTCGTGCAGATCCCCGAGATCACCGAGGAGCTCGACGAACGAGGCGTGGAGCTGGTCTCCGTCATGCCCGGAGACACCGAATGGGTCGCCGCCGAAGCCCAGCGTCTCGGGGTCGACGACCCCATCGCGGTCGACAGCGACGTCGCCGTCTCCGACGCCTACGGGATGCTCGGCCAGTTCGGCCACGGCGACCAGCCCAGCCACAGTTTCGCCCTCGTGGACGAGTCCCGCGAGATCACCTGGGTCAAGCACTACGCGGAGATGTTCATCCCCGCCGAGGAGTTCATCCCCGAGCTCGACGCTGCGCTGGCCGACTGACTCGGGGTGACCCCGGGCCACCTCGGCGGCCGCGAGTGACGCCGGGCCTTCGGGGCTGGGGACGCCGGTCCCGGCGTAGAAGGACCTTCGGCCCACGTCGGCGAGTGCCTGCGGAGGCGACTCTGCCGGTAGCGACCAAAGGGGGCCAGCCATGCGAACGCTTGTGTACGGCGCCGGACCGCTGGGTTCGTTGTACGCCGCGAGGCTCCAGCAGGCCGGAGTCGAGGTGGCGCTGCTGGCACGGGGGCAGCGATTGTCCGACCTGCGCGAGCACGGGGTCGTCCTCGAGGACGCATTCTCTGGCCAGCGTGAGACCCATCACGTGCCGGTCGTCGAGAAGCTCGAGCCAGATGACCCCTACGACCTCGTCATCGTGGTGATGCGCAAGGACCAGAGTCTTGACATCCTGCCGACGTTGGCTAAGAACCAGCACGCCCATACGGTGCTGTTCCTGCAGAACAACGCGGCCGGGTTCGACGACTACGCTGACACGCTCGGTGCGGACAAGGTGATGGTCGGCTTCCCCGCCTCAGGCGGCGAGCGCCAAGACCCCGTGATGCGCGTGATGCCGATGCGACGGATGCCGATCCCGATCGGGGAGATCGACGGCAGCGTCACCGAGCGCACCCGGGCCGTTGCGGCGTTGCTGGATCGGATGCCCGACAAGGGTGTGCAGATCCGCCGCGACATGGACGCCTGGTTGGTGACCCACATCCCGGCGATCATGGGCTACTTCGGGCTGTTCGCCGCCGAGATCGACCCCGCACGCTACGCGCGGACGCCCGACGCGATGCTGCTTGGCGTGCGTGCCCGAACGGAGGCCCTCCGAGCTCAGCAGGCCGCGGGAATCCCCATCCGCCCACCCTCGTTCCGCGCCCTTCCCTTGATCCCCGAAGCCGTCGCGCTGGCGATCCTGCGGGCGATGGCCAACACGGCCTTCTTCGAGGTGGGCATCGCCGGGCACTGCAGAGTGGCCCGAGACGAGGTCGCCCACCTGATGACCGAATACCGTCGGCGCATCTCCGCCGGGGGGATGGCGACTCCCCACATGGACGCGGTGATGAACCACATCGAGGGGACCACGGCCCCGCTTCCCGAGGGCAGCCGTGAGCAGCCGGTGCGCTGGACCGGCACCGTCGCGATGGCTGCGGCAGTCGCCGCGCCCTTGGTTGGGCGGGTGGTCATCGGGCGCCGCAAGCGCCGCTAATCCGCCGGCTGGGGCGGTATGCTCCAAGCATCCGCGACGTTGCCCATGGTCGTCGTGCGTCGTCGCGTCCGTGCGCCGGTGACCATACGTCGGTGACCACGCGCCGGCGGTAACGGGCCGTTGGACACGCGCCGGCGGCCATGCGTCGGCGAATGAATACGTCCACGCGAAGGAGCGCACGGTGCTCGTGGCCATCCTGCTCGGCATCGTGCAAGGCCTGACGGAGTTCATCCCCGTCTCATCATCGGGTCACCTGGCGCTCGCCGGCGCCGTCCTCGACGTCACAACCCGCGGGTTGGCGATGGACGTCGCCCTGCACATGGGGACGTTGGCCGCCGTGGTCGTGGTGTTCCGCAGCGAGCTCTTCGGGATGCTCGGCGCTCTGCTCGGCCGAGTGGATGCGCCGGTGCTCAAACGCCTGGCCGGCTTGCTGGTCGTCGGCACGGTGCCCATCGTGATCGCCGGCCCGCTGCTGCAGCCCACCATCGAGCGCCTCGCCGCGTCACCGCGCGCAGCATCGGCCCTGTTGTTGGGCACGGCTGCCTTGCTCCTGGCCGGGGAGGCCTTTCGCCGGCGCCGGGTCACGGCAGTGGGCAGTCCCGCGCCCTCCCGGCCACGGGGGGCCAGCAGTGCCCCGACCTCCGGGCCCAGCCCAGCTGGAGCTGACCACGGCCGCTTAGCACCTCCCGACCCAGAGGACCCGCACGGCCGCGGGCTCGAGGAGCTCACCGGAACCCGCGCCGTGTCAATCGGTGTCGCGCAATGCCTCGCGCTGGCTCCAGGGATCAGCCGCTCCGGCGCCACGATCGCGGCAGGCATGGCGGTGGGCATGACCCGTGTCGCAGCGACGCGGTTCTCCTTCCTGCTGTCGCTGCCCGCCCTGGTCGGCGCCGCGGTCCTGACGTTGCCCGACCTGGCCGTCGCCGGTGGCCCGCCGTTGGCCGAGGTCCTCGCCGGCGCGATCGCCGCCTTCGTGGCCGGGTACGCGGCCATTCGCCTGCTGCTCGCCCTGGTCGCCCGGTTTGGTCTCCAGGTCTTTGCCGGCTACTGCGTGGTCATCGCCACGATCGGTCTGGCGCTGACCGCCTGAACCACGCTGCCGCCCCGCGAGGCAGGCAGCGCACCGGCTTTGGCCGTAGCCGACGACCACCGTCCGATTTGTCGTTTCTTCCAAGCGCGACGCTGCACGAGGTTGCGATCGCGACGTCTTTACGCGTCGCAATTGCAACCTCGTGCGCGCGGCGCGGTAGAGAACCTACTCAAACCAGCACAAATCCCACAACGAAGGGGACGAAGCGAGCCCGAGCCCCCAAGCGCCCACGTCACCGGCCTCGACGACGGCAGGAGCACGCACTCACTCGCCCTCAGCCGCCTCGTGGCCGCCGGCGACGTCCCGACCGTTGATGCCCGACTGGGGGGCCAAGCCCCCCGTCCCGGGGTCTTCCTCAGCGACGAGCAGCAGCCGTCCCGGGCGGTCCCAGGTGAGGTAGTTCCACGCCCAGTCCACGAGGACGCTGACGCGGTTGCGAAAACCGATCAGGGTGACCAGGTGCAGCCACAGCCAGGCCAGCCATCCCAGCGTGCCGCGCAGTAGCACACCTCCTGGCAACTGCGCGACGGCTGCCCGACGGCCGATCGTGGCCATCGAGCCCTTGTCGCGGTACCGAAACGCCGTCGAGGGCCGGCCTTGCACCCGACGCCGAATCTGCTCCGCGACGTGGCGGCCGCCTTGCATCGCCACCGGCGCGACCTGCGGCAGGAGCTCGCCCGCGTCGTCGTAGCTGGCAGCCAGGTCGCCGATCGCCCAGACACCCTCGTACCCGGGAACGGACAGGTCCGGTCCCACCTCGATACGACCGCCGCGGGCAGCCGGCAGGCCGAACTGCTCAGCCAGCGGCTCGGCCCGCACCCCCGCGGCCCAGACCACCGTGCCCACCGGCACCCGCTCGCCGTCAGCGAGCACCACGGCGTCCGGAGACACCTCGGTCACGGCAGTCGAGGTCCGCAGCTCCACGCCGCGACGACGCAGCTGTGCAGCGGCGTGATCCTGCAGCTTGGGCGCAAACGGCGAAAGCACCGCCTCGGCGAGCTCCACAAGAACGATCCGGGTGGCGCTGACGTCGAGGTTCGGGAAGTCCTTGGCGAGCACCTTGGAGTACAGCTCGGTGATCGCACCGGCCAGCTCGACGCCGGTCGGACCGCCGCCGACGATCACGACGTTCAGGGCTCCCGCGGCCACCAGCGAGGGGTCGCGGTCGGCGAGCTCGAACCCGTTGATCAGGTGGGAGCGAATGCGAAGGGCGTCACCGACCGTCTTGAGGCCGATGGCGTGCTCGGCCACACCTGGGATGCCGAAGTCTGCCGTCCGAGCGCCCGCGGCGAGGACCAGGTGGTCGAAGGGCCACGAGTCGCCGGTGGTCGTCGACACGACGCGCTCGCTCCAGTCGATGCTCGACACCGCGCCAAGCCGAAACGACGCGGACGGCGCTCGTCGCAACAGTCCCCGCACCGGGTAGGCGATGTCGGTCGGCGCCAGCCCCGCAGTGGCCACTTGGTACAGCAGCGGCTGGAACAGGTGGTGGTTGGCCCGGTCGATGACCACGACATCGACCGGGTCGCGACGCAGCGCCCGCGCCGCGGTCAGCCCCCCAAAGCCTGCCCCGACGATGACGACCTTCGGTCTGCTCACGAACCAACTCCTACGGTCGCATGACCAACACCGACGCGGGGGCAGTCGCGTGCAAGCTGCCCGCGAACACCGCCGGCAGCAGCGCCACCCCTCCGGCGCCCAGCGGCGAACCCAGCCGCTCGCCCTCCAAGCAACCGCTCACGACGTAGAGGACCTCCGGTCGGTCGCCGCGGGGTTCAAGCTTCTCGCCCGCAGCCAGCCGCCGCCGGTCCAGCGTGTAGCCGGCGGTGCGCACGAGCGTCCCGTCGTGCTGGCGCACCGGCCCGAGGGCGGATGGCTGGTTGTGCTCCCAGGCGAGCTCGATGCAGGCCAGGGCCTCCTTGACATGCAGGCCCCGAGGGGCGCGACTGTACTCCGCGTTCCAGTCGTACAGCCGGAACGTCGTGTCGCTGGGGGTTTGCACCTCGGCCACCAGGGTCCCCGCGCCCAGGGCGTGGATGGTCCCCGCGGGCAGGTGGTGCACCTCACCGGGCACGGCGGGCCAGCGCTTCAGCAGCGGGACGACGTCAGGGGTGCCGGCGACAGCTCGCAGGTCGTCGAAGGCGACGCCGGCTTCGAGGCCGATCCACAGCCCCGCCCCGGGTTCAGCGTCGAGCACGATCCACGATTCGGACTTGAGACGCGCTTCAGGGTGCATCTCGATGTAGCCAGCCGGCGGGTGCACCTGCACCGAGAGGTGCTGTCCAGCGTCGAGGAGCTTGACCAGCAGCGGGAACCCCCCGTCGACCGGTGCAGCGTCACCGAGCAAGGAGTCGGGCGCCGTAGTGATCATCTCACGCAGGGTCGCGCCGGCCAGCGGCCCGGTGGCCACCGGCGTCACCGGACCGTCGACGGCGCTCGCGGCTGGATCGAGGTCGGCGACCTCCCAGCGCTCGCCGGTGGGTACGCCGGTCGATCCCGGCGCTGGCTTCAGGCGTGTGCCACCCCAGGGTTTGGGAACCAGGCGGGCCTCGAGGTGCAGCGCGCCCTGTAGGGCGACCTCCAACTCGTCCGATCTCATCCGTCCTCCCGGTCGCTCCGGCAGCCTAGTGCCAAACGGCTCCCCGACGAGGGACTTGGGGCCGATCGCGTTCTTAGTGGCGGTGTGTCAAGGTGCTCGGACACCCGATACTCCCCACCTAGACTAGGAAGGTGGCACACGATGTCTGCCTCGTCCCCTTCCCCCGTTCTGCACTCCACCCGTGCGGCCGATTCCCAGTCCCTCACGCAACCTGAGGCCTGCCCGCTGTGCGGCCGACCGGGATGCGCCGACGAGGTCGAGGCCTACCTACGGGCCGGGCTTCGCGGTAAGCCCTAGGCAACCGGGCCGGCCAGCCACCCACCTCCGCTGGCCCTCAACGACCTCATCGCCATCGATGACATCAGCCGAGTCGGTGGCATCCGGCAGCTCATCGCAACAGGCCAGGACGCAGCGGAACCGTTGACCGGCCGGGCCGGTCACCCGTACCAGGTTTCGGGGGTGGCTGACCGGGCGCGGCCAGCAACGGTCTCGGGCTGGGGCGCACCGGTGTAGGCGGGGTGGGCCCGGTTCTCGATCCGTTCGGGTTCGGCGCCGCATATCGGGCATTGCCAGTTGACCGTGTCGGGGTGACGAGCCTGGATGTAGAACCAGCGCCGGCAGTTGGGGCAGCGCCCCCAGAGCTCTTGCGGATGCGGCGGCATCGGTGGCCCCCTTCTGCTCGGTGGTCTGCGGGCGGCTGCGGGGTCAGGTCAGCGACGCGTGTTGCGCAGCGCCTCGTTGAGGTAGACGTCGAGCTCGTCGGCGCACTCCGTGCGTCCGCACAGCGGGCAGGGCGCCGGCACCGAAGGCGCCTGGGTCGACGCGTCGGGGGTTGAGCTGAGCGAAGTTCGGCCGGTGGTGCTGCTCATCGCCGCACCTTTCGTCACGAACGGTCTGAGCACTCTGCCCGGAGCCCGACACCACCGCGACTGTCGAACGTCCCGTCCATCCGGGTCCGTTCGGTCCCCGTGGCCGTCTTCGAGCATCGTCCCCTCGGCGGCGCGCCTGCCGGGACAACTCCGGCGCTTTTCTTGCGCAACGTTTGCCCAACGACCGGCGCTGCATGGTGTTGCGACGCCCCGCTCTGGCAGGCTGCGGTCGCGGGCAGCCAGGGGCCTGTATGCCGTCGGGGACCGATCGCCGACCGGCGCCGGCGCTGCCGGGCGGGGAGCTTGAAAGGCCGGGACCCTTCGTACGGAGTGCTGTTCAGGAGTTCGTTCCGAAGGTCGCCCAGCAGGGAGGCGATCGTCCCGTGGGCAAGCGGCAAGTCCGGGAAGGCTGTCAATGACGGGGTGGGCATGGTTGGGAGTGCCTCGCGGTCACCCCGTCGCGGAGGGTCGCTGATGACCCGGCAGGGGCAGGGCCGCAGGACAGACCAGCGGATCCTGGTCGCCGACCCGGACACGGTGGCCTCCCAGCGGCTGGCGCAGGCGCTGCGAGAGCAGGACTACGCAGTGGAGACACTCAGCGACGCGCAGGCCGTGGTCGACGTCGTCGAGCGCGCGACCCCGGACCTGGTGATCCTTGAGATCGCCCTGCCCACCGCCCGCGTCGGTTGGGAGGTGCTCGCCCGGCTGCGTGCCTTGGCGGTGCCGGTAATCGTCTGCACCGATAAGGCCTCGGAGGCCGAACGGGTCGCGGCGTTGGAGCTCGGCGCCGATGACTGCCTGTCCAAGCAGGTCTCGCACCACGAGCTCGCTGCCCATGTCCGGGCCGTGCTTCGCCGCAGCGATGATCCGGCGGAGCTGGAGCAACTCGCCTACGACGGGCTCGTCGTCGACGTGCGTGCCCGCAAGGTGTTCGTCGACGGTCGCGAGGTCGCGGTGCGGCCCCGCGAGTTCGACCTGCTGGCCTTCCTTGCTCGCTCACCCGGGCAGGTGTTCTCCCGCGACCAGCTGCTCGAGCACGTCTGGGGCTCCCAGCCCGGCTGGCAAGACCCCGAGACGGTGACCGAGCACGTGCGCCGGCTGCGACTAGCGATGGAGGCCGACCCCCGACGGCCGCGTTGGCTGATCACCGTCCGCGGGGTGGGTTACCGTTTCGAGGCCTGACCGCCGCCGGCCAGCCGGTCGATCATGGCGCATGCGTGCACACGCCAGGCATGCCACGGCTCCCGTTCCCAGCCGAGGTATGACGCCCAGCGCGCGAAGGCCTCGATGTAGAGCAGCGCGCTGACCCCGGCCAGAGGGACGACATCCCCGCGGTCCGCCGGCTCAGACGGGGTAACCGGGACGACCTCGGGCCCCACCGGTGCCCCGGTCGCCAGCCCCAGAGGTCCGGCCAGGGCACCTTCGGCTGCCGCCAGCAAACGCGCACGCGACCGGGTCGGCGCCTCGCCCAGCATCGCCGCTGCCAATTCGGCCGTGACCGGCCGCCACTCGTCGAGCGCCGCCGGTGGCTCACCGAGGAGGACGAAGCCGAACTGCTGCGCCGCCGAGTGCAGCGCTTCGCTGCTGACGATGACGCGAGGTGGCCGCTGACCGGCCGTGTCGGCCCAGTACCACGCGTCGGTCCAGCCGCGCGCGAGGCGCCCCCGCATCCCAAGCGACGGGTCGCACACCCACCACACGCTGGCGCATGCCTGCGTCAGGGCGCCGGTCAACGTGCGGCCAGGGGGCACCGCCGCGGATCGGTCAGTCAGCGAGGTCAGCGCCACCAGGTGGTCGGCAGCAGCCGCGGCCAGCCGCTGCGCCGTAGCGTGCACGACCGTCAACGGCTCTGGTCCCCACGGACCGGCGAAGTCGCCCTGACGTGCCAGCTCCTCAGCCGCCTGCGACCCCCCGGCCGGCCCGCCCGCGGCCCCGGTCTCGATCGCCGTGGCGAGGTTGTGCGTACCGTGCAGCAGCGTTCTGACCTCCGCAACGTCACCGTCGGTCACGGCACTGCTCCTTCACCGCGGCGCACCCCAGGCCGCTGTGGTGATCGCGGTGATCTGCCGCAGGGCTCACGTTGTGATGGGTGTGCTGCGATACCGTCATGAACGGCACGCACTTTGAGGACACAAGCGGCCATCGCCATGTGCGGACTCCACGCTGCGCCCGAACCGGTGGGCGGCGCCCGCCCGCCGCCACGGCGGGCCGGTCGTTGCCGTATACGGCATCGCCTGCATCTGCGGGCTGGGTCACCGCCGGGCGCGCCACCCGATGCCACCCCAGCGTAGCGCCCCGATGGCGACGACAGGGTCGGTCGCCCTGGCGTGCGCGTCGGAGTGCCCCCACGCTGCAACGTGCAGCCACGTGCGCACCCGGTGGGCGGGCGGGCAGCTGCGAGCGCGTCAGATGTGGCGCATGGTGAGCGTCTGGCAGGCGGTGGCGATCGACTACGACGGCACGCTCACCCAGGGGCGGCGGCCCGAGCCCGACGTGCTCGCCGCCGTGCGGGAGGCCCGCGCGGAAGGGCACGCGATGGTGCTGGTCACCGGTCGGATCCTCTCGGAGCTGCGGGCGGACTTCCCCGAGGTCGACGACGAGTTCGACGCGATCGTGGCCGAGAACGGCGCGGTGCTGGCCGACGTCGACGGCACCCGCGACCTCGCCGCCCCGGTCAAGCCCGAGCTGGCCTGGGCGCTGGCCCACCGCGACGTGGTGTTGCGCCGGGGCCGGGTGCTGCTGGCCTGCGACGCCGCCCACGCTGCAACGGCGCTGGAGGAGGTGGGCCGGCTCGGCCTGGACTGCCAGCTGACGCGCAACCGGGCCGCGTTGATGATCATGCCTGCCGGGGTCACCAAGGGCACCGGCCTCGCCGAAGCGCTCGGCAACCTGGGCATCTCCCGGCACAGCGTCATCGCCGTCGGTAACGCCGAGAACGACCACACGCTGCTGGAGGCCTGCGAGCTCGGCGTGGCGGTCGCCAACGCCGTGGACAGCCTCAAGCGCCACGCCGACCTCGTGCTCGATGAGCCGGACGGGGCTGGCATGGCGGGCCTGCTCCGCGGGCCGGTGCTGGATGGCAGCACGCGGGTGGAGGCGCGCCGCTGGCAGCTCGAAGTCGGCCACACCGCCGGGGGGGACTCGGTGCGCCTGCCAGCCTCTGGGGTCAACGTGCTCATCACCGGCGGCTCAGGGTCGGGCAAGTCGTACCTGACGGGGCTGCTGGCCGAACAGCTGACCCGCCTCGAATACAGCATCCTGGTCGTCGACTGCGAAGGCGACCACGTCGACCTGGCCACCCGCCGCGGAGTGCTCGGCCTCGGCGGACACGAGGACCTGCCTGAGCCGCATCAGCTCACCCGGCTCCTGCGCCACCGCGTCGGCAGTGTCGTCCTCGACCTGTCCCTGCTCGACGCCGACGCCCAGCGCAGCTACCTCGCCGCCGCCGCCCCGCTGGTGCTGGCCCAGCGAGCCGCCACCGGGCTGCCGCACTGGATCTTCCTCGACGAGGCTCACACCATCCCCGACGACGCCGAACTGCGCACCCAGAACTCCTCCGTTGGCGCCACCGGCTACTGCTACACCACCTACCGGCCCGAGGATCTCCCGCCCGTGGTCCGCGACCGGCTCGATTACCTCATCGTCACCGCCGGAGGCAACGACGGCCGCGAGGAGGCCATCGCCTTCGCCGCCCACGCCAGCGGCCACACCACCGAGACGATCGCCGAGCGGCTCGGCGACAAGCATCGCGACGCGCTCGTGCTCCATCTCACCGGAGACACCGCCCCGGCCGCCGTGCGGGTCGCCGCCCGCACCACCAGGCACATCCGCCACTGGCACAAGTACGTCAACGCATCGCTGCCACCCCGCTTGCGCTTCTACTTCCACGACGGCGGCGAGGTCTCAGCCAACCTGCGCGAGTTCCACCGCCACCTCGCCAGCTGCCCCACCGAGACCCTGACCTACCACCTCGCCCGCAGCGACGTGTCCCGCTGGCTTGCCCATGTCATGGCAGACCGGGGCATCGCCGCCACCGTTGCGCACATCGAAGCCCAAAGCCGCAGCGGCGCCGTCATGGCCGAAGACGCCCGCCAGGCCATCCGCAGCGCCATCGAAGCCCGCTACCTCGAATGGCCTGACCTGCCGTAACCACCTGAAAGCCAGATCAAGCGACTCCCCGGCATGTGGGGAACGACTGGGAACGCATCGCTTGGTCTCGGGACGCGCCACTCTCGCTGCGATGCAGGGCTTGCGCAGCAACGCCCACTGACCGCGAGTGCGGGCGGACGAACCCCACGACTGGACCGCCCAGATCGCGGTCGTCTCCCGGCTGGCCGTGCTGGCGACCAGCAAGCTGGACCTGCATGTCCGCAACGCCTGGCTGTCCACGGCCCTCGACGAGCTCGGGGTGGTGGCCACCCAGGATCCACTGACGGGCCTGTGCGCACCGGCCAGGGGCGGAAGTGACCTACCAGCCGGTGCACGCGCTGCAGGACGGGGAGCTGCTCGGGGTCGAGGCGACCGCGCGCTTGCACCATCCCGAGCTCGGCAAGATCGCCGCTCGCGAGATGCTCCTCGTCGCCGAGCAGCCCTCGCTGATGCGCCACCTCGACGCGGCCGTGCTCGACAGCGTCGCCGAGCAGCGCGGGCACTGACACGACCAGGGCGTCGACGTGTCGCTGCTCTGGGTCAATCTGGCCGCTGACGAGCTCGCTGACTCGACGGGGATCAGCCGACTGGTGGGGCTGTCGCGCACACCCGGCGTTCGCCTCGGCATCGACGTGACCGAGACCGGCCTGTTCGAATCCCAGTCGCAGGTGCACGCCGGCATCCAGACGCCGCCGTCGCCGGCATCAGGGTGGCCATCGACAACTTCGGGGGCGGCTACTCGTCGCTGGCCAACCTGCGCGGCGTCCCCGTGCACGCCCTGAAGCTCGACCGGTCCTTCGTGCACGACATCGGGGAGGCCGGTGCGAACCGGCGGATCATCGAGGCAGTGGTGGCTCTCGGCCGCGCGCTCGGGGTCACCCTGGTCGCCGAGGGCGTCGAGCGCTCCGGCCAGATCGACTGCCTGCGCGAGGTCGGCTGCGACGCGGTGGCTGGCCGCTTCCTCGGCGGGCCCCTGCCCGACGGCCAGGAGCTGCGGCGGCTGCTGGCCGTGCGACCGCCGCTGCCGGGCGGCGCGCGAGCCCGCCCTGACGGTCACATCCGCGCTGGCGGGGTACGGAGCATGTCGGTGATCTCGTCGGCTTCGACGGGCGGGCTCCACAGGTAGCCCTGGGCGTAGTCACAGCCGAGCGCGGTGAGATCGGCCAGCTGCTCTGGAGTTTGGACGCCTTCGGCGGTGGTCGCCAGCGCGAAGGCGTGGGCGAGGTCGATGGTGGCGGCGACCAGGGCGTGGTCGGCGATGTCGACTTGCAGTCCGCTGACGAAGTCGCGGTCGATCTTGAGCATGTCCACGGGCATGTGGCGCAGGTGCGCAAGGGAGCTGTAGCCGGTGCCGAAGTCGTCGATGGCGAACCGGATCCCGTCGCGGCGCAGGCGATGCATCGCCGCGGGGACGCTGGGCCCCGACAGCAGCGTGGATTCGGTGATCTCTAGCCACAGCGAAGTGGGCTCGATCCTCGCGTCGCCGAGCGTGTCCTCGATCGTCTCGGCGATGTCGGGGTGGGACAGCTGGCGCGGAGAGAGGTTGACCGACAGCATGAAGCTCGGGTCGATCGCAAGCCAGGCGCGGGCGGTGCGGCAGGCGCGGCGCAGCACGGCGGTCCCCAGGGCGCCGATCAGGCCCGTTTCCTCAGCGACCGCGATGAACTCGTCTGGTGGGATGAGGGCCCCGTCGGCGGTGCGGAGCCGGGCGAGCGCCTCGACGCCGACGATGCGCCCGGTGGCGAGATTGATGGTGGGCTGGTACCGCACCTCCACGGCGTCGCGGTCTAGTGCGGACTGGATGGCGGCGGCGCTGCGGAAGCGGTGCTGGGCCTGCTGCTGCATGGCCGCGTCGAACAGCTCAGCGCGGTTGCGCCCGGCAGCCTTGGCGGCGTACATGGCCGTGTCGACATCGCGCAGCAGGGACGGCCCCTCGGTGGTCGCGTCGCCCAGCCTGATGCCGATGCTGGCGGTCACCGCCACCGTGCCGCGGCTGGTCGGCAGCCCCTTGGTCAGTGCGCTGCCGATTCGTTGGGCGAGCTGGTTCGCGGTTGTCTCGTCGGCGATATCGGGGCACAGCAGGGCGAACTCGTCGCCCCCGAAGCGGGCGACGGTGTCAGCGGGGCGCACCACGCCGCGCAGCCGCTCGGCGACCAGCCGAAGGGCCTCGTCGCCGGCGTCGTGGCCCAGCCCGTCGTTGATCACCTTCAGCCCATCAAGGTCGAGGAACAGCACGGCAAACGGCTTCTGCGAGCGCTGGCAGGCCGCTCGGGTCTGCTCGAGGCGGTCGAGGAACAGGGTGCGGTTGGGCAGCCCGGTCAGCGGGTCGTGGGTGGCCAGGTGCTCGAACTGCGCGGCGGTGGCGCAGCGCTGCCGGGCTGCGTCGACGATGTGGGTCAGTGAGCGCAGGAACTCCTCGCCGTCGGCGTCGAGGGTGTCGATGGCGACGCCGGAGATGTCAAGCACCATGTCGCTGCCCAGGCCCAGGTCAACCCGGATACCTTCACCCTGGGATGTCGCCGGTGAGGGGTCGGCGCCCGGCCTCCGCTCGATGGCGATGTCGGGACCCAGCACGTCGATGACCATCTGGCGCGCCTGCGCGGCCAGCGCCGAAGGGTCGTCGGTGAGCATCCCGGCCTGGCCGAGCTCGGCGACCGCGGCTTGCTGCCGGGCGCGGCGGGCCAGCAGCCGCTGGGCGGCCGCCAAGTCGCTGATGTCGGTGGAGACCCCGATGGTCCCGGCGAGCAGCCCGGTGGCGTCGAGGTAGGGGGCGGTGCTCACCAGCGCGGGGAAGGTCGTGCCGTCATGCCGGGCCACCTCGAAGCGGCCTGTCCAGCTCTGGCCGACTCGGACCGGGGCGAGGATCTCCTGCGCCTGCTCCGCGGAGGGTGTGGGGACGTTCAGTTCGGTGATCGGCCGGTCCAGAGCCTCCTGCTCGAACCAGCCGTAGAGCCGTTCGGCGGCGGGGTTGGCGTAGCGTACGACCCCGTCGAGGTCGGTGGCGATCACCGCGTCACCGACCGACTCGAGCAACTGGGACTGGAACCGCTGCTGGGCTTCAGCCTCGCGCTGCGCGGTCATCTCCCGTGCGACGGCCAGATGCAGCCCGTCGGCGATGCCGACCACCGACTGGTACTCGACCTCGACCAACTTGCCGTCACGACCGAGGATCGGCATGGTGCCCCGCCCCTTGCCCGCTGCCCGGAACCGGTCCCACCCACGCCGGTAGCGGTCGCGAAGGCCCTCGGGGACCAGCTCGGCCAGCGTCATCGTCATCAGCTGCTCGCGCTGGTAGCCGGTCCACTCGCTCACCACGGGGTTGGCGGCGAGCAGGCGCCCATCGTCGTCGAATAGCACGATCCCGTCGGGAGCGTGGTCGAAGACCGCCTGCAGCTGCGCCTGGCTGGCCCGCAGCTCGGTGACGTCCTCGTGTGCGGCCACGAAATGGGTGATCGCACCGCTGGCGTCGGTGATCGGCGTGATGGTCTGCAGGACGCTGTAGTGGCTGCCGTCCTTGCGACGGTCGACCACCTCGCCCCGCCAAACCCGCCCATCGAGAATCGTCGCCCACAACCGCTCGTAGTACCCCGCGTCATGGCGCCCCGACTTCAGCAGCCGGGGCGTCAGCCCGACCGCCTCAAAGGCCGAGTAGCCGCTCATCTTGGTGAACGCCCGGTTCACCCAGGCGATCCGCCCGTCGGCCGCGGTGATCATCACCGCGCTGCCGATGCTCTCCAACGCCGCAGCCTGCAGCTCGCGCAGCGGCAGGGAGTCCGGCGGCTCGACGCTCTCGGCGCTCAGCGTCCGCGCGTCCGCGCCGGCCAGCGCACCACTGTCGAGCAAGCCGCCCGACGGCGCCCACTGGCCATTCGCACTGCCGGCAACGCTGTCGTCTGGCTCCATGAGCCGACCCTCCTCCCCGTTCCCTGTCACGGCGGGGCGGGTTGCCGACCGTCCGACGCCACACATCCCCCGGGAATGCACAGACGTTGACTGGCAGCACTGCCGCCACGATATCTCCTGGCGAACATCGACACCGACCGCGGCAACCTGAAAGGTCGTGACCAGACGCTCGGTCAAGGCAGCCGATCGACCCTGCGGGCTGCTACCCCAACCTCGTCGACCTCGCACCCCGAGACCTATAGCGCAGGGCGCAGTTGCCTCGCCGCCTCATACGTGCGCATCAGCGGCTGCACGGATCCACTCTGCGGCGGGCTCGAAGTCGGCGGGCACGCATTCGGCGAGCGTGCGCAGCGTGGTGGGGACGACGTCGGCCGGCAGTCCGCGGCCGGTCAAGACATTCTGCAGCCAGGGGACGAAGTCCTCGATGATGCGCCGATCTTCCGTGAGAACCGCCGCCTCGAGGAACTGCAGGATGTAGTCGAGATCCTCGGCAGTGCGCTGCAGCTGACGCTCGGTCAGCTGGCCCATGAGGGGGTGGCGCTCCGCGAGCAGGTCGAACGCCTCCTCGACGAGCTCGGGGCGCACGGCGGTCAGCTTCGCGGCAACCGGGTGCTCCAGGGGGCCCGGCGGGTCAGGGACGCCGTGCCGAGTCCAGCTGTCAAGCAGCCGCGAGGCACCGGAGGCGTCGGGCGCCCAGTGAGCGCCGAGCGCCGTAGCGCGCCTGGAGTCGGGACCGCACCCGGCGCCACCGACGAGTGCCGGAACACCCGCAGCGGCTGCGGCGTCGACCATGCCCTTCACGCCGGGCAGGAAGATTGGTACCGAGCAGCCAATGGCTATGGCGAAGGGCCGGCGCTGCGCCAGGAATTGGCGCAGATGATCCTGCGGGGCGGATGGACCCACCAGGGTGATCGGCCAGCCGTCGAGCGTGAGCAACTCGGCGAACATGCGCACCGGCAGGGTGTGCCAGTCGCCTTCGGCGCATGTGGCGAAGACCTCGTGGGGCCGGCCCGTGTCCGCGGGCAGCTCGAGCGCCAGCGCGGAGAGAACACTGTCGGTGATGGCTGTGGCTGCATGTTCCTGCGCCACGTTCCACTCGGCCGCTTCCCACAGGCCGCCGACCTCCCGTTGAGCGGGAGCAAGCAGGTCGGTGATCAGACGCTCGCGCGTCCAGCCCTGGTCGAGCAGATCATGCGCAAGCTGCAGGGCACCCACCCGATCGCGCTGGTCGAACAAGGCCAGCAACGCCGCCACCGGGGTGGTCATCGTCAGCCCGCGGCGACGAACGAGCGTGCTGAGGCACGGTCATGCTCGCACATCATAAGTCCCTCTGTCGGCAGCGTTGCCTTGCCCGGCGGATTGTCGCATGCAGCGTCCTCGCCGCAGAGACGACGGTGGCGCTCAGGCACGGATCCCCACCGTCTGCCAGGCCGAGGGGGGCTACGATTGCGCTTGTCACCGCTCGCATGCGCGGTCCGGACGTCCGGCCACCTTCGACCCCGGCGTCGCTGCGCGATCGACACGGCACTGGCTGGGAGCCAGGAGGACCCCGATGGAGTGGAGGGATGCTCCGCGCAAGCTGCGGGTGCACCGACGGCGTATCGAACACGCCTACGAGCAGGTGCGTGTGCTGGCGGGGCCCGACGCTGCTGAGGCGCTCGAGGCCTTCCGAAACGAGCTGGACCGCAACTGGCCGATCCAACAGCAGGCTGTGGTCGGGCGTGACTTGCTCAGCACCGCCCTCGTCGACAGCCTCACCCCACGACAGCTCGACCATGCCGCCGGTGTCGCCGTGGGCAGCTGTTACGACCCGGGCAACACGCACGTCGGCGGTGACTTCTACGACGTGATCTCGCTGTCCGACACCGAGGTGGCCCTGACTCTCGGCGACGTCTGCGGCAAGGGCGCCCACGCCGCCGCCACCGCGCTCATGGCACGGCACACGCTCCGCACGGCCACGTACCTGGGGCATTCACCCAGCGCAGCGTTGCGCGTCGCCCACGACCTGTTGCTCGCAGATGGCCGCGACGAAGCCGAGCCGAAGTTCTGCACCGCGGCCGCCGCTCACGCATACCTTGCTGAGGATGGTGCTGTGATGCACCTTGCCCTCGCCGGCCACCCACCCCCGCTAGTGCTCAAGACCGACGGTTCAGTCGAGCAGGTCGGCAAGGCCGGGACGGCCCTTGGCCTGTTCGAGTCGCTGGAGACGTCGGAGGTGACAGTCGAGCTCGCGGCCGGGGAGGTCTTCCTGGCGTACAGCGACGGGGTCACCGAGGCCCGCAACGGCGACGACATCTTCGGCGAGGAGCGCCTGATGGACGTGTTCGCGACCTGTCGCGGCATGTCCGCACAGGACCTTGTCGACTGCATCCACCACGCGGTACTGGACTTCCGCTCGGGCGAAGGCCACGACGACGTCACGCTGCTCGCTCTCGCTCACCGCCCCGCAGGCTTTGTAACCCTGGGCGAGTGAGGCACATCCTGCCGCACATTGTTGTCTGTAACCCAGGGTTTCTCGGCTTTGTGGGGAACGACTGGGGAACTCCGCGGCAGTGCCACCGCAGGGGTGGACTGCTAGCATCACGGTGCGTTGCGTGCGCGGGTTTCGCAAGCGTGCGCATTGGCGGGGCTGTAGCTCAGTTGGTAGAGCGCCTCGGTCGCATCGAGGAGGCCTGGGGTTCGATTCCCCACAGCTCCACTCCACGAAACCGCGCCACGGCGCGGTTCCCGGCGGTCGGGTGAACTTGCGCCCCGGGGGTTCGGACGGGGCCTACTCGCCGAGGACGGCGTCGCGGTGGGCGTCGAGCGCCACCCGCAGTCGGTCCTGCAAGCGCGCGGTGGTGACGTCGCCGCGGGTGCGCTCCAGCAGCCCGCGCGCCACGTCGGTCGAGCGCCGCAACCCCCCGGTCACCCCTTCGGGGTAGTCGATGGTGACCAGCAGCGCGTAGATGTCGTCCATGCGCCCGACGAACACCTCGGCGCGGGACAGGTCGCCTTGGGAGAGCCGGTCCAGCGTGGCGCGACGCAGCTCCCCCACAGTCTCCGCAAGCCCGCCCAGCCACGCCGCGTCAGCGACGCCCACGGTGTCGGGCGGCGGAAGCGCAGCGTCGGTGATGGTCGCCAAGGTCAGCCGAGCCTCGGCGTATTCCTTCTCGGCGTCGCTGACCAGTCCTGAGGCGGCCAGCGAGGGTTGGTCGACGGTGGCGGATCGCACCTCCTGGAGCGACGCGGCCGACGACGCGAGCGCCTGCTCGGCGCGGTCGACCTCGCCTCGATGAACCGCCCGAATCGCCTTGCTGGCATGGCGGATGGCGTCCCGGGAGGCAGCGAAGGCATCCTCGCGCGCACGGTGCACCTGATCGAGGCGGGCGCGCACCCCTTCGCCGATGCGGCCGAGGTCAGCGGTGCTCACCGCCGGGCGCCCCCGGGCGGAGGCGGTGGTCCGTCCACCGGTGGCCAGGCGCTTCCGGCTCCGACCGCGGCCGCCTGCGGTCCCCTCGGCG
>SLAO01000147.1 GCA_007126835.1 Nitriliruptorales bacterium | reverse complement strand
TCGTGCGGGCCGTGATCGTGCGGACCCGCAAGGAACGGCGGCGCTCCGACGGGACCTACATCCGATTCGATGACAACGCGTGCGTGCTCATCAACCCCCAGGGAGCCCCGCGGGGCACCCGCATCTTCGGTCCGGTGGGCCGCGAGCTGCGGGCGCGGCGGTTCATGCGCATCGTGTCGCTTGCTCCGGAGGTGATCTAGATGCAGCGCATCCGCAAGGACGACCAGGTCCTCGTCGTCTCCGGCAAGGACCGTGGCAAGTCCGGTCGGGTGATCCGCGTGTACCCCAAGCGTGGCAAGGTGTTAGTCGAGGGCGTCAACGTCCAGACCAAGCACCGCCGGATGCAGCGCACCCGCGCCGGAGGCACCGAGGGCGGCATCGTCCACGAAGAAGCGCCTATCAACGCCTCGAACGTCATGCCGCTCGATGACGACAACAACCCCACCCGGGTGGGCTTCGACGGGAGCGGCCAGGAAAAGAGCCGCGTCTCACGCAAGAGCGGTGAGGAGTTCTAGCATGGCAGCCACCGACACCTACGTCCCGCGCCTCAAGGTCCGTTACCGCGAGGAGATCCGGGACCAGCTCCAGTCGCAGCTGGGGCTCGACAACGTCATGCAGGTACCGACGCTGTCGAAGATCGTCGTCAACATGGGCGTCGGCGACGCCGTGGCCGAGGCGAAGGCGCTCGAGGGCGCCGTCACCGACCTGGCCACGATCACGGGCCAGAAGCCCGCGGTCACGACGGCTCGAAAGTCGATCGCGGGCTTTCGCCTGCGCGCGGGCATGCCCATCGGCGCGAAGGTGACGCTGCGCGGCGCCCGGATGTGGGACTTCCTCGACCGGCTGTTGTCGGTGGCGCTACCACGCATCAGGGACTTCCGCGGCCTGCCCGCCAACTCCTTCGACGGCAGCGGCAACTACACGTTCGGGGTGAGTGAGCAGCTGATCTTCCCCGAGATCGACTACGACGACATCGACCGTGTCCGCGGCATGGACATCACGATCGTGACGACCGCCACCGACGACGCGCAGGGACGCGCCCTGCTCGACGCCTTCGGCTGGCCGTTCGTCGACAGAACTCCCAACACCTAGAGACCGCGCTCGAGGAGCCAGGAAGACGCTATGGCAAAGAAGTCGATGATCGCCAAGTCGGCGCGAACGCCGAAGTTCAGCGTGCGCGGCTACACCCGCTGCAACCGCTGCGGGCGCCCGCGCGCGGTGTACCGCAAGTTCATGCTGTGTCGCATCTGCTTCCGGGACCTCGCCCACAAAGGCGAGCTTCCCGGCGTGCGCAAGGCGAGTTGGTAACCACCACGACCGGTGGAAGTGCGGGGCGACCTCGTCCCCGTAACCCCCAGGAGCTGATCAGACCATGACGATGACCGACCCCGTTGCGGACATGCTGACGCGCATTCGCAACGCCAACACCGCCTACCGCGAAGAGATCAGCATGCCGGCGTCGAACCTGAAGTCGTCGATCGCGGACATCTTGAAGGCGGAGGGCTACATCCGCGACTACCTCGTGGAGCCGACCAAGCCGCAGGCCACGCTGCGGCTCGCGCTGAAGTACTCCCCCGAGCGGGAGCGCGCGATCGCCGGCGTCCGGCGTGTGTCCAAGCCCGGGCTGCGCGTGTACGCCAAGCGCAACGAGGTCCCGCGCGTGCTCGGCGGGCTCGGGATCGCGCTGATCTCGACCTCGCACGGGTTGATGACCGACCGCGAGGCCCGCAAGCGCGGCGTGGGCGGCGAGGTCCTCGCGTACGTCTGGTAGCAGGGCCGGAGAGGAGCAAGCAAGATGAGTCGCATCGGAAAGGAGCCGGTCGGGATCCCCGCCGGCGTCGAGGTCACCGTCGCTGACGGCGCGGTGACCGTGACCGGCCCCAAGGGCACGCTCACGCAGCAGCTGCACCCCGACATCACCGTCGAGGTCACCGACGATACGGTGGTCGTCGACCGGCCTGACGACGAACGCGAGCACCGGTCGCTGCACGGCCTGACGCGCGCGCTGATCGCCAACATGGTGCATGGCGTGTCGGAGGGCTGGGAGCGCCGTCTGGAGATCGTCGGCGTGGGCTACCGGGCGACCAAGCAAGGCGACGGCATCACCATCCAGGTCGGCTACAGCCACCCGGTCAACGTGCCGGCGCCCGACGACGTCGAGCTGGACGTGCCGACGCCGACGCAGATCGCGGTCAAGGGCACCGACAAGCAGCGCGTCGGGCAAGTCGCCGCGGACATCCGCGCCATTCGCAAGCCCGAGCCGTACAAGGGCAAGGGGATCCGCTACGCCGGCGAGCACGTGCGGCGCAAGGCCGGCAAGGCTGCCGGCTCCTAGTTGGCAATGCGAGACACTCCCGGTGCAACGCGAGGCCGGGGGGTCTGGTTCGTCAGAGGAGTACAACGACGATGAAGGCCAAGACCGCACGATCCGCCCGCGAACGGCGCCATGCGCGCCAACGGCGCCGTCTGCACGGCACCGCGGACCAACCACGTCTTGCGGTGTACCGTTCCAACCAGGGCATCTACGCGCAGGTGATCGATGACGACCGCGGGCACACGCTCGCGGCTGCGTCGAGCCTGGAAGACGACCTCGTTCCCGACGGGGACGGCAAGGTCGGTGTTGCAAAGGCCGTCGGAAAGGCCGTCGGCGAGCGTGCAACCAGCGCAGGCATCGCCACGGTGGTCTTCGACCGCGGCGGCAATCGCTACCACGGCCGAGTTGCGGCGCTGGCCGACGGCGCACGCGAAGCCGGCCTTCAGTTCTGATCGACCCAGACGACCGAGAGGTTTGCAGTCATGGCAGCACCAGGTGGTGGACGCGGCGGCCGCGGAGGCCGCGGCCGGGGGCGCGAGGAGGAACGCAGCCCCTACGAGGAGAAGGTCGTCGCGATCAACCGCGTCGCCAAGGTCGTCAAGGGCGGCCGGCGCTTCTCCTTCACAGCGCTCGTCGTCGTCGGTGACCAACAGGGCACCGTCGGCGTCGGGTACGGCAAGGCCAAGGAAGTGCCGGCGGCGATCCAGAAGGGCGTGGAGGAGGCCAAGAAGAACTTCTTCAAAGTCCCGATGATCCAACGGACGATCGTGCACGAGGCCACCGCCCGTGACGGCGCGGGCTGGGTCGTGCTCAAGCCCGCCGCTCCTGGTACGGGTGTGATCGCCGGTGGCCCGATGCGGGCGGTGCTCGAGTGCGCCGGCATCGCCGACGTCCTCGCCAAGTCGCTGGGCTCGGCCAACGCGATCAACGTCGTGCACGCGACCGTGGCAGCGCTCAAGGACCTGCGCGTGCCCGAGGACGTGGCACGCCTGCGCGAGATCGAGCTCGAGGAGCTTTTGCCCAAAACCATGCTCGACAACATGAAGGCCGGGTCCGAGCATGCCTGAGCTGGAGATCACCCAGACCCGCGGCCTGTCCGGCCAGCAGGCCGGGCAACGCCGCACCCTGCGCGCCCTCGGGCTGCGCAAGATCCACCAGTCGGTGCGGCAGCCGGATCGTCCCGAGATTCGTGGCATGGTGGGGAAAGTCGCCCACCTTGTCGACGTGCGGTACGTAGGTGACGACGAGCTTCTCGACCTCGAACCGGGCCAAGAGCCCAAGGGCGAAGGCAACCCGCCCGCGGGGCAGTCCGTCGCGGACTCCGAGTCCGCCGAGCTGGCCGAGGCGACGGCGGAGGCGCTCGCCGTCGAAGGGTCCGCCGAGACCGCTGCAGACGTGGTCGAGAACCCGCCGTCACTGTCGTCAACCGACGATCCCGTCAAGCCGAAGCCGCGTGCTCGGGGCGGTGCGGCCGGGGCCGACGAGGCCGATGCCTCCGCCACCGGCGGGGACCTGGCCGGCGACGAGGATCTGACCGGCGACGAGGACGAAGAAGCCGAGGAGTCCGAGACATGAAGATCCACCACCTCAAGCCCGCGCCGGGGGCGCATCGCCCAAAGACGCGCAAGGGCCGAGGCGAGGCCGCAGGCAAGGGCAAGACCGCCGGCCGGGGGACCAAGGGCACGGGAGCTCGCGGCAACGTGCCCGCCGGGTTCGAGGGCGGGCAGATGCCGCTGCAGCGACGCCTGCCCAAGGAGCCGGGGTTCACGCCCCGCAACCGGGTCGAGTACCAAACGGTCAACGTCGGCCGGCTCGAGGCCAGCTTCGCCGACGGCGACGAGGTCGACCCCGACGTGCTGCGCGAGCGCGGTCTGGTTCGCCGGGGCTCCGCTCCGGTCAAGCTGCTCGGCGACGGGGAGCTGACGGCTGCACTGTCGATCACCGTGGACGCTGCGAGTGGGTCGGCTGTCGCCAAGGTGGAGGCGGCCGGCGGTAGCGTCACCACCGCGAACAGCTAGCCGCGCCACCGGCTGCTGAGAGGACCCCGAATGCTGCGCGCCTTCGCCAACGCCTTCAAAATCCCCGACCTTCGGGGAAAGATCCTGTTCACGCTCGCGATCATCGCGGTGTACCGCTTCGGTGCGTACGTGCCGACGCCGGGCGTGGACTACGGCGTCCTGCGGGCGCTCGTCGACGAGGGCGTCAGCGGCCCTGCGCAGCTGATCAACCTGTTCAGCGGCGGGGCCTTTACGCAGCTGTCGGTGTTCGCGCTCGGGATCATGCCCTACATCACCGCAAGCATCATCATGCAGTTGCTCACGGTGGTGATCCCGAAGGTCGACGAGTGGAAGAAGGAAGGCGAGAGCGGGCAGAAGAAGATCAACCAGTGGACGCGCTACCTGACGGTGGCGCTCGCGCTGCTGCAGTCCACCGGCCTGATCGTCTTCATCGAGTCCGGTCAGCTGTTCGGCGTGGGTGCGCTGCCCCCCGGGCAGAGCCTGATCGTTGACGACGGCTTGGCCTTGCGGGCGCTGATGATCCTGACGATGACCGCCGGCGTGGCCTTCATCATGTGGCTGGGTGAGCTCATCACCCAACGCGGTGTCGGCAACGGGATGAGCCTGATCATCTTCTCGGCGATCGTCTCGGCGATGCCGGGGCAGGGTAACCAGATCCTGATCGAAGCGGGCGAGATCGCCTTCGGCATCACGCTGCTGGTGGGCTTGCTGCTGATCATCGCGGTGGTGTTCGTCGAACTGGGTCAGCGCCGCATCCCGGTGCAGTACGCCAAGCGTCAGGTGGGCCGGCGAACCTACGGGGGGACCTCGACGTACATCCCCTTGAAGGTCAACCAGTCCGGCGTGATCCCGATCATCTTCGCCTCGTCGCTGCTGTTCATCCCGTCGCTGCTGACCGGGATCATCCCCGACCCCGGATTCGTGAGCTTCATCGAGACCCACTTCAACGCTCAAGACCCCGGCTTCTGGTTCATCGCCGTGTACTTCGCGTTGACGATGTTCTTCGCCTTCTTCTACACGGCGATCACGTTCAACCCACAGGACGTGTCGGACAACATGAAGAAGTACGGCGGGTTCATCCCGGGCATCCGCCCTGGCCGGCCCACTGCCGAGTACCTCGACTACGTCCTGACCCGGATCACCACCGCGGGGTCGATCTACTTGGCGGTGCTGGCGGTGCTGCCGCTGATCGTGGCGGCGCAGGCAGGCCTGCCCTTCCCCTTCGGTGGGGCCGTGCTCCTGATCGTCGTGGGTGTGGGGTTGAACACGCTGCGCCAGATCGAGAGCCAGCTCATGCAGCGCCACTACGAAGGCTTCCTGCGCAACTAGCCGGAGCCGAGCAGGAGAGGAGACACGGTGCGACTCGTCATCCTGGGAGCACCAGGGGCCGGCAAGGGCACGCAAGCGCAGATCCTCGCGGCCGACTTCGGGATCCCGCACGTCGCCACCGGGGTCATCTTCCGCCACAACGTCGACACCGAGACCCCGTTGGGGCTGCGGGCCAAGGCGTACATGGACCGGGGTGAGCTCGTCCCCGACGAGGTCGTGATCGGGATGGTCACCGAGCGGCTGTCGGAGACCGATGCCGGGCGTGGCTTCATTCTGGACGGGTTTCCCCGCACCGTGCCGCAGGCCGAGGCCCTCGAGATCTTCCTGCAGGAGCGCGACACCCCCCTCGACGTAGTCGTGCGCCTCGAAGTGCCCGAGGAGGAGCTGCTCGCGCGCCTCGAGGCCCGGCGCGAGCTGGAGCACCGAACCGACGACGACAGCGAGGTCATCCGCAAGCGGCTCGTGGAGTACCGCTCCAAGACCGCTCCGCTCGTGACGTTCTACAGTGAGCGCGGGCTGCTGCGCGACGTCCAGGCCGTCGGCACCGTCGAGGACGTCACCGCACGGACCAAACAGCTCCTGGCAGATCTGGACCCCGTATGATCGTTCGCAAGTCTCCCTCCGAGCTCGAGACGATGGCCGTCACCGGGCGGCTCATCGCCGAGGTGCACGAGCTCCTCCGCGACGCCCTGCAGCCGGGAATGTCGACGCGGGACCTCGACCGCATCGCCGAGGAGGAGATCCGGGCGCGCGGGGCCACACCGTCGTTCAAGGGCTATCGGGGCTTTCCCGGGTCGTTGTGCACGTCGGTGAACGAGCAGATCGTGCACGGCATCCCCTCCGACGACGTGGTGCTGGCCGCCGGTGACCTGATCAAGATCGACGCAGGTTCGATCGTCGACGGCTACCACTCCGACAGCGCGGTCACGTGGATCGTGGGTGGTGACGACACGGTCGCACCGGCGGTGGCCGACCTCGTGCAGCGCACGCGCGAGGCGCTGTGGGCGGGCCTGCTGGAGGCTCGTGCGGGCAACCGGGTCACCGACATCTCAGCCGCAGTGGAGGCGGTGGCGCAACCCCACGGCTACGGCGTCGTGCGCGAGTACGTCGGTCACGGAGTCGGCCGTGCGCTGCACGAGGACCCCCAGGTACCCAACTACGGGCGGCCCGGCAGGGGCCCCAAGCTCGTTCCCGGGCTGGTCCTGGCCGTCGAGCCCATGTTCAACCTGGGCACCGCCGACACCGCGGTGCTCGACGACGACTGGACGGTGGTCACCGCCGACGGGCAGGTCTCTGCGCACTGGGAGCACACGGTGGCGATCACCGAGGACGGACCGTGGGTGCTCACGGCCCGATCCGACGAGCCGGCGTACCCGCTGACCGACCTCGACCGGGTCCCGGGACGCGCAGCGGTGGACGCTCGGGAGGTCGGCTGATATGCTGCTTGTTCGGCCCCACCGACGGCGCCCGTATGCGAGCGCCCCGGGGGCCGTTCATGCTGTCCCGTCAATCACGAGGAGCACGCCGTCCGCGGCGTGCGCACCGTTCGAGGAGTTCGAGCAGTGAAGGTGCAACCGTCGGTCAAGCGCATGTGCGAGCGGTGCCGGATCATTCGCCGGCACGGCCGGATCATGGTGATCTGCTCGAACCCGCGACACAAGCAGCGACAGGGCTAGGGCAGGGAGGCTAAGAGCATGGCACGCATCGCCGGCGTCGATCTCCCGCGTGACAAGCG
>SLAO01000076.1 GCA_007126835.1 Nitriliruptorales bacterium | reverse complement strand
GTGGGCCCGGCGGGCAGCACCGCGAGCCGGTCGCCGATGGCCAGGGATCCGCCCGTCAACGTCCCGGTAGTCACGGTCCCAGCACCCGCAACCGAGAACGAACGGTCGACCCACAACCGGGGGCGACCGCGGTCGCGTGGAGCGGGCGCACGAGCGACCAGTTCGTGGAGCCGACCGGTCAGCTCCTCCAGCCCCTCGCCGGTGGCCGCGCTGACCGGTACCACGTCGGCGGCGGCCAGCGACGTGCCCGCCAGCTCCTCCCGGGTGAGCTCCACAGCGAGGTCGGCGGTCTCTGCATCGACGGCGTCGGTCTTGGTCACCGCGACCAGCGCCCGGTGCACCCCCAGCAGGTCGAGGATGGCGGTGTGCTCCGCGGTCTGGGGCATCCATCCCTCGTCGGCCGCGACCACGAGCAGCGCGAGCTCGACCGCACCTGCCCCAGCGAGCATGTTGCCCACGAACCGCTCGTGGCCGGGAAGGTCGACGAAGGCCACGGTCACCGGGTCCCCGGCTTGCGTGTCGAGTGCGGTGGAGGCGAACCCGATGTCGATGGTCAGGCCGCGTCGACGCTCTTCGGCGAAGCGGTCGGGGTCCGTGCCGGTCAAGGCTTTGACCAACGTCGACTTGCCGTGGTCGACGTGCCCGGCTGTGCAGACCACGCGCATGCTTGCCACCGTCAGCCCTCCAGCAGGCGGTCGAAGGCCTCGGTACGCGACCCCGAGACGAGCGCGACGACCTCGTCACCGGCACGCAGCACCGTGTCCCCGCGGGGGACGACGATGTCGCCCCCGCGCCGGATGCTCGTCAGCACCGTACCTTCGGGCCAGGCGATGTCAGCCACGGTGCGTCCGGCGACGGGGGCGCCGGCGGGGACCACGCGCTCGACGAAGCGCGCGCCTCCCAGGTTGCGCAGCCGACTGCGCGCGCGCTGGTGCTGCGCGCGGAGGCTGCGTGACAGCGCGCGTTGGTACGCCGAGACGACGTCTGCCCGGCGCACGAGCCCGACGAGGCGTCCGTGGTCGGCCTCGTCGACGACCGGCAGGCGTCCGACGTCCGCCGCGGCCATCCGCTGGACCGCCCGGTACACCGGGTCCGAGGGCACCACCGTCAGCGGGTTGGTGGTGCAGATGTCCGCGGCGGTCAGCTCCCGGGTTCGCGTCTCCATCGAGGCGATGTCGCCGGTCTCGCCGGGGTCGGCGAGCGCGGCCACGTCGGCCAGCGTGACGATCCCCACCAGCCGCGGGCTGTCGTCGCTCATCTCGACGACTGGTGCCCCGTGGTGGCGGGTTCGCCGGAACCAGTCGCGCAGGTCCGGCACGGACAGGTCAGCCGGGACCCAGGCGGGGTCGGTGGTCATGATCTCGCCGACCTGGACGGCCTGGAGCACGTCCACGTCATCGGAGGCGTCGTAGCTGATTCCCCGGCGCTCGAGCGGTTCGGTGTACAGCGACGACGGGTGGAGCCGATCGGCGATCACGGTGGCGATGCCGGTAGTCAGCATCAACGGCAGCACCATGTCGTAGCTGCCGGTCAGCTCGAACACCAGCAGCACCCCGGTCAAGGGTGCGCGTCCTGCCGCGGCGACGACCCCGGCCGTGCCGACCAGCGCGAAGGCGCCGGGTTGGATGCCCGCGTCGGGCAGGACCACCGCGGCGGCGTGCCCGAACGCCCCGCCCAGCGCTGCCCCGAGGAAGATCAGCGGGCCGAACGAGCCGGTCGCGTTGCCAGTGCCGACCGACGCGACCGTGGCCAGCAGCTTGGCGACGAGCAGCACGAGCAGGAAGTGGGGGGCGAAGCCCCCCGCCAGCATGACCTCGATGGGCTCGCGCACCACGCCGGCCAGCGGAGGCAGGTTGTCGCCGGTGCCTATGGCCTCGGGCACCGCGATGGCGACGAGGCCCACCACCAGGCCCCCGGCCGCTGTGCGCAGCGGCATCGGCCAAGCCAGGCGCTCGCCGAGCCGTTCGGCGACGCTGATCGCCCGGATGAACGCCAGCCCCACGCCGACCGAGGCGAGGCCCAGGATGCCGTAGAGGGCCAGCTGCCAGGGCGAGCCCAGCGTGTAGGCCGGGGCGCTGTAGACCAACCCCTCACCGATGAGCTGGCGCGCGGTGACCGAGGCGATCACCGCCGAGATCACGACGGTCTGCAGATGGCGGAGCGCGAACCCCCCGATGATGACCTCGAGGGCGAACAGCATCGCGCCGATCGGAGCGTTGAACGACGCGGCGATCCCACCAGCGGCTCCGGCGGCGATCAGCGAGCGCAGCCGGTCCTCGGGCAGGTCCGCGGCGCGGCCCAGCAGTGAACCTGCCGCGCCACCGATCTGGACGATCGGCCCTTCACGACCGCCCGAGTTCCCGGTGCCCAGGGCGACCGCTGACGCCGCCAGCTTTCCCAGCACCACGCGCCCGCGGATCCGGCCGCCCCGCAGCGCCAAGGCCTCCATGACGTTGCTGATGCCTGAGCCTCGGGCTTCGGGCACCAGCCGCCAGGTCAGCAGCCCGACCAGCAGCCCTCCCGCGGCGGGGACGACGAGGACGCTCCACGCCGGCGGGCTGGCGCCGTAGGCCACCTGCTGGACGAGCCCGATCAGGTGGAACAGTGCCACCGCAAGCAAGCCGGTGATCAAGCCCACCGTCGCGGCCAGCAGCATCAGCAGCGCGCCAGGGCTGCGCAGTTGCGAGCCGAACGCTGCGAAGCCTCGGCGGGTCGACTCGAGCGCGGGGCCCAACCCGGGGACAGCCATCGAGGCGTGAGCCTAGAGCCTCGTGCCACACCACCGTCGACAGAACCTCGCCCGGGTGGTTGCATCCGCGCCGCACGCCGCGGAGCACAGCCCGCGGGGGCACGACAGCGAGAGGAGCGCAGGTGGGTGCGTTAGATGGGTTCGTCGAGGCGTTGCGCGGCGGGATCGAGGTCGTCGACCTCACCCAGCCCTTGGATGAGGACACCCCGGTGCTGAAGCTGCCGGAGCCGTTCGTCAACACTCCCGGCTGGTCGACTCGCGAGTTGTCGCGCTACGACGACCGCGGTCCGATGTGGTACTGGAACGCCTTCGAGGGGGGCGAGCACGTTGGGACGCACTTCGACGCCCCGGTGCACTGGATCACCGGGCAGGGCGGCGAGGACGTGGCCACCGTGCCGCCGAGCCGACTCGTCGGTCCGGCGGTGGTGATCGACAAGTCCGCCGAGGTCGCCGCCGACCCCGACTATCTGCTCACCGTCGACGAGGTGCAAGCGTTCGAGGCCGAGCACGGGGCGCTGCCCGACGGTGGGTGGCTGCTGCTGCGCACCGGCTGGGACGCCTACGCCCATGATCAGGATGCGTTCCTCAACGCGGACGAGCATGGTTCCCACACTCCCGGTTTCTCGGCGGAGTGCGCCCGCTGGCTGGCCGACGAGGCACCGGTCGTGGGGGTGGGTGTCGAGACCGTGGGCACCGACGCGGGCCGGGCTATGGAGCTCGACCCGCCGTTTCCGTGCCATGCGCTGATGCTGGGCGCGGGCAAGTACGGGCTGACCAGCCTCACCAACCTCGAGCGCCTGCCGGCGACCGGAGCGGTGCTCGTGGCGGCGCCGCTCAAGCTCACCGGCGGGTCCGGGTCGCCGTGCCGGGTGCTCGCCTTCGTCCCGGCCGGCGCGGCATGAACGTTGTGGAGGCGCTCGCCGAGGCCCTCGTTCGCCTCGAGGTGGACACGGCGTTCGGCCTCGTGGGCGGCGGGAACTTCGCGCTCGCGACTGCGATGGCCGAGCAGGGAATCGACTTTCGCAGCACCCGCCATGAGGCCGCTGCGGTCTCCGCCGCCGACGGCTGGGCGCGGACCACCCGCCGGCTGGGGGTCGCCACGACCACCCAGGGCCCTGGGCTGACCAACACCATGACGTCGCTGACGGAGGCGGCCAAGAGCCACACGCCCCTGCTGCTGCTCGCCGGCGACACGGCGCGCACCGCACGTGACCAGAACCAGGACGTCGACCAGGCGGCGTTCGCCCGGGCCGCCGGAGCTGTTCCCGCGACGTTGCGCAGTGCGGACACCGCCCTGGAGGATCTGGCATTGGCGGCATCGCGGGCGCAGCGCCAGCGGGTTCCTGTCGTCTTGTCCCTGCCCCTGGACGTCCAGCAGACCGAGCCGGCTGCCGCGGTGGCGCTGAAACCAGACGACCCGCCGCAGCGCCCGGCTCCCGCTGGCGAGGCGGTCGGGGAGTTCTGCGACCGGCTGGAAACCGCCGCGCGTCCGGTCGTGCTGGCGGGCCGCGGGGCGTGGAACGCCGACGCCGGCGACGACCTGCGAGCCGTCGCGGCGCGGGTGGGGGCGCTGCTGACCACGAGCGCGGTGGGCCACGGGCTGTTCGCAAACGACGCCTGGTCCCTGGGCATCAGCGGCGGGTTCGCCTCGCCGTCAGCGGCCACGCTACTGGCCGACGCCGACGTGGTCCTGGCTGTGGGCGCCACGATGAACTCGTGGACCACCCGGTCAGGGCAGCTGTATCTCGAGGCGGCGGTGCTCGCGGTCGACGACGAGCCCACCGCGATCGGGCGGCACCACCGCGTCGACGGCGCGATGGTTGCCGACGCGGGGCTCGCCGCCGCGGCCTTGCGCGCCGAGCTCGAACAGCGCGGGACGTCGCGCACGGGCTGGCGTACAGACGCGACCGCTGCGGCGGTGGCCGATCCGGACTGGCCCGACGAGCGCCGTGACGTACCCGGGGTAATCGACCCGCGCGATGCGATGCGGGCACTGGACCGGTTGCTGCCCGCCAAGCGGATCGTGGCCATCGACTCGGGTCACTTCATGGGCTGGCCTGCCCAGCACCTCCGGGTCACCGATCCCGGAGGGTTCGTGTTCACCCAGGCCTACCAGTCGATCGGGCTGGGGCTGGGCTCGGCGATCGGCGCCGCGGTCGCCCGGCCGGACCGGCCCACCGTGTGCGTTACCGGTGACGGTGGGCTGGCGATGAGCCTCGGCGAGCTCGAGACCGTGGCCCGGCTCGGGCTGCGCATGGTGGTGTGCGTTCTCGACGACGCCAGCTACGCCGCCGAGGTCCACCACTTCGGTCCACTGGGATTGCCCACCAAGCTCGCCGAGTTCAGCGAGATCGACTTCTGCTCAGTGGCTCGCGGGCTGGGGTTCCACGCGGTCACGGTGCGCTCCGTGGCCGATCTCGAGGCGGTCGCCGACCGCATTGCTGACCCCTCGCCGCCGCTGCTGCTCGACTGCAAGGTCGATCCGGGGGTCGTCGCGCCCTGGTTGGCGGAAGCGTTCCGCCTCGGCGCGTAGGCGCCTGTAGCCGGCGTGCGTGGCATTGTCCGGAGCCGGGCGGTGTCAGGTCGGCCGTCGGCTCGGCTCAGGTCTCGGCGCGCTCGGCGCGGACGCGCTCGACGAGCACGTCATCGTCGGCCGGGTCGATCGTGCGGGGGTCGAGCCACAGCGCGCCGTCCTCCACCCGGCAGACCACGGCCGGGTCGCCGAGCCGTAGCCGCTCGGCGACCGCATCAGGGGCGCCGCCCCGCAGACGGACCACCGGTGAGGGCAACTCGTGGCCTGGCGCCGAACCTCCGCCGATCAGCGAGGCGCCGGGGACGACCTCCCCGTCCAGCGCAGATGCCAGACCCTGCGCGCGCGTGCGCAACTCGGCTTCGTCAGCGTCGAGCCGCGCCCAGGTCGGCAGGGAACCTCGATCCTCCCGCAAGTGCGCTTCCAGCGTGGTCACGAGCGCAGCGATCCGCAGCTTGTCCAGGCGCAAGGCGCGAGCCAGCGGGTGACGCTGACACCGTTCGACCAGGTCGGCTCGACCCGCCAGTAGCCCCGCCTGAGGGCCGCCGAGCAGCTTGTCGCCGGAGGCCAGCGCCAAGTCAGCACCTGCTTGCAGCGAGCCGGCGATGCTGGGCTCGCCGGCTGCCCACGGCGCCTCCTCGTCGACCAGCAGCCCGGAGCCGACGTCATGCACCAGCGGCACCCCGCGTTCCCGAGCCACCACGGCGAGCTCGGCGATGCTCGGGGCCTGGCTGAACCCGGTGATGCGGTAGTTGGAGGGGTGCACGGCCAGGATCAAGGCCACGTCGGTTCCCGCCGCCGCGAAGTCCTCCGCCCGGGTGCGGTTGGTGGTGCCGACCTCGACGAGCTGCGCGCCTGAGGCATGCATGATCTCGGGCAAGCGGAAGGACCCGCCGATCTCGACAAGCTCGCCGCGGCTGACGAGCACCTCACGGTCGCCAGCCAGCGCGGCCAGGCACAGCACGAGCGCCCCGGCGGCGTTGTTGACGGCGAAGCCAGCCGGAGCTCGACAGGCATCGGCCACCAGTGGTGCCACGCGGGCGTTGCGCGACCCGCGACCACCGGTGGCGAGGTCGAACTCGAGGTCGCAGTAGGCCGCAGCGGACCGGATGGCTTCGACCGCCTCGGGCGCCAGCGGGGCCCGCCCGAGGTTCGTGTGGATCACCACCCCCGTGGCGTTGAGCACCCGACGTGGCGGGCCGGGCCGGCGGGCGCGCAGTTCGGTCGTGGCCGCGGCGATCAACCCGTCGGGATCGGCGCTGGCGGTGTGTCCGGCAAGCAGCGTCCGCCGAGCGGCGTCGGTGACCCGGCGCAGGGTCTCGGTGGTGTCCCTCCGCCCAAACTCGCGCACAAGGGCGTCGGCCCGGTCGACGAGATCGTCGATCCGAGGCAGGGCAGCAAGGGCTTCGCGGTCGGCCACGGCCTCCATGATGCCCGACGACTGGTGAGCTGCGGACCAGCCTCGCCGGCGCCGTGCTCCGCGTCCGAATGCGCTGCGAGGGTGACGCGCCGGCGTCTGCTGCCGCCCCACCGATCCGGGTAGCCTCGGCGCAGCATGACCGAACGCTCCGCGGACCCCGGCGACTCGGCTGACGACGGATCCTTCTGGCTCCGCCACGGTCGTCGGGACCGGCCACCCGCCTGGCTGCAGCGCTGGGACACCGCTCGGCGGCCGATGCTGATGCTCGGTGGGGCGCTGGTCGCGGTGGTCGTCCTGCCGGCGTTCCTCGCGGCCGACCCCACGGTGCTGGCCACCGCGCTCACGCTGGGCTGGGCCGGGTTGCTGGTCATGATCGCGTCGCTGTGGCAGCCCGCCCGCCTGCGGCTGCATGCGGCGTGGCTCGAGGAACTGCGGCCACCCCTGGACGATGCGGGTGGGTTCCCACCTCAGGTGACGGCTCGGTGCACGTGCGGATGGGACGGGCCGGCCCGTCCGGACGTGGACGCCGCCGCCGACGATGCCGCCGGCCACGCGCCGGTCGTCGATCCCGACGTCGAGCGTCCCCTGGGCTGAGGTCGCGGGCGAATCGATCCGATTGCCGGCCGGGTGCCAGGTCGACGTTGCGATCGCGACGTTCCCAGACGTCGAAATCGCAACGTCGACCCCGGACGGCCCCGGGGGGAGGCGCCAGGCAGCGGTTGCCGGTCCC
>SLAO01000041.1 GCA_007126835.1 Nitriliruptorales bacterium | reverse complement strand
TGAACACGTCCACCGCCGAGATGTCCAAGGAGATCTCACCGCCTGCGGCCACGATGGCCTGCTGGAACGCGGTGAACAGCGCCAGCGCGGTGATCACCGCCGAGCCGATCGCAAAGCCCTTGGCGACCGCCGCGGTGGTGTTGCCCAGGCTGTCGAGCTCGTCGGTGACCTCGCGGACGGACGGGTCGAGATGGGCCATCTCGGCGATGCCGCCGGCGTTGTCGGCGATCGGCCCGTAGGCGTCGGTAGACACCACGACACCGAGCGTGGCCAGCATCCCGATCGCGGCGATCGCCACGCCGTAGATGCCCGAGTTGTCGATGTCTGGGGCGCCGAACTCGGTGGCAACGAACGCCACCGCGATGGCGACGACCACGAGGACGACCGAGCCGGCCACCGACATCATGCCGGTGGAGATCCCGCCGAGGATGTTGGTGGCCGTGCCCGTCTGGCTCTGCTCGGCGATGCGGCGGGTGGGCTTGAAGTGGTCGCTGGTGTAGTACTCAGACAGCCGACCGATGCCGATGCCGACGAACAGCCCCGCGACGACGGCGACCGGGAACGCCCACCACCAGTCAACGCCCTCGACACCGTCGAAGAAGACGAACCCGAGGATGAAGGCAAGCACCACGGTCAAGACCGCGGCGCTGTTCGTGCCGCGGTGCAGGGCCTTGGACAGGGCGTGGCCGGAGGCGTCGGGGCTGGTCTTGACCGTAAACGCCCCGATCATGGCCGCCAGCATGCCGAACGCCGCGATCGCCAGCGGGTACAGCAAGGCGGGCTGCTGGAACTGCTCGAAACCTGCGAATGCGAACCCCGCCAGCGCGATCGGGGCGATGATCGAACCGGCGTAGGATTCGAACAGGTCGGCGCCCATGCCGGCGACGTCGCCCACGTTGTCCCCGACGTTGTCGGCGATGGTCGCGGGGTTTCGTGGGTCGTCCTCGGGGATGCCCGCCTCGACCTTGCCGACGAGGTCCGCGCCGACGTCAGCCGCCTTGGTGTAGATCCCGCCGCCGATACGAGCGAACAGGGCGATCGATGAAGCGCCGAGCGAGTACGCCGTGACCACCTGGAACGCGTCGTCGACCGCGAGGATCTCGACGAAGAACAGGTAACACAGCGACAGGCCGAGCAGCGACAGCCCGGCGACGCTGAAGCCCATCACGGCACCGCCGCGGAAGGCCAGCGGCAGTGCGAGCTGCGGTCCGGTCTTGGCCGCCTCCGCCGTCCGCGCGTTAGCCATCGTGGCCACGGTCATCCCGATGAACCCGGCGAGACCGCTGAAGACCGCCCCGGCGACGTAGGCGATCGCCCCCCACGGGCGCCCGTACTCAAGCAACGCGAAGATCAGGACCGTCAGCGCGACGACGAAGACGGCGATCCACGTGTACTCGCGGCGCAGGAACGCCCGAGCCCCGGTCTGGATCGCGCCCATCAGCTCGACCATGCGCTCGTCGCCGGGGCTGGCCTTCTTGACCACCCCAAAGAAGTACGCGGCGAGGATGAGCCCCGCGACTGCTGCCCCCGCGCTCAGCAGCGCGATGAGGGTCCCGTCCACAAGTCCGTCCATGACGATGGCTCCATCGGATGGTGGCGATCACGGTGCGCTGCCGCCCGCGACCCGTGTGCCCGTCGCGTGCCCGACCGCACGCGCACGGCTAGGCGCCGCGGCGCCAGGTTGCCAGGCTCCCGGGCTGAACGCGCCGGAGGATAGCGATCAGGTCTGCTGCGGGCCAACCGGGCGTGGAACCACGTGGGGCCGCGCGGCGTCGCAGCGAGTGCAGGACCACGCGGAGAAGACTCCAACAAAGGTGCGGACATGTGGCGAACAGCGCAGTTGCCGAAGTTCCGAACGGCCATCGCGGGGATGACCGCGATGGTGGCAGCACTGCTGGTGCTCTCGGCTTGCACCGGCGCGGGCGACGACGCCGCCGACGAGGCGGCCGAGGAGTCCTGGTCGACTGACGACGGCGCGGCTTCAGATCAGGCCGACGAGGCGGAGCAGGCCGAAGACGTCGATGCCGAGCGCCCCGCGCAGGATGACGCCGAGGGACAGGTCACCGCTGCCGCCATCGGTGACCTCGAGTCGGCCGACGATGCCCGCATGCTCGTGCGCGAGGGTCAGATCACGGTCGCGTACCCGGTGTCCTTCGATGAGGCGAGCAGTGAGGTGGCTTCCATCGTTGCTCGCCTCGACGGCGGGGTGGCGGGCATCGAGTCCGACACCGACGATGCGGGCGTGACCCGGGGCACGGTCACCGTCGAGGTCCCCGTCGATCGGTTCGACGAGTTGCTCGCGGAGGTGGCCGAGGTCGGGCAGGTCCTCCGCCGCGACGTGACCACCGACGACCTGACCGAGGAGTACGTCGACCTCGAAAGCCGGCTGCGGCACCTAGAGCGCCAGGAGGCGTTCTACCTCGAGCTGTTCGACGACGCCGACGGCGTCGACGACGCCCTGTCGATCCAGCGCCACCTCGAGGAGGTGCAGCAGCGCAAGGAGCAGGTGCAAGGGCGGATCGACCAGATCGAACGCTCCAGCGCACGCTCGACGCTGGCGGTCGAGCTCGTTCCCGAGGGTGACGAGCCCGGGGCGACAGCGCAGGCGGGCGTGGGCTTCGGCGCCTATTGGAACGACGCGGTCACGGCGTTCGTCAGCGTGGCGGGCACCCTACTCGTCATCGTCGTCGGGGCCGCCCCGCTCATGCTCGCCGGGGGCGTGGTGCTGGCGGTGGTGCTCGCGGCGGTGCGGGTGTGGCGCCGCCCCGCGGCGGCGCCGTAGGCCGGGTCGCCAACATCCGACGACAGCCGTCGTAGGCGCTTACTCGCCGCGGTGACGGCCGGTATCGTACGCGGGGTAACACGCCAGGTTCCCGTGGTTGGCCGAGCGCTGTTCCGGGAGGTCAAACAATGAACCGACGCCTTCTGGCCCTGGTCGCCCCGCTGTCCGCGCTTGCGTTGGTGCTCGCCGCGTGCGGTGAGGACGACGTGGCAGACGAGCCCGACGACGGCGGCATCGACGACATCGACGACGAGGGCGACGACGAAGCCACCGGGGACGAGGCCACCGAGGACGAGGCCGACGAGGCGGCCGAGGTCGGCGACGACTGGCCCGACGAGCTCGTGTTCACGCTGACGCCCTCGCAGGAGGTGCAGCAGCTCATCGACGACGCCGAGCCGCTGGCGGAGATGCTCGAAGAGCGCGTCGGCATCCCGGTGGAGGCCAGCGTGCCAACCGACTATGCGGGTGTGATCGTCGCGTTGGCCTCCGAGGAGGCCGACGTGGCCGGCGGGCTCGGGCCGGTGCAGATGGTCCAGGCCGAAGAGCAAGCCGGCGCCGAGCTGATCTTGCAGTCCGAGCGCTTTGGTGACCTCATCTACGTGACCCAGTGGTTCACCAACGACCCGGACACCTTCTGTGAGGACGACCCTGTGGAGCAGACCTGGGAGGACAACGGCGAGGAGCACCCGATGCTGTTCTGCAACGGGGTGGACGAGGCCGCGGGGCCCGGTGACGGCCCGATCGGCAGCGAGGTGCTGCCCGAGGCCGCGGGCCGCAGCATCGCGTTCGTCGACGAAGGCTCTGCCTCGGGGTTCTTCGTCCCGGCGCTGCAGCTCATCGAGACCGGCATCGACCCGTTCGACGACGTCGAGCCCATCTTCGCCGGCGGCCACGACAACGCCGTCATCACCGTCTACGAGGGCGACGCCGACATCGGGCTTTCCTACAACGACGCGCGTGAGGACGTGGTCGACCAGTTCGGCGACGTCGGCGAGGAGGTCGTGGTCTTCGGATGGTCCGACCCCATCCCCAACGACGGCTTCGCCGTCCGGGGCGGTCTGCCCGAGGACCTCAAAGAGGCGATCACCGACGCGTTCCTCGACATCGCCTCCACCGACGAGGGGGTCGAGCTGCTGCAGGAGCTGTACACGATCGACGGGCTTGTGACCGTCGATTCGGCCGATTTCGACGTCATGCGCGATGTGGTGGATGAACTCGACGAGTACATCGAGGACTAGCGCGTCGGTGTGGGTGAGGGCACTCTCGGGGGTGGCCAGCGAGCTCTCGTGACGGGCACGGCCTGACCCGACCCGGTCACCTGCGGGGAGTCGACCATGATCACCTTCGACAAGGCCTCGGTCACCTACCCCGGTGGCGTTCGAGCGCTCAAGGATCTGTCGCTGACGGTGGGCGACGGCGAGTTCGTGGTCATCGTGGGCCTGTCCGGCGCGGGGAAGTCGACCATGATCCGGGCGGTCAACGGCCTCGTGCCGTTGACCTCGGGCTCGGTGACCGTCAACGACTGGTCGGTCCCGGAGCTGGGGCGCCGGCAGATGCGCGACCTCAGGGCCGAGGTCGGGATGATCTTCCAGGCGTTCAACCTCGTGAAGCGCACGACCGTGCTCAACAACGTCCTCATGGGTCGCTTGCACCGGGTCCCTCTGTGGCGGTCGCTGCTTGGCGCGTACGCCGCTGGCGATCGGGAGCTGGCGATGCAGTGCCTCGAGCTCGTCGAGATCGTCGAGAAGGCCTACGTCCGCGCGTCGAACCTGTCTGGCGGGCAGCAGCAGCGTGTCGGCATCGCTCGGGCGCTCGCCCAGGAGCCCAAGGTGATCCTGGCCGACGAGCCCGTCGCGTCGCTGGACCCGCCCACCTCCCACGTGGTCATGAAGTACCTCCAGCGGATCAATCGAGAGCTCGGGATCACCACGCTGGTCAATCTGCACTTCCTCGACCTGGCCCGCATGTACGCCGACCGGGTCATCGGCCTGCGCGAGGGTGAGCTGGTCTTCGACGGCCCGGGATCCGACGCCGACGAGTCGGTGTTCGAGGACATCTACGGCCGCAGCCTCACCGCCGACGACGTGCTCGAAGGACAGGCCCAGCTGTGACGTCGCCGGTCATGCAGCGCCCTGCCGACGCGTCTCGGCGTGCGTGGCCCAAGAAGCCGCCACCGACGCCGTTCGCGGTGGGTGGGTTGATCGGCTTGGTCGTCTTCTCGCTGGTCACCAGCTGGGACTGGATCCTGGGCATCGGCTTCAACCCCTTGGCCCTGCCGGGGGAGTTCCGCGACTCCAACCCCGCCATGGTCGAGGGGCTGTACAACGTCACCGACGCAGCGTGGCGCGAAAGCTACGTCGACCGGTTGCGCGGGGCGTTCACCGACCCCGACAGCCCGTGGGTGCTGTCGCTGGATTCGCGGATCGGTCGGGGGCTGGTCGAGACCGTGCAGATCGCTGTTCTGGCCACGATCGTCGGCTCGGCGCTGGCCCTGCCCATGTCGATCTACAACACGCGCCTAGGCGCGGCAAGCAGCACGAGGCTGGCGATCAGCAAGGCCCTCAACAACACCATCCGCTCCATCCCCGACGTGATCTGGGCGGTGTTGTTCGTCGTGCTCGTCAGCACCGGCGCGCTGGCCGGGGTGCTGGCGCTGACGATGTTCACGATCGCCGTGGTCGTCAAGCTGACCTCCGACATCATCGACGGCATCGACATGGGCCCGGTCGAGGCCGCGCGAGCGGCGGGCGCCTCGCACGCCGCGGCGATGCGCACCGCCGTCGTGCCGCAGATCCTGCCCGGCTACGCGTCGTTCTCGCTGTACGCCTTCGAGCTGAACCTGCGCGGCGCCGCGGTGCTCGGCTTCGTGGGGGCCGGGGGCATCGGCCAGGCCATGGACTTCTACTGGTCGCGGTTGGACTTCGAAGGCGTGTCGGTCGTGGTGTTCGTGTTCCTCGTGCTGGTCATCGTGGTCGAGCGCGCGTCCATCGCCGTCCGCAAGCGGCTCGTATGACTCGGACCGAGACCCCCGCTGAGGAGCGGCTTCGCGAGCAGCTGCGGCCGGAGAAGCCGTTCGCACGGTTTCGCTGGACGGTGACGATCCTGCTGGCCGCCGCGTTCGCGTGGTCGGCGCTGACCATCGACGCCCGGTGGGACCGCCTGGCCCAGATCCCCGAGCGCACGTGGAACTTCCTCGGGCTGCTGATCCAGGACGCGTCGCTCGGGCCGCTGGTGATCGCGTTGGAGGCCATGTGGGAGTCGGTGGCCATCGCCTGGGTCGCGACGCTGATCGGGGTGGTGATCTCGTTCCCCTTGATCTTCCTGGCGTCGGTCAACGTCGCCAACCGCTGGGTGGTCCTGGTGGTCCGCCAGGTCTTGAATCTGTTTCGGGCCATCCCCGAGATCGTCCTGGCGATCGCGTTCATCCCGTTCTTCGGCCTCAACCCGGTCACCGCGGCAGTGGCCATGGGCGTCAGCTCGATCGGGACGCTGGGCAAGCTGTCGGCCGAGATCGTCGAGGGCATCGACCGCGGGCCCATGGAGGCGGTCGCGGCCAGCGGCGGCGGATGGCTGGCCAAGCTGCGCTGGGGGGTGCTGCCACAGGCCATGCCCGAGATCGCCGCGTTCTGGCTGTACCGTTTCGAGATCAACATCCGGGTCTCGGCGGTGCTCGGTGTCCTCGGCATCGGTGGGATCGGCACCTTCCTGACCCAGGCGGCGCAGCGCAACTACTACGACCGGATCGGGCTGGGGCTCCTGGTGGTGATCGTGGTCACCATGCTCATCGACGGGGCGTCGGCCCGCCTCCGCCGGCGTATCATCAACGGACCGCCAGGCGAGCTCGACCAGAAGCGCGAGGCCGCAGCCCGGGTGCAGATCAGCGGGGATGAGACGTGACTTCGAAGGCCGGTTCCCAGTCCGCCCTGCGGCTGCGCGACCGCGCCAGCCGCGAGGCCGACGAGGAGCAGCTGTCGCCCCTGGCGACACGCTCGGCAGCGTCGAAGGGACGGGCACGGCCCGAGCGAGACGACGACTTTCGCACCGCGTTCGAGCGGGATCGCGACCGCATCCTGCACTCCAAGGCCTTCCGGCGGCTCAAGCACAAGACCCAGGTGTTCATCAACCCCGAGGGTGACCACTACGTCACCCGGCTGACCCACGCGCTGCAGGTCATGCAGGTCGCCCGGTCGTTGGCGGTCAGCCTCGGGCTCAACGAGTCGCTGGCCGAGGCGATCGCCTTGGGGCACGACTGCGGGCACACACCCTTCGGGCACACCGGTGAGGAGGCGCTCGACGCGATCCTCGACGGCGGCTGGCACCACGCAGCCCAGGGCGTTCGAATCTTCGAGCGACTCGAGGACGCGAACCTGACGTGGGAGGCACGTGACGGCATCCGGGCCCACACCTGGGCGATCCAGCCGCCTCCTGCCACCCCCGAAGGGATGATCGTGCGCTTCGCCGACCGGATCGCCTACCTGTCCCACGACGCACAGGACGCTCTGCGAGCCGACATGCTCGAGCCCTCGGACTTTCCCGCCGGGGTCCGGCGAGCCTTGGGGGCGCCCGGGCGGGAATGGATCGATCAGATGATCCGTTCTGTGGTGGAGCGCTCGCTGGCCGTCGGCGAGGTGGCGATGGACCCAGCGCTGCTCGAGGTCATGGATGAG
>SLAO01000094.1 GCA_007126835.1 Nitriliruptorales bacterium | reverse complement strand
TGCGCCCGCGGGCAGCCGCGGGGACCGCGCCGGCCGCGACCTCGGCGAGCTGCTTGGTCGTCGCCAGCGGTCGCGCCCGGGCGATCGCGCGCGCGATCCGCCGCGGAAACCGGTCCTCGCCGCCTTCCCGTAGCAGCCGCACCAGCGCCTCGACGTCCAGGGCGTTGACGAGGTCGGCTGCGGTCTGGCCCTCGGTGGGGTCCATGCGCATGTCTAGGGGCGCGTCGACGGTGAACGAGAACCCGCGCTGGCCCTGGTCGAGCTGCATCGACGAGACGCCCAGGTCGTACAGGACGGCGCGAACGGGCCCGTGCGCGGCGGCGACGGGATCGACGACCTCGGCGAGGCGCTCGTAGCCCGCATGGATCAGGTCGCACCGGTCGGAGTGGTCCGCCAGTGCCCGGTCGGCGAGCCAGAGCGCGTCGGGGTCGCGGTCGAGCCCGATGAGGTGCATGGCGGGCGAGGCCGCCAGCAAGGCCCGCGCGTGGCCGCCCGCACCGACGGTGGCGTCGACGACCACGCCGGGCCCGCGCTCGGCGAGGAGCTCGGTGACGCGGTCGACGAGCACCGGCTCGTGCGGCTGCTCGTTCATGGCCGCCGTCCTTGAGTGCGTCGGGGTCGTAACCACAGGATCCATCGCTCTAGAAGCCACCGAGGTCGAATGGCGCGTCGGTCTCGGCGAACTCGGCCATGGCCTGGTCGCGGTAGGCCTCCCAGCTCGGGGTGCTCCACAGCTCCACGCGTGAGTCGGCACCGACCACCGTGACGTCGCGTTCGAGGTGGGCGTATTCGCGCAGTCGCGCAGGGATGGTGACCCGACCCTGCTTGTCGAGCTCCTCGGGATGGGCGTGGGACGTCATGACACGGGCGAACGCGCGTTCCCGGCGGTCGGTCGTGCGCAGGTTGCGCAACCCCTCGGCGACACGCTCCCAGTCGTGCTGGGGATGGACCGTCAGGCAGCGGTCGACACCGACGGTCATCACCAGCCCCTCCTTCAAAGCCTCGCGGAAAGCCGAAGGCAGGATCAGGCGTCCCTTCGAGTCCAGCGTGTGCTGGTACTCGCCTAGGAACATCCCATCCCTCCTCGCCTGCGGGCGCCGAACGCGGGTGCCTCGCGCTCCCCGCCGCTCCAGACTCCCCCACAATGCTCCACTTCACTCCACATGTCAAACACCATCGGCGAACACAAGGGCAGGCTTGAACGATTGCGTCCACGAAAACGCAGGTCACAGAGGTGGTGCGAAGTGGGGGGAGCGCAAGCCGCGGGGGCAAGCGGAGGGACCGGAGCTACCGTCACGGGTCGGCAGGCGGCTCTGTGGCGCCGTCATGGGCCCGCTACAGCGCGGGTTTCAGCGCTCGGGTGGGGCGAAGTGGAGGGGCCTGCTCGAGGGAGGAGCTCAGCCGGTGGCCAGCGCGTCGCCGAGGTACAGCCGCCAGTCGGGGTCGACCCACCCGACGGACACGACCAGCCAGAACGCGGCGCGGGGGGCGAACGGCTGGCGGCGCAGCGTCATGCCCGCTTCGTCGGGTGTGCGGTCCATCTTGCGGCTGTTGCACCGACGGCACGAGGCGACCACGTTCTCCCACTCGTGCGGGCCACCTCGGCTGCGCGGGACGACGTGGTCGACGTTCTCAGCGGAGCGTCCGCAGTACTGGCAGGCCCCCTCGTCGCGGACGAACACCCCCCGGCGACTGAGTGCGGCCCGGTGCCGGTACGGCACGCGGACGAACCGGCGTAATCGCACGACGCTGGGCGCGTCGATGTCGAGGTGCTCCGAGCGGTAGCGGTGACCGTTGGAGTGCAACACGTCGGCCTTGTCGCCCAGCACGAGCACGAGGGCCCGGCGGGCGGGCACCACCGACAGCGGCTCCATCGTCGCGTTGAGGACCAGCGCCTTGCCGGAGGGACGGCCGTTTACGCGCGCGGGGGCGGCGCCCCCGACGGCCGGCGGCGGGGGCGTCGGGCCGTTCGCTGGTGGAGCGTCATCCACGCCGCCCTCCATGCCACGTGAACTTGCCCTTGGCGATCAGTCCAGGGAGAACGTCCTCCGCGGCAGCCTCATCGTAGCATCGGAAGGTTGTCCGGCGATCGGGCCCCGGCAGGGCCCGAAGCAGCCATGCGTGCTACGGCCGCTTGACGATCTCGAAGCCGGCGAGCTCGTTGAGGGCGCCGCCCCACACCAGCACGAGGGACTCGACGGCGTCGTCGCGGTCGTGGACCTCGCCGAGGACCGCCCAGCAGTACGCGAAGTGCTCGACCATGGCCACCAGCGCCGACGCCACCGTCTGCGCCGGCGGCCCGTCCTGCCGGCCCGAGGCGGCACCGACGGCGCCGACGTGGTCGGCGACCCGGTCGACGAACAGGCGGCGCGACCGGCGGTACAGGTCCGAGAAGCTGCGTTCCTCTCTGGCGGCCTGCAGCCAGGTGCGCATGATCGCCGCGTCGCGCTGGTAGACGTCGAGAAACCCGCCGATGACATGCTCCAAGGCCCCGCGGACGTCGTCGGCGTCCCACGGGGCGCTGGCGAGCTCGACGAACTCGGCGTGACTGTCAGCGACGAGCTCGGTGAGGATGGCCGCCCGGTTCTCGTAGTAGTTGTAGAACGTGCCGTGGCTGACCCCGGCCCGGGTGACGATGTCCTGGACGCGGGTGCCCTGCCAACCCAGGGCGCCGAACGCCTCCCGCGCTGCTTGTCGCAGGCGCAAGGCAGTCTGTGCCCCGCGGCTCGAGACGTGGAGCGCGCGGTCGGCCGATGTGGTCACCTGGTCCATGGTGTGGACATGGTAGAGCCCACGCGCGTCGATCTGCTCGCGAGCTCGCGGGGAACGGATGCGCCCGGGCGACGCAGGTAGAGTGAACTGGGCACAGAGGCCACACTCGAGTCAGCCGCCGTAACGCGCATTCCAGGAGCCCACGTGACCACCGAGCCCCATGCGGATGCCGCTGTCACCCAGCTGGCGGAGCGGTTCGATGCCATCGAGCACAACATCGGCACGGTCTTCGAGGGCAAGCAGGACGTGGTGCGCCTGGCGCTGATCGCGCTGCTGTCCGAGGGCCACGTGCTCCTTGAGGATGTCCCCGGCGTGGGCAAGACGCTGCTGGCCAAAGCGCTGGCCAGGTCGATCTCCTGCAGCGTGCGGCGCATCCAGTTCACCCCCGATCTCCTGCCCAGCGACATCACGGGCATCACCGTGTACAACCAGGAGCGCGGCGACTTCGAGTTCAAGCCTGGCGCGGTCTTCGCCAACATCGTCCTGGGCGACGAGATCAACCGCGCGGGCCCAAAGACCCAATCGGCGCTGCTGGAGGCGATGGAGGAGCACACCGTCACCGTCGACGGGACGTCGCACGGGCTCGGAACTCCTTTCATGGTGGTCGCCACGCAGAACCCGATCGAGCTCGACGGGACCTATCCGCTGCCCGAGGCGCAGCGGGACCGCTTCATGATGCGCCTGTCGATCGGCTACCCGTCGCCGGAAGCCGAGCTCGGCGTGCTCGGCGTCCACGGTGGCGGGGACCGGCTGCCTGCCCTGGAGGCGGTGACCGACGCCCGGGAGATCGCCGAGCTGATCGAAGCAGTCAAGGCCGTGCACGTCGACGAGAGCCTCCAGCGCTACGTGGTCGAGCTCGTCCGGGCGACACGGGAGCACGGCGAAGTCGAGCTGGGGGCGTCACCGCGCGCGTCGCTGGCGCTGCTGCGCGGTGCGCGCGCCCTGGCGGGGGCGACGCGACGGCCCTACGTCATCGCTGACGACATCAAGGCACTGGCGCTTCCGGTGCTGTCGCATCGCCTGGTGCTGACGCCGGAGGCGCAGCTCGCGGGGCGCTCGTCGGAGCACGTGATCACCGCGGTGCTGGGCGACGTCCCGGTGCCTTCCGGACGGGGCTAGCCAGGCCATGCCCACGCGACGCGGCATCGGGATGCTGCTCGGCGGCGGCCTCGCCTGGGCAGGAGGCCGCCTGTTCGGCATCCCCGAGCTCTACATCATCGCGGTCGCGGCGGTCGCGCTGGTCGCCGCTGCGATGGTCGGCGTAGGGATGGCCAGCGGGGCCGTCGCCGTGCGGCGCCGGTTGTCCGAACCGCGAGCGCACGCCCGGGATCACCTCGAGGTGCTCGTCGACCTGCGCAACGACGGCCGTCTGCCCACGGGGCTGCTCCTGCTGGAGGACGCCTGCCCGGTCCTGCTTCGCGATGGTGCGGCCGCGGGGACCCGGCCGGGTCGGTTCGCCATCGCGGGGATCTCGCCTGGCACCACCGTCACACGCTCGTACCCGATCGTGGCGGCCGCGCGGGGACGGTGGAACATCGGCCCCATGACGCTGCGCCTGCGCGACCCGTTCGGCGTGGCCGAGCGCCGGCGGCGCTACCGCGCGCCCTCCGAGCTGCTGATCTACCCGGAGGTGCACGAGCTCGCCCACGGTCCGCTGCCGGCGGTCGCGCATGCGGGAGGCACCAGCGAGCGCCGGCGCCTGCTCGACAGCGGGGACGAGTTCCACACGATGCGCGAGTACCGCGACGGTGACGATCTGCGCCGTGTGCACTGGGCCTCCACCGCCCGGCGCGGCAAGCTCATGGTCCGCCAGAACGAGCAACCTTGGGCGGCCCAGGCGACGCTGCTGCTCGACACCCGCGCGGCGGCACACCACGGTGGTGGACCTTCCAGCACGTTCGAGCAGTCCGTCGTCGCCACCGCCAGCGTCGCCGCCCACCTGTCGCGCCGGGGCTACGACGTGCGGCTGACGACCGTCGGCGACCCGCATCGGCCGGTGATCGCCCCGTTGCATACGCATCTGGAGCGACTCGCCGAGGTCGAGCCCAGCGACAAGGGGGCCTTGCGCCTGACCCTCGACGGTCTACGCCGCGGTGGGCTGGACGGGCTGCTGGTCGCCATCGTCGCCGCACCACCGGGACGGGCGCCGCTGTCGGCCGACCCCGAGGCCCGCGCGTTGCTCCAGCTCGCCCGCTCGGCGCCCAAGGCGATCGCGTTGGTCAGCGACCGCGGCGACGGTCGTGGTGACGAGCTGGTCGCCTTGCTGCGCAGTGCCCGGTGGCGGGCCGCTCCGATGTCGGGAAGCGTTGAGACCGCATGGGCCGAGGTCCTCAAGTCACCCCGGCGGCGCGGAGTCCCCGCATGACCGCGGTCGCCGAACGCCCGACCGCGCCACCGCCGCCGGGGCACCGCCGGGGCGCCACCGCGGATGGCTCCTCGAGCCCACCGGCTACCGGAACCCCGGGGGGCAACACCGACGTCGCGCAGCTGCTCAGCGTCGTGGTTTTGCTGCTGGTCGCGCTCGTGCCGATCGGGCGGGTGTTCGACGACACGCTCTGGGTCCGGCCCGTCGCGGCCGGCGTGCTGGTCGCGGTGGGGCTGTGCTGGGGGCTGCGCCAGTTCGGCGCCGGCGGTCTGGTGACCATGGCGGCGAGCGTCCTTGCCTGGCTTGGGTTCACCTCCGCGGTGCTGGCACCGGCCACCGCCAGGTTCGGCGTCGTGCCCACGCGCGACACCCTCGAGGTCGGCCGGGTGCTGCTGACCGACGCGGCCGAGCTGATCCGGGCCCAGTCGTCGCCTGTCGAGCCGGAGCCGGCCCTGCTGCTCGTGGCCATCTCCGGAACGTGGGCCATCGCCACGGCGGTGTGCGACGCCGCGTTCATCCGACGCGTCCCGCTGGCCGCCGTCGGGATCGCGCTGGTGGGGTTCAGCGTGCCCCTGCCCTTGGCGACACGGACCTCGGGCTTGGCCTTGGCGGTGCCGTTTCTGATCGCCGCGGCGGGCGTGCTGCTGGCCTTCGGGTCGGTGGACTTGCGACGGTGGCTGGGACCGAGCAGTCCGCGCGCTCGCGCGCCCGGCCGGCGGGGAGGTCTGGCCACGGGGGCCGTCCTGACGACCCTGGCCGTGGGCGCCGGCGTCCTCCTGGCCGATGCGCTGCCGGGCTTCGGCGAGCCTCCCCTGTACGAGATCCGCGGCCGCGGCGGGACGCCCAGCACCAACAACCCCATGGTGGACCTGCGCACCCGGCTGACGGCCTCGGACGGCGGCACGGTTTTGGAGGTCACCACCGACCGGCCGATGTACCTGCGCACGGCGGCCCTTGACACCTACGAGGACCAGAGCTGGACCGCCGAGAGCATCCGCGGAACACCCGTGGGCGCAGACGGCGCGATCGCTCCGGAGGTCGAGGCGAACAGCACCGAGGAAGTCACCGTCGACGTCGAAGTCGGTGACCTGCGCGGCGAGCTTGTCCCCGTCCCCTATCCCGCGGTCGCGGTCGAAGGACCGCTGGCCGAGTACTTCCAGCACGACGATCGCAACGGCACGGTCATCCTCGACGGCGGCGAGCAGATCGGCCAGGGGGACGCGTACACCGTCACCGCCGCGGTGCCCGACCCGGACGCGGCGCGGATCGGGGCGTCGGAGGGCTTCGCCCCGGACAGTCACCTGACGAGCCTGCCGGACACGGTGCCCGCCCGCGTCGAGGACCTCGCCCGGCAGGTGATCGCAGAGGCCGAGGCCACCACCCCGCTGCAGCAGGCACTGGCGATCCAGGACGAGCTGCAGACGTGGAACTACTCCCTTGAGCCACCCGGCGGCCACGGGTCCGACGCCCTCGACGACTTCCTCGACTCCCGCACCGGCTACTGCGAGCAGTTCGCGGCCACCATGGCGCTCATGCTCCGCACGCTGGATATCCCCGCCCGTGTGGCCGTTGGCTACACGCCGGGCACGCTGGTCGACCCCGACGAGGGGCGCTGGCAGGTCTCCCACGACAACGCCCACGCCTGGGTCGAGGTGCTGTTCCCCGAGTCGGGCTGGCTCGCCTTCGAGCCCACCCCGCGCAGCGACGGCAACGTGCTCGTCCCCTCGGCTGCCAACCTGACCCCCAGTGACACCGCGGCCGGCGACACCGACCCACCAGACATCCCCGACCTCGCCGATGAGGAGGCGCTGGTTCCCGGCATCGACGAGGACGTGCCGTTCGACGACCAGAGCCTGGGTGAGGAGACCGACGTCACCGCGACCGCGGCCGAGGACGACCGCCGGACCTGGCCCTGGGTCACCGCGGGGCTGTTCCTGGTCGTGGCCGCGGGGGCCGTGTTGACCGCGCGGCGCACCGCCCCGGATCCGGCAGACGCCGTCGCGCGGGTCCGCGCCGCCCGTGTGCGGGCCGAGCGCCTTGGCCAGGCGCTCGGCGTGCCCTCACGCGCCAGCGACACCGACCGGGAGTTCCTCACGCGCCTGGCCCAACAGGCCCCCAGCGGCGCGGCGGGCGACGCCGCCCACAGGCTGGCGGTCGAGTCCGCTCGCGCCCGCTACTTCCCCGACGTCTCCGCCGACGCGGCTGCCCGGGCCGAAACCGCGACAGCCACGCTGGTAGAGGCGATGCCGCCGAGCGAGGGCATCGTTGACCGTGCGCGGCGCGCGGCCCGCGTGGCGCGGGCCCGGACGGCGCAGTCGGCGCGGTACACCCGCATGCGGAGCTGGTGGGGGCGCCGGTCCGGCTAGGGCAAGGCGGCCAGTGCGCTGGCCGCCGGTGCGGACCGCGATGGGCGCAGCTAGATCGCCAGGCTCGCGGGCCTGGCCTTCGATGCTGGTGCTTACTGCCCGGACTCGCCGCCTCGGTCGCGCTTGTCGCGCATGTAGCGGTCGAATCCTCCTCGCAGCTGTCCGCCGATGTGGCTGTTCTGATCGTCGCCGAGGCGCTTCATCTGGGTGCCGCCGTAGACGGCGCTGATCAACATCAGCGCAAACCCCCCAGCGGCGAACCAGAAGTCGACGATCAGCAACAGCAGGAGGAGGAAGCCGAGCACGAAGCCAGCGATCGCGAACTTGATCTTGCGACGCACATGGGTAGACACCGTGGTAGTGCCGACCGCCTTGGCGAACTTGGGATCTTCATCGCGCAGGCGTGCTTCGATGTCGCTGAGGATCTGCTGCTCACGGTCGGAAAGTGGCATCCGGGGCTCCGCGGTCTCTTGCCTACCGGCCTCTGTAGGGATCGTGCCCTGATTCTGCGTCAAGTCAACCTGTCGCGCATGAACTGTGCGACGACAAGGCCAGTGTATCGGGCCGTTGGACCTTCGTGCCCGGGAGTTCAGCGTGCCAAACGGCCCGCGTGTGCGGCCTCGCGGAGGGCCGTGCGCGTGTCGTCGCGCGTGGTGGCAGCCCGGCTAGAACGGTCCGCCGTCGTCCGCGTCCGGGTCGAGCAGCGCTCCGCGAGTCACCGCCTCGTCGCCGAACCTGGTCCTCGCCACATCCGCCGCGCGCTCGAGTCGGCCCCACCGGTCGTCGGTGAGGAGGTCGAGCTGCCGGGAGCCGCCGGCGGGGATCAGGTTGGTCGCCCCTAGGCCGACCAGACGGACCCGGACCCGCTCGAGGCGCAGGGCGTCGAGCAACTCGGTGGCCTCCCGGTGCAGCTCTGTGGCCTGATCGGTCGGGACCGCCAAGGTCCTGGAGCGCGTGACCGTCTGGAAGCTCGCGTACCGTACCTTTAGCGTCACGGTCCGCCCGGTGACGCCGGATGCCCGCAGCCGTCGCCCGACCTTCTCAGCGAGTCGCAGCAGCTCCCGGCGCAGCACCTCCGGGTCGTCGACATCGGTGTCGAAGGTCTCCTCGGCGCTCATGCCCTTGGCGGGCTCGTGGGGGGTGACACCCCGGCGGTCCTCGCCGCGGGCAAGTTCTGACAGCTGGGTCGCCGCCGCCTGGCCGACGATGCGGGCAAGCGTCGCGCGGTCGATCGCGGCCACGTCACCGAACGTCCGCAGCCCGAATCGGGCGAGGTGGTCGGCGGTCTGCGCACCGACCCCCCACAGATCCCGCACGCTCAACGGGGCGAGGAAGTCCTCGACGTCGTCGACCCGCAGGTGCAACAGCCCGTCGGGCTTGGCTTTGCCGCTGCAGAGCTTGGCGAGGAACTTGTTCGGGGCGACCCCCACGCTGGCCGGCAGGCCGAGCTCGCTGGCGATGCGCCGCCGCAGCCCCGCGCCGACCTTCTCGGGGGGTCCGAGGAGACGCACGCTGCCCCCGACGTCGCAGAAGGCCTCGTCGAGCGACAGCGGCTCCACGAGCGGCGTGACCGACCGGAGGATCTCCATCAGCTGGCGCGAGACCTGCCCGTAGCGCTCGAAATCGGGGGGTAGCACCACCGCGTCGGGACAACGGCGCAGTGCCGATGCCATGGGCATCGCCGAGCTGATCCCGTGCGCTCGCGCCTCGTACGAGGCGCTCGCGACGACGCCACGCCCGCCAGTGCCGCCCACGAGGACCGGACGGCCGGCAAGGCTCGCGTCGCGCTGGACCTCCACGGCCGCGTAGAACGCATCCATGTCCACGTGGAGGATCGGCTCTGGCGGACGCGTCGGGCTCACGATCCCAGCGTAGGCGGCCTGTCGCGCCCGTAGCGCCCGATGGGCATCCCGACTACCCTGCTCGGGTGCGGGCAGCGATCTTCGACCTCGACGGCACCCTCGTGGATTCCACCGAGGACATCGTGTCCTGCTTCGTCGAGGTGCTCGACGCCGACGGCCATGCCCCACCTGACGCGGAAGCGGTCCGCCGGCTCGTCGGTCGCCCCTTGAGCGAGATGTTCGCGGCGTTCGCACCGCCCGAGCGCGTCCCCGATCTGGTGGCGGCCTACCGCACGGTCTACTGGGAGCGGTGCATCGACCGCACCCGCCCGTACCCCGGGGCGATCGCCTTGCTCGACCGGCTGCGTTGCGCCGGCTGGGCACTGGCGGTGGCCACGAACAAGCAGGACGACATCGCTTGGCGGGTCGTGGCTGGGCTGGGGCTCGACCGGTGGATTCTGTGGGTCCAGGGCACCGGGGGGATGCCGATGAAGCCGGCTCCCGACGTCGTCGAGCAGGCTCTGCTGCGCGTGGAGGTCCCGCCTACGAGCGCGTCGTGGATGGTGGGTGACACGGTCGACGACGTGGTCGCGGGCCGTGCCGCCGGCGTGTCCACCGCGGCGGTCACGACCGGAGCGGGGTTCCCCGAGGCCCTGGCGGCCTCGCGCCCCGACGCGCTGGTCGACGACCTGACAGACCTGGGCGCGCGCCTGCTCGGCACCTGAATCCGGCGTTCGCATGGGTAGACCCCCCGGTGGTCCGGGAATCCTCCGAGCAGCGTAGGAGATGTGTCCGTGCCAGGAACCGGCCTGGGCACCGACACGGTCAGCGAGCACGTGAAGGAGGTGAGCTAGATGAACCGCATGCAGCTGCTCGGCGGCGTCGTCGGCGGCCTGATCGGCGGCGTGCTGTTCGGTGTGCTGCTGCAGGCAACGCAGGGCATCGCCAGCGTCGGCTTGCTGATCAACGCCGAAGGCGTCGCCATGGGTTGGCTGACGCTGCTGGTGATCACCGGGGTGCTGGGGCTGGTCTACGCGCTGACGTTCGGCCAGCTGGAGCACACCTGGGGACGAGGAGCACTGTACGGACTGGCGCACGGCGTCATCTGGTGGGCCCTCGGCGTGCTGCTGATCCAGCCGCTGATCCTCGGGTACGCCATCGGCACGGTGACGGCCGCGACCTGGACCAACCTGATCGGCTACCTGATCTACGGGCTGGTGACCGGTCTCGTGTCGGTCGCGGCACGCCAGCAGCTGGGTGAGCCTGCCACCAGCAGGGGCTGAGGTAGCGCCCCTCACCGCCGCCCCGCGGAGCCGCCCGAGGCATGCCACAGACCGCGGGGCGGTGCGGCCCCGGCAGGAGCCCGTGCGGTGGCCCCAACGGCTCGCTGGTCACCCTGCGAGGCCAGCGCCGCTTCGAGACGCCCGTCCCGCCATGCGTGCATGAGCACGCGCAGGTCCCACGTACGGTCGGCGACGATCCCGACGCCGCGACGCCCGCGCCGCCGGAGCGTGCCCTCGGCCACCAGCAACCAGTTGTGCAGCACCGTATGGGCGCAGCGGTCGTGCACCGCCTCGAAGAACGCGGTGTCGCTGATCCCGGTGCTGTCATCGAGGGAGAGGAAGATGACCCGCTGCCCCGACTTCACCGGCGGGGTCTGCGTGGCGACCTTGGCTCCCGCCACCCGCACCCGCGAGCGGTCCGGGCAGGACAGCAGATCCGCCGCGCGGGTGACGCCCAGCAGGTCGATGAGCTTTTCGTAGAAGCTGATCACGTGGCGGGACACGTCTAACCCGAGCACCTCGAGCTCGGCTCGAACTCGCTCGGCTGGCCGGTAAGACGCAAGCCCCGGTGCTTCCCCGGGCCCGAGGAGGTCGAGCTGGCGCGGTGGCGCGTCGCTGCGCTCGGAGCGGGCCCGCCGGCGCCCCGCACCCGACCACCGTTCGGTGACCTCGAGCAGGATGTCCCGTCTGTTCGAACCGGTCTGGCCGAGTGCGTCGAGCGCTCCGGCGTAGGCCAGCGCCTCGGCCACCGGCTGGGAAAGCCCACCCCGCTGTCGCAGGTCGTCGAGGTCGCAGAACGGCCGACCGACGAGCAGCGCCTCGATCATGCGGTCGTCGATCCCTGCCACGTCACCGAGGGCGGGACGGATCCCGAACCGCTCCTGGGTCGCCCCGGCGTCGGTTGCCGGCGCCGCGCCCAAATCGATTCCCGACGGCGGGATCAGCCGGCTGTGGCTGTCCCGACGCCATCCGGCCGGCAGGTCACCGTCGTCGGCGATGCCCAACCGGGCGTAGGCCTGCGCGGCAGGGACCCGCTCGACGCGGTAGTCCCGGTCCGAGCGGTTGATGTCGAGCGGCAGCACGCAGATCCCGAGCTGCCGCGCGTCGGCGAGGATCAGCCGCCGGGGGTACATGCCCGGGTCATGGGTCAGCAACCCGGCGATCAGCTCGGGAGCGTGGTGGGCCTTGAGCCACGCCGAGCGGAACGTCGGCACCGCGAACGCCGCCGCGTGCGCCTTGCAGAAGCCGAACGACGCGAACTGCTCCAGCGCTGCCCACGTCGAGGTGGCCACCGCCTCGGGCACGCCACGCTCCGCCGCGCCGGCGAGCACCCACTCGCGGATCGTCGGTACCTCGGCCGCATCGGCGAGCCGCCGGCGCACGAGGTCTGCGATGCCGAGATCGCAGCCGGTGAGCGCTGCGACGCAGCGCATGACCTGCTCGTGGTAGACGATCACGCCGAAGGTCTCCTCGAGCGCGGCAGCCAGCAGGGGGTGCGACGGGATCGGCTCGGCTTGTCCCAGCCGCTGCAGCAAGAACGGCTCCACCATGTCGCTTTTCACCGGACCCGGCCGGAACAGGGAGATGTCGACGACGAGGTCACCCACGTGCTCGGGTTGGAACCGGCCAAGCAGCTCGCGCTGGCCCGGCGATTCGATCTGGAACATCCCCACCGTCCGGGTCGAGCGGATCAGCTCGTAGGTCGCCGGGTCGGCGTCGTCGAGCGTGTCGAGATCGATGTCGACCCCACGCACCCGGGCCGCCTCGTCCACTGCGTGACGCATCGCCGAGAGCATCCGAACGCTCAGCACGTCCAGCTTGCACAACCCAAGGGCCTCGACGTCGTCCTTGTCGAGCTGGGCCATGACAAAGCCCTGCGCGCTCCGCTCAACGGGGAGAAGATCGCGCAGCGCCACGAGCTCGTCCCGTTCCGCGTGACCCTCCGCAGGTCCGTGGCCGAGCAGCACCCCGGAGGGATGCAAGGCGAGGTGCCGTGGAAGCCCGTCGAGTCGCTCGACGAGGTCGAAGAGCTGGGCGAGGTCGGGCCGGTCGAGCCCCCGCCCGGCCAGCTCGGGCAGCACCTCGAGGGCGGAGCGGACGTCGCGCGCCCGGATGTGGGGAAAGGCGGTGGCGATGTGATCGATCTCGGCGGGCGGCAGACCGAGCGCCTTGCCGACCTCGCGGATCGCCATGCGGGCCTTGAAGGTCTCGACCATCGCGACGCACACGACCCGTTCTTCACCATAGGTCGCAAGCAGGTCGCGGTAGATGTCCTCCCGCCTGGTCGATTCGACGTCTAAGTCGATGTCGGGAAGCTCGTCGCGGTGGGGGTTGGCGAAGCGCTCGAAGCACAGGTCGTGACGCACCGGGTCCACATCGGAGATGCGCAGGCAGTAGCAGACCAAGCTGCCGGCCGCCGAGCCCCGACACGCCACCATGACCCCCTTGTCCCGGATGCGGTCGACGATCTCGGCCACGGTCAGGAAGTACGGGGCGAGCCCGAGCTGATCGAGCATGGAGAGCTCGTGGTCCAGCCGCTCCCGGTGCGCTGACGTGATCGTGGAGAAGCGATCGGCCAACCCGGCCAGGGTGCGCGCGGCAAGCTCGGCTGACGCCGCGTTCGCCCCGCCGGCTCCCGCCAGGTCGGGGACCCGCAGGCGGCCCAGGCCGAGATCGACCTCGCAACGCTCGGCGACCCATCCGGTCGCGGTCAGCGCGTCGGGCCGCTCGCCGAAGACCCGCGCCATCTCCTCCGGGCTCTTCACGTACCCCTCGGCGTTGCGTCGCCGGCTGTGACGCGGATCGAGGGGAACCTGCGCACGGATCGCGTCGACGAGGTCAGCCATCGCGGCATCGCCGGGGTCGAGGTAGCGGGGGTCTTGATGCGCCACCGCACGCAACCCGAGCCGGTCAGCGAGGGCGAAGCGCGATCGGGCGCGGGCGTCGTCCCCGGCCGCCCGGTGGTGGGTCACCCCGACGAGGAGGTTCTCGGGGCCGGTGAGCTCGCACCAGCGCCGAGCCTCCGCCACCGCAGCGTCGACCCGGCCGGCGTCGAGCAGCCGCGCGGTCGGGGCGTCGTCTCCGAGCAGCACGAAGAGCTCGCCGCAGACCTCCCCCAGCGTGCGCTCGAGCTGTGCCCAGCTCGCCCTTGCGGTCCCGCGCTCGGACTCGAGGTGGGCGGCACTGGTCAGGCGGCACAGCGCCGCGTACCCCCTGGCCGTGCGTGCGAGCAGGATGACCCGTGGGGCGTCGTCCTCGAGCCATGCCGGCCCTGATCGAGGGCGTGCGGTCCCCGGGGGCCTTGCCCGGCCACCCCGCGTCGCGGTCCACCCCGGCCGCGTCTGTGGCGCAAGGCCGAGATCGACACCGAAGATCGGACGGACCTCGGCCTCGTGGCAGGCTTGAGCGACCCGGACGGCCCCGTAGAGCCCGTCGCGGTCAGCGATCCCCACCGCACCCATGTCGCGTGCGGCAACGGTGAAAGCGAGCTCTTTGGGGCGGATGACCCCATCGCGCAACGAGTAGGCGGTGCGCACGGCCAAGTGGGCGAACGACGCCACGATCTCCTCCCCAAACCCCGGCGGTGTTGGGAAGGTGAGCACCGCGAACGAACTGACGTTCGATCATGGTACCCCGAAGGCGCTGTCTCGTCACCCCGGAGGTCACGCCGCGCCCGGTGCTAGGCTCACGACGTCCCGGTCCTTCGAGGAGCCTGCATGCGGAACGTGTTCGTGGTTGGCCTCGACGAGCCCAACCGCCGGCTCCTCGAACAGCTCCCCGCTGCCGGCGAGTGCCGGTTCCACACCCTCATCGACTTCGACCGCCTCCGCGGGGTCGACGAGTTCCCCGTCGACGAGTTCCTGGCCGATGCCACCGCACGCCTCGACGCCTTCGACGGCAGCGTCGACGCGATCACCACATGCATCGACTTCCCCGCGACCGAGCTCGTCCCGATGCTCGCCAAGCCACGCCGGCTGCACGCGCCTACTCTCGAGGGCGTCCTCGCCTGCAACCACAAGTACTGGAGCCGAGTGCTCCAGCGCAGCGCCGCTCCCGAGGCGGTGCCGCGCTTCGCGGCGCTGCACCCCTACGTCGACGACCCCCTCGCCGATCTCGACATCGGCTTTCCGTTCTGGACCAAACCGTTGAACGCGTTCCGCAGCCACCTGGGCTTTCGCATCACCCACCCCGATGACCTCACCGCCGCGCTGCCGGTGATCCGGGAGGAGCTCCCGCGGCTGGCGCAGCCGCTGGCGGCGGTCATGCGCCACGCCCGGCTCCCTGCCGATATCGCCGACGCCGGCGCGGAGGTCATGCTCGCCGAGGAGATCATCTCGGGCCGGCTGTGCACGGTCGAGGGGTACGTGCAGCACGGGCAGCCGCGTGTGTATGGCATCGTCGACAGCATCCGCGCCCCCAACCGCTCGTCGTTCGCGCGATACCAGTACCCTTCGTCGCTGCCGGCACCGATCCAGGCGCGCGTCGCCGAGACCGCCGAGCGCATCATGGTCGCGACCGGCATGGACGACAGCGTGTTCAACATGGAGCTGTTCTACGACGTCAGGGGCGACCGCATCAGGGTGCTCGAGATCAACCCCCGCCTGTCCCAGTCGCATGCCCCGCTGTTCGCGATGGTCGACGGCGTCAGCCACCTGCAGGTGGGGGTGGACGTCGCGCTCGGACGCCAGCCGCAGCTGCCATACCGGGAAGGGCGCCATCTCGTCGCGGCGAAGATGTTCCTGCGGGCCTACGAGGACGGGATCGTCCGACGCGTGCCCACCGCTGCCGAGCTCGCGGCGGTTGCCGACGCGCCGGGCGACGCGATCGTCCACGTGCTCGTCCGCGAAGGCGACCGTCTGTCCGACCTGGCCGACCAGGACGCGTACAGCTACGAGCTCGCCGAGGTCTACCTGGGGGCCCGCTCCCACCGGGAGCTGCTGCAGCGCTGGCGGCGCTGCCGGGAGGCACTGGAGTTCGGCATCATCGACGTCACCGCCGCCTGAGCAGCGGCAGCAGGGAGAACATGCGCACCGTCGACGAGTTCCCGCACGAGGTCCACTCCATCGAGCACACGCTGATCCCGGTGCGCGACGGCATCGGCCTCGCCGCTCGCATCTGGGTCCCCGCAGGCGCCCAGGATGCTCCCGTGCCCGCCGTCTTGGAGTTCATCCCCTACCGCAAGCGCGACGGGACCCGTGCGCGGGACGAGCGCGTGCATCCCTACCTGGCCGGGCACGGCTACGCCTGCGTGCGGGTCGACCTGCGGGGCTCGGGCGACAGCGAGGGCGTGTTGACCGACGAGTACCTGCCGACCGAGCTCAACGACGGCGAGGACGTGCTCGCCTGGATCGCCGAGCAACCATGGTGCGACGGCTCGGTCGGCATGCTGGGGATCAGCTGGGGCGGGTTCAACGCCCTCCAGCTCGCCGCGAGGCGGCCTCCGCAGCTCAAGGCGGTCATCGCCGCATCCGCCAGCGACGACCGCTACTCCGACGACGTCCACTACATGGGTGGGTGTCTGCTGGGCGACAACTTGTCGTGGGCCTCGACGATGTTCGCGTACAACGCGATGCCCCCCGACCCGGATCTCGTCGGCGCCCGGTGGCGCGCTTTGTGGCACCAGCGACTGGAGGGCAGCGGACTGTGGCTGGAGACGTGGCTGCGCCATCAGCAGCGCGATGCCTACTGGCGGCACGGCTCCATTCGCGAGGACTACGCAGCGATCTCCGTGCCCGTCATGACGGTATCGGGATGGGCCGACGGGTACTCCAACACCGGCTTCCGTCTGCTGGCCAACCTGGACGTCCCCCGCATGGCGCTGATCGGACCGTGGAGCCACGTCTATCCGCACATGGGTAACCCCGGTCCGGCGATCGGGTTCTTGCAGGAGGTCGTGCGCTGGTTCGACCGGTGGCTGAAGAAGGTGGACAACGGCATCGACGACGAGCCGATGCTCAAGGCGTACCTGCAGCACACCGACGAGCCGCAAGCCGCTGCGAACCATCGCCCCGGACGCTGGATCGCCGAGCGAGGCTGGCCGACATCGAGCGTCGTTCTGCGGCGGTACCCCCTGACCCGGGGGCGCATCCTCGACCCCGACACCGACCCCGGGGAGGTCGAGCCCCGGGAGATCCGGTCGCCGCTGTCGCTGGGCCTGTTCGCCGGCAAGTGGTGCAGCTACGTCGCCGCTCCGGACCTGCCGAGCGACCAGCGCGAGGAGAACGGTGGGGCGCTGGTGTTCGACTCGGAGCCTTTAGACGAGCCGATGGACCTGTTCGGGGCCCCCTCGATCGACCTGACGCTGATCGCCGACAAGCCTGTGGCCATGGTGGCCGTCCGGCTCATCGATGTCGCCCCCGACGGCAAGGCCACGCGGGTCACGTACGGCGTGCTGAACCTGACGCACCGCCACGGACACGAGCAGGTAGAGCTGGTCGAACCGGGCGTGCCGATGGACGTGTCGGTCACGTTCAACTACTGCGCGCAGCACATCAGCGCCGGGCATCGCCTGCGTCTGGCCGTTTCCACGTCGTACTGGCCGCTGGCGTGGCCCCCGCCGGAACCGGTGATGCTGACCGTGTACCCCGAGCGCAGCACGTTGGTCCTGCCGGTGCGGGAGGGCAACGGGGCCGATGAGGAGCTTCGCCCGTTCGAACCGCCCGAGGGGTCGCCCCCTCTGGCGACGACCGTGCTGGAGCACCCGGTGCACAACTGGGTGGTGACCCGCGACCTCGCCGCGGACCGGTCGCAACTGGAGGTCATCGAGGACAAGGGTGCCTGGCGCATCGACGATCACGGGATGGAGGTCCGGCGCAAGGGCTACGAGTGGTACCGCGCGACGGCCGATGACTTCACGTCGGTCGAGGGCGAGACGGTGACCACCCGCAGCCTGGCACGCAACGGATGGTCCGCCGAGACCGTGGCCCGCATCCACCTCACGTGCAGCGCCGAGGCATTCCACCTCCACGCCACGCTCGACGCGTATGAGGCGGGAAGGCGCGTGTTCGCCAAGACCTGGGATCGGACGATCGCCCGGGACGGCGTGTAGAGGCAGGCTGTCAGGGCGGTGGTGGGTGGTGACCTTCGCGCTGATGCACGAGGTTGCAATTGATGCGTCCCAGCACGTCGCAATCGCAACCTCGTGCACTGGGGCACGCCTCACCAGCCCCACGACCACGGGCAACCTCACGCGCAACACCGCGACGACGACGGCGGGGCGTGGCGCGCCCCGCCCGGCGGCACCAGACCTGCGAAACGTCTAGCCGCCGGGCTCCACCGACGAGGCCCCGCTGATCTGCGTCGTCACGTCGCCAGGACTGCCGGCGTAGCGCACGCCCGACGCCCCGGAGGCGTTGGCGCGCAGGGTTCCAGAGACGTGGACACCCACGTCCGAGGCGCCAGAGGCCTCCACATCGGCGTCACCGTCGACCTGGAGCTGGCGCAAATCGACGTCGCTGGCTCCAGAGGCGCTCACCGCAAGCCGTCCGGCGCCTCCCGCGAGCGACACGCCCGAGGACCCAGATGCCGAGACGTCGAGCAGCGCCGCATCGATCGCGCCCCCGACGTTGCTGGCACCCGACGCGGTGACGCGCAGGTCATCCACCTCGAGCCCCTCTGTGACATCCACGTTCGAGGCCCCCGACGCTCCCACGCGCGTGACCGAGGGCATCGTCACCGTGATGTCGACCGTTGCGGAGCGCAGGCGGATCCCTCGTTCCAGGCGAAGCTCCACGCGCTGGCCTTGCTCGGTGACCTCGATCCGGTCCAGGACGTTGTCGTCGGCCTCGATGGCAACCGCGGGCTCGTCCCCTGGGACGATGGCCACGTCTAGTGCAGAGCCGACCCTGACCTCGCTCACGTCCCCAAGCGCGATCTCGCGCGTGTCGATCTCGCCCGACCCTCGTACGGTCTGCTGGAACAGCGGAGCGCAACCAGCTGCCACCACGGCAGTGGTCAGCACGATCATCGCCAGCGTCGCCGTCCTCGGCGTCTCCCCGTTGCTTCGCATCTTCGGTCTCCCAACCATCGCGTCGCTGTAGCTTCCCGCGCCGGACCCTGGCGGGCCCGACGCCGACCGCAGTGTGGAAGGAAGCCGCCGGATCGTCAGTCGGGAGTGTCCCTTAGGGGACTGCCCTGGTGCCCGTGCGGACGGCTCTCGAGGGGCGGGCCATCATCGCCGAGCGCAGGCTGGCCGGCGGCATGGGGCGGGCGTAAAGGTACCCCTGTCGCAGGTCACAGTCGAGCTGGTCGAGGGCGGTGTCTTGGGCCAGGGTCTCCACGCCTTCGGCCACGAGCCCGAGCCCTAGCGAACGCGCGAGGTCGAAGAGCACCGCGGTGACGCTGGCTTGGTGGCCCGGAGGTTCGAGCAAGGCGATGAACTTCCGATCGATCTTGAGCACGTCCAGGGGAGCGCTTGCCAGATCGGCAAGTGCCGCATGGCCCGTGCCCACGTCGTCGACCGCGAGGGCCACCCCGGTTTCGGCCAGGGCACCTAGCGTCCCGGTGATCTCCCCGAGCAGGGCGCGTTCGGAGATCTCCAACGTCAGCCGGCTCGGGTCGACGCCGGCGTGTCGCGCGGCGCCGGACACCGCTGCGGCCAGGCTAGGGTCCATCAGCTCGGCCCCCGACACGTTGATCCACATCCCCATGTCGGGCGGCAGGCCGCCCTCCGCGTCCCACCTGGCGAGCTGCCGGGTCGCCTCGCGCCGTACCCACTCGCCGATCTCGTGGATCGCTCCGGATTCCTCGGCGACGCGTAAGAAGGCGTCGGGTGAGAGCAACCCGCGCGTGGGATGCCGCCAGCGCAGCAACGCCTCGCAGCCGTGGACCTCGCCGCGCGCGGTGACGATGGGCTGGTAGCGCAGCTCGAGCTCGTTCCGCTCGGCTGCTCCGCGCATCGCGGTCTGCAGCGCCAGGCGCTCGCCGGCCTCGGTCCGCATCGAATCGTCGCACGCCGCGACCGTGCCCCGCCCTCGACCCTTGGCGACGTACATCGCGGTGTCCGCGTCGCGGAGCAGCGCTCCTGGTGTGCCAACCCCCTGCGGGGCCACGGCCACGCCGACGCTGGCGCCGAGGGGGACCTCGGTCCCAGCCACCGCGATCGGGTTGGCCAGGACGCCAGCCAGGGCGCCGGCGCGAGCCAGGGCATCGTCTTGACTGCGGATGCCGCGGGCCACGACCACGAACTCGTCGCCGCCGAAGCGTCCCAGGACCTCGCCCGGGTCGAGGGCGCCAGCCAGCCGCCGTCCGACCGCGACGAGCAGCGCGTCTCCCGCATCGTGACCCAGGCTGTCGTTGACGACCTTGAAGTGGTCGAGGTCGCAGAACATCAGCGCGACGTCGCGTCCGCGGCGCCGGCCCCATCGCAGCGCCTCGAGGATCTCCTCATCCAGCCGCGCGCGGTTGGGCAGGCCGGTCAGGGGGTCGTGCTGGGCCCGGTACGCAAGCTCGGCCTCGGCGCGCTTGCGGTCGGTCAGGTCCACGACCTGCAGGAGCGCTGGACTGTCGGTGGCGCCCTCTGGGGATGCGATGCTCAACAGGCCCCACGCGTCGGCCCCGTCGGCGCGCCGGAAGCGACGCTCGAACTGCTCGGACGCTGCTTTCGACCCGTTGGCCGGCCGCATCAAGTCACCGTCGGGGTCCTCGGCGAGCAGGTCGCCCAGCCCGGCCCCGATGAGTGAGGAGCTGTACGTCCCCAGGAAGCTTGCCAGGGCCTCGTTGGCGAGGTCGACCCGACCCTCGACCGACAGGAGGGCCATGCCGATCGGGGCGTGGTCGAACATCCAACGCAGACGCCGTTCGCTGGCCCGGAGCGCCGCTTCGGTCCGGCGCTGCTCGGTGACGTCGGAGCCGATCGACTGGATCTCGACGGTGGTGCCGTCGCCCGTGGTCACGACCTGGTCACTCCACTGGAACCGCCGCACCTGCCCGTCGGGCAAGTGCACGTCGTTTTCGTGGACGGTCTCGGCGTCACCACGGCAAAGGGCTGCGACGCGCTCGCGCGCCCACTGGTGCATCGACTCGGGGAACAGGTCGATCAGGGACGTGTCGAGCAGCTGCTCTGGCGTGGTGGCGTAGGCTGCGGCGTAGGCCCGGTTGGCGTACGTCAGCGGCAAGTCGCCGACGGGAAGGTACCGGCAGATCAGCTCGTGCTGGTCATCGAGCAGTGCTCGCCAGCGGGCAACCTCGCCCCCACGGCTGCCGGACTGGTCCGGGGAACCGACCAGCGAGTGGGGTGGCGCACGGTCGGTCATTCACCCCTCATGGTCCCGCGAGCGCGGCGGCCTGCGGCGTCTTCGCCTGTTCCTATCTTGCATCGGCACGCCGAACCGGTTGCTGAACGGATCAGGGGACGTCCGGTGTCTCGTCGGGGTCGAGCTCATAGCGGGCGATCGCCTCGGCCACGGTGCCAGGCTTGATCTCGCCGGCCCGGGCCAGGTCGGCGAGCACAGCCACCACGATGTGGCCGGCGTCGATCTGGAAGTGGCGACGCAGCTCGGCCCGGGTATCCGAGCGGCCGAAGCCGTCGGTGCCGAGGACGGTCAGGCTGCCCGGGACCCACTGGGCGATCAGCTTGGGCACGGCCTTCTGGTAGTCGGTGACCGCCACGAAGGGCCCTTCCACGCCCTCGAGCGCCCGCGTCACATGGGGCACTCGTGGTTCGTCTTCGGGGTGCAGCCGGTTCCACCGCTCGGCGGCGAGGCCGTCGCGGTGCAGCCCGACCCAGCCGGGCACGCTCCACAGCGCCGCGCCGACGTCCCAGTCGGAGGCCAGCAGCTCGACGGCTTCCTGTGCCATCTTGCCCGCCGAGCCGCTCGTGAGGATCTGCGCAGTGTGGCTGGTGCCCTCCGGCGCCGGCGCGAAGCGGTAGATGCCCCGGATGATGTCTTGCTCGTCGAGGCCCTCTGGGATGGGTGGCTGGAGCACCGGCTCGTTGTAGACGGTCAGGTAGTACAGCACGTCGCGCCCGTTGGGGCGGCCGAGGGGGTCGTCCCAGTGACCGGACCCGTCGGCAGCGGCGCCGCCCGACAGCATGCGGTTGACCCCGTCCTCGGTGATGACGGCGAGCTCGTAGGCGAACGTCGGGTCGTAGACCTCGACGGCCGGGTTGGTCGTGGCGAGCAGCAGCGAGTGGCCGTCCTCGTGCTGGAGCCCCTCGCCGTTGAGCGTGGTCCGACCGGCCGTGGCGCCGACCAGGAACCCGCGGGCGCGCTGGTCGACGGCCTGCCAGATGACGTCGCCGGTGCGCTGGAACCCGAACATCGAGTAGAACACGTAGACCGGCAGCAGCGCCTCTCCGTGGGTGGCGTAGGCCGTGCCGGCGGCCGTCATCGAGGCGACGCTACCGGATTCGGTGATCCCCTCGTGGAGGATCTGCCCGTTGGTGGCCTCGTTGTACGACAGCAGCATCTCGCGGTCGACCGACTCGTAGTTCTGCCCGAGCGGGTTGTAGATCTTCTGGTTCGGGAACATCGCGTCCATCCCGAACGTGCGTGCCTCGTCGGGGATGACCGGCACGATCCTCGGGCCTAGCTCCTCGTGCCGCATCAGATCACGCAGCAGCCGCACGAAGGCCATGGTGGTGGCCACCTCGTTCTTGCCCGAGCCATCCTTCAGCGAGCGGTACGCGTCGTGCTTGGGCAGGTCGATGCCCTGGAACGTGACCTTGCGCTCGGGCAGGTAGCCCCCGAGCTCCCTGCGGCGCTCCTGGAGGTAGGCGTGCTCCTCGGAGTCCTCCCCCGGGTGGTAGTAGGGCGGCAGCTCGCCCTCGAGCTCCTCGTCGGTGATCGACAGCTCGAGGCGGTCGCGGAACTTCTTCAGCGCCTTCTCGGTCAGCTTCTTCATCTGGTGACTGGCGTTGCGGGACTCGAAGTCGGGCCCCAGCGTCCAGCCCTTGATGGTCTGGGCCAGGATCACCGTCGGCTGGCCGGTGTGCTCGACCGCGGTCTTGTACGCCGCGTAGACCTTGCGGTAGTCATGGCCGCCGCGGTCGAGCACCGGGAGGTCGGCCTCGGTCAGACCCGACGCGTCGAGCAGGCCCCGCAGCTCGGGGCTGTCGAAGAAGTGCTGGCGGATGTAGTTGCCGTCGGACGCGGTGTAGGTCTGGAACTGGCCGTCTGGCGTGCTGTTCATCTTCTCGACGAGCGCGCCCGTGTCGTCGTTCTCGAGCAGCATGTCCCACTTGCGGCCCCACAGGACCTTGATGACGTTCCAGCCGGCGCCCCGGAACACGCTCTCGAGCTCCTGGACGATCTTGCCGTTGCCCCGCACCGGACCGTCGAGGCGCTGGAGGTTGCAGTTGACCACCCACGTCAGGTTGTCCAGACCCTCACGTGCGGCGACCGGTAGGGCCCCAATCGACTCGGGCTCG
>SLAO01000072.1 GCA_007126835.1 Nitriliruptorales bacterium | reverse complement strand
CGACGTTGCGATTTCGACGTTCCCCGACGTCGAAATCGCAACGTCGCCGTCAGTAGGCCCCCGCCGAGCACGGCAGGTGCCCGACAAATCCGGTCAAAAGCCGCTCGAAACCGACGGGTGCCGCCCGAGGCAAGCGGCGCGACGACGCCGAGTCGCCGCTACCGCCCGAGTCGCCGCTACCGCCCGAGTCGCCGCGCAGCAGCCAGCAGGCCGACGGCGGTCTTCGCATCGGTGATGCGACCGTCGGAGGCGGCATCGGCGGCTTGGTCAAGCGGCATCGACACGATCTCCATGGCCGCCTCCTCGTCTTCGGCCACGAAGCCGTCGGGGCGATCGGCGGAGGAGACCCCCGTGGCCAGGAAGATGGTGTTGCGCTCGTCGCTCCACCCGGCGGTGGTCTCGATGGTGGTCAGCTCGGTGAGGTCGGTGGCCTGCAACCCGGTCTCCTCGGCGAGCTCGCGGGCGGCGGTGCCGGCCAGATCCTCCCCGTCCACGTCGCAGATCCCCGCGGGGATCTCCACCAGCCAGCTGCCGATCGGATGGCGGTACTGGCGCAGCAGCACCACATCCCCGTCGGGGGTCACGGGCACCACTGCGACCGCGTCGACGTGCTCGACGATCTCGCGTTCGAACTCGCTGCCGTCGGGACCCCGAAGGCGGTCCACTCGCACGTTCGACAGGACCCCCTCGTAGATCCGGCGGGTCTCGGTCACGTCGAAATCTGACACGTGGGCTACTCCGGTTCGTTGCCAGGGCGCCACTTGATGGAGCACCCCATCGACGGTTGCTGGGCGCCAGGCACGGGTTCGCCGCGCAACGCCGCGTCGAGCGCGGCACGCAGGTCCTCGCCGCTGACCGGCACGTCGCTGCGGGGACGGGAGCCGTCCATCTGCCCGCGGTAGACGAGGACGCGGGCGGCGTCATCGACCTGCGTGGCGTCCGGCGGAAGCGACCGCGGCGACGCGAACACGAAGAAGTCGGGGGTGCAGGCCGCGCCGTAGGCCTTGGCGACGTCCTGACGCTCGTCGAAGAGGTAGGGGAAGGTGTACCCGACCCGCCGAGCCTCCTCGACCATGGCCTCCGGGCGGTCGTCTGGGTAGGCGTCGGCATCGTTGGCGTTGATGCCGACGATCGCCACCCCGCGGCGCTGGTAGTCCTCCGCGAGCCTGGCGAGCTCGCTCTGCACGTGCTTGACGTACGGGCAGTGGTTGCAGATGAACATGACCAGCACGGCCGGGGCGTCGAGTAGGTCCTTTAGCGCGACCTCTCCGCCTTCCACGTCGGGCAGGCGGAAGTCCGGCGGAGCGGTGCCCAGCGCGGTCATCTGTGATGCGACGGCCACTGTCGTCCTCCTCGCGTACGCGGCGACCAGATAAAGGCTTACCCGGATGCCACGTCGGCGGCACCTGACGGGCGAGCGTCCTCCAGCGAGGGCAGGCGCCCCGCCTGCGCGAGCATGCGCTCCCTGGCCGCTCCGACGAAGCCGGCGAACAGCGGCTGGGGACGGTTGGGCCGGGAGCGGAACTCCGGGTGGAACTGGCTGCCCACGAACCAGGGATGGTCGTCGAGCTCGATGACCTCGACCAACCGCTCGTCGGGTGAAACGCCCGCGAAGGTCATCCCGGCGGCCTGCAGGGCCGGGCGATAGCGGTTGTTGACCTCCCAGCGGTGGCGGTGGCGCTCGTAGACGACCGGCTCGCCGTACGCGGCGCGGGCGCGGGTGCCCTCGGCGAGCTTGCAGGCGTACGTGCCCAGTCGCATCGTCCCGCCGAGGTCGGTCACGCCCAGCTGGTCGGGCATCAGGTCGACGACCGGGTCGGGGCAGTCCGGGGCGAACTCGCGCGAGTTGGCCTCGGACAGACCGAGCACCCCACGAGCGAACTCGATGATCGCGACCTGCAGCCCCAGGCAGACGCCCAGGTAGGGCACGTGACGTTCCCTCGCGTGGCGTGCCGCGGCGATCTTGCCCTCAATGCCGCGGATGCCGAAGCCGCCGGGGACGAGCACCCCGTGCACGCCGGCCAGCGCCCGCTCGGCTGCGCCTGGCTCGGCGAGCTCGTCGGAGGGCACCCAGTCGATCTCGACTTCGACGTCGTGTGCGACCCCGCCGTGACCAAGCGCCTCGGTCACCGATAGGTAGGCGTCGGGCAGCGACACGTACTTGCCGACCACCGCGATGCGCACCGTGTCCGAGGGCGCCAGCGCGCGCTCGACCATGCGCGTCCAGTCCGACAGGTCGGGCTCGACGGCGGGGTCGAGCCCCAGACGGCGAACCACGAACCGGTCAAGACCCTCCTCGCGCAGCAGCAGCGGCACCGAGTACAGGCTCGCCGCGTCGTGTGCGCTGACCACCCCGTCGAGGTCGACGTCGGACAGCATCGCGATCTTGCGCTTGAGGTCGGGGGGCAGGGCGCGGTCGGACCGGCACACGACCGCGTCGGGCTGGATCCCGATCGATCGCAGCTCCCGGACCGAGTGCTGCGCCGGCTTGGTCTTGAGCTCGCCGGTCGGCGCGATGAATGGCACCAGCGCGCAGTGGACGTAGCAGATGCTCTCGCGCCCCACGTCGTAGCGCAGCTGGCGGATGGCCTCGAGGAACGGCAGGCCCTCGATGTCGCCCACGGTCCCGCCGACCTCGGTGATGACGATGTCGGCCTCGTCACCAAGCGCCAGGATGCGGCCTTTGATCTCGTCGGTGATGTGCGGGATGACCTGGACGGTCTGCCCCAGGTAGTCGCCGCGCCGCTCCTTGGCGATCACGCTCTGGTAGATCTGACCGGTCGAGACGCTCGAGACCCGGTGGAGGTTCTCGTCGATGAAGCGCTCGTAGTGGCCCAGGTCGAGGTCGGTCTCGCCGCCGTCCTCAGTGACGAACACCTCGCCGTGCTCGAACGGGTTCATCGTCCCGGGGTCGACGTTGACGTACGGGTCGAGCTTTTGCATGGTCACCCGCAGGCCTCGGGCCTTGAGCAACCGGCCCAGGCTGGCTGCGGTGATGCCCTTGCCGAGCGAGGACGACACCCCGCCAGTCACCAGGATGTGCTTGGCCACGCGTGCTCCTCAAGGCTCAGCGGATGCGTTGTCACACACAGCCGACGGTTCGCCGACCGGGGGAAGGGCGCGGGCCCGTCGGTCCGCGCAGCGCAGCCTCGGCTCACCGTAGCAGCGCCCGACCGCCGCGACCAACGACCCTTCTAGGTGCCCGGAGCAGGTTCGGCCGGCGCGTTGGGGTCAGGTGCCCCCGGGGAGCGGGCGGGACGAACCTCGACCCGCAGGTGCGCCTGGTCGTCCTTTGTGATCGCGTCGGCGGGGTGCGCCAGCGAGATCGACCGCACCACTCCCAGCGGTGTGCGGCCGGCTTCGACCTGCTCACCCGGGCGCACCCCGACGTCGTCGACATGGCGCAGCTCGACGGCCACCTCGGGCGCGGCGTCGGGGACGATGCGCACCCGCACGTCGCTGGCGCCGTCGGCCATCGGGTACCGGGCGACCTCGGCGACCTCACCGTCCACCGGGGCGTAGAGCGGCGCGCGGCGCGGCACGACCACCGACGCGCTGCTCGTCGCCGACCACGGCGCGCCCTGGGACGCGAGGACGTGGTAGTCCGGGCCTTCGATGTCGTCTCCGGGGACGAACTTGTCCTCGTTGGCGTTGTCCACCAGCGTCCCGAGCGGGACGAGGGTCTTGGCCGTGCCGCGTCCGGCCTCGGCGAACCCGATCCGGTCCACGTTCGGGCTGGGCAGGGCAAGCTCGAGGTCGTCGGCGGCGGCGAAGGCCGGCAGGGGGCGTTGCCCGCTGCGACTCGCACGCGCGGTGTGACGTGGCTCCCCGGTGGCGAGCTCGACTGTGGAGTGCTCCAAGCTGTCTCCGTCGACCAGGGCTGGCGCGGCCGGGAGGTTCGCGAAGTCGTCGGTTTGCCCCCTCGCGGCGATGCCGGCCCACGCGGCGAGCGCGATCACGGCGACCAGGGCGGTCAACAAGGGCCGCGGCATGCGCCGGCGCCGGCGGGTGGTGATCCCGCGGCGTTCGACGCCGCCTCCACGCCGGCGCCGACGGCTCACGTCGAGCCCGCGGCCAAGACGGCCAAGGGAGCGCAGCTCGGGCGAGGGCACGGGTTGGGCTCCGGGTCGGTGCGGCACACGCCGGGCGTGCCAGCCGGGTTGCGGGTGGGGCCTGGATTCAATCACGGGGCACGGTGGCGCACCATTTGACGGCACCCGCTGGTGCGCTGGCCGCCCGCCGCGGTTCAACGTCCGACGTCGGAAGGTTCACGCCCGACGTCGCACGGTTCACGTCAGACGTCGCACGGTCACGCCCGACGTCGCACGGTCACGCCCGGCGTCGCGTCGGCGCCTCCAAGCTGGCCTGGGCGCTTGCCAGCAACTCCGCGGCGTGGTCGGTGGCGGCCGCACCGCCCGCCTCCCCCGACAGCATCCGCGACAGCTCGGTGACGCGCTCGGTTTCGTCGACCCGGCGAACGGTCGCGGTGGTGCGCCCTTCGCCGGAGGCCTTTTCCACCACGAGGTGGGAGTCGGCATAGGCCGCCAGCTGCGCGAGGTGGGTGACGCATAGGACCTGCCGGCCGCGCGCTAGCCGAGCGAGCTTCTCACCGACGGCCAGCGCGGTCGCGCCCCCCACGCCAGCATCGACCTCGTCGAACACCAGCACCGGCGTGGCGTCAGCGTCTGCCAGCGCCAGGCGCACAGCCAGCGCCACACGGCTGCGCTCCCCGCCAGACGCCGCCTTGCCAACGGGCAGTGCGGGCTCCCCTGGGTTGGCCGCCAGGAGGAACACGACCCGGTCCGCCCCGTGGGCTGCCGGCTCGATCGGTTCGACCGACACGCTCATCGCCGCTCCCGGCAGCGCAAGGTCGGCCAGGTGCCCGGCCACGGCGTCGGCGAGTCGCTCCCCCGCCGCCCGTCGTTCGTCCCGGAGGTGCTGGGCCGCACTGTCCCGGGCCGCTTCGGCCTCGGCCACCTCGGTCGACAGCGCCGCTGCGCGCTGATCTCCTCCTTCGAGCCGCGCCAACTGCTCCCGGGCCTGGTCGGCGTACTCGGCGATCGCGGCGGCGTCCGGGCCGTACTTGCGTGTCAACGCCGCGAGATCGCCACGACGCTGGCGCAGCTCGCTCAACCGCGCGGGGTCGAGCTCGAGGCCCTCGGCGTATGCCGCCAGGTCGAAGGCGAGGTCCTGGCCCTCGGCGGCCAGACCCTCGACCCGCCCGGTCAGCGCGGTCAGCTCCTCGTCGACCCCGGCGACCTCCCGCAGCGCGGCGACCGCCGCCCCGAGGGCGTCGCGTGCGCCGCCCTCCTCGGCCAGGGCAGCCGCGGCGGTGCGCGCGGCCTGCGTCAACGATTCGGCGTGCTCAAGACGGTGCAGCTCGGCCTTGAGCGCGTCCTCCTCGCCGGCCTGTGGAGCCACGGCGTCGATCTCGCCGAGCTCGAAGCGCAGCCGGTCGACCTCCCGGGCACGGTCGCGTTCTCCTTCGACCAGGGCAGCCAGCTCCGCCGAGGCGGCGTACCACCGCTCGTACGCCGCCTGGTAGGCCTCGCGTGCCGCGGCGAGATCGGGGCCGCCGGAGCGGTCGAGCATGTCGCGCTGCACCGCCGGCGCCGACAGCCGCGACGTGTCGGTCTGCGAGTGGATCTCGACGACGTCGCCGAGCATCTCCGCCAACGCCGAGACCGGGGCCAGCCGTCCACCCAACCGGGCACGGCTGCGGCTGCCCCCCACCTCCCGCGCGACGACGAGGGTGTCGTCGCCGTCGTCGAGCCAGTCCGCTGCGCCGGGCGGGGGAGGGGTCACGCATCCCTCCACGAACGCGCGGTCCGCGCCGGCGCGCACGCGGTCGGTGTCGGCGCGTGCGCCGAGAAGCAGCTCCAAGGCCGACACCACCAGCGTCTTGCCCGCACCGGTCTCGCCGGTCAGCACCGTCAGGCCGGGACCGAGTTCGACGGCGACGTCCTCGATGACGCCCACGTCGCGGATGTGCAGATCAGACAGCATGACGCCCACGAGTGTAGGCAGCCGCACCTAGCGCAGACCGAACTTGTCCCGAACGCGGCGGTAGAAGTCGAACTCGCCGAGCCGGACCATGCGCACCGGCCGCTCACCCCGGGCGATCTCGACCCAGCCGCGCTCCGGAATCGGCAGGGTCTCGCGCCCGTCGAGGCTGACCGACGCCCGCGACGCGCTGTCGTCGGGGCGCACGAGGAGAGCCTCGCCGGCTCCGACGACCAGGGTGCGGTCGAACAGCGAGTGCGGCGCGACCGGAACCAACAAGATCGCCTCGAGCTGCGGCGACAGGATCGGACCTCGGGCGCTGAACGCGTACCCGGTCGAGCCGGTCGGGGTGGCGCAGATCACCGCGTCGGCTGGGACCCGGGCGAACGTCGTCTGCCCGACCTGGACCTCGAAGACCATCAGCCGCTGGGGGGTGGCACGTTCGATCGAGGCCTCGTTGAGCGCCCAGCTGCGCGCCGCCTCATTGCCGGAGGCGTCCCGCACCGACACCTCAAGGGTCATGCGCTCCTCGACGGTGAACTGCCCATCGACGACGCGCTGCAGCGCCACTTCGGTTTCGCCGGCCTCGGACTCGGACAGGAAGCCGAGGCGCCCGAGGTTCACGCCGAGCAGCGGGACGCCGCGATCACGGGCCAGCCACGCGGCCCGCAGCAGCGTCCCGTCGCCGCCGAAGACGACCACCACGTCGAGCCCGTCGGCGAAGCTGTCCGCGTCGGCGACGGTCAGGCTGCCCGCCGGCCACCCGTCCCCCTCATAGCCGACGACGTGCAGACCCGCTTTCGTCAGTCGCCGTGCAGCGTCGGCGGCCAGCTCACCCGCCACGGGGCGGCCGGCGTGGACCACGAGGCCGACGGCCTTGGGCGGTTGCTCGAGGGAAGTGGGACCAGGGGCGCTCACGCGGTCGATGCTAATGCCTGCGGTCGGTCGGGGATGGTCACGGCGTCGCACCGGCGGCCTCGTCGACTGTGGACTTCAGCGCAGGCTCGGCAGCCGCCGCGTCCTCGACGGTCGACGGGCCCCGCAGGTGGACGAAGAATTCGACGTTGCCGGCCGGGCCGCGCACTGGGGAGGGAACCGCCCCGAGGAAACCAAGGCCGGACGCCTGCCCGGCCTCGACGACATTGCGCAGCGCCGCCAACCAAACCGCCTGGTCGCGCACCACTCCGTCGCGGGGAACCTGGCCGCGTCCGGCTTCGAACTGGGGCTTGCACAGCAGCACGTGGTCGGCGCCCGTCGCGGCCACCCTGACCAAGGCGGGGATCACCAGGGCAAGCGAGATGAACGACAGATCCGCGACGACGAGGTCAGGGGGCGGGGACGGCAGCGCGTCAGGCTCCAGGTGGCGCACGTTGGTCCGGTCGAGCACGACGACACGCTCGTCGCTTGCCAGTCGCCAGTCGAGCTGGCCGTAGCCGACGTCGACGGCGACCACGCGCGCGGCGCCGCGGGCCAGGAGCACGTCGGTGAAGCCCCCGGTCGACGCGCCCGCGTCCAGCGCGTAGCGCCCCGCGACCGGCACGTGCAGCCGGTCCAGCGCCCCGTCGAGCTTGCCGCCCCCGCGGGACGCCCAGCGAGGGCCGTCGTCGGCGACCACCAACGCCTCGTCG
>SLAO01000101.1 GCA_007126835.1 Nitriliruptorales bacterium | reverse complement strand
CCCGCGCCGCTTGTCGCAAACACCACCCCCAGCGGGCGCTAACGCGACACGCCAGCCACCACCCCCGCGCCGCTTGTCGCAAACACCACCCCCAGCGGGCGCTAACGCGACACGCGACCCCGCCAGCGGCACGGTGACCGTGGCGACGGCGCTCACTGCGACGTCGAGAGCGCGTCCAGGCGCCGGCGCTGCTCCTCGGCGACCAGGGCGTCAACGATCTCGTCGAGTTCGCCGGCCAGCACCTGCTCGACGTTGTGCACGGTCAAGCCGATGCGGTGGTCGGTGATGCGGGTCTGCGGGAAGTTGTACGTGCGGATCTTCTCCGAGCGGTCACCCGAGCCGATCTGCGCAGCACGGTCGTCGGCACGCTCCTGCGCCTGGCGCTCCTGCTCGGCTTGCAGCAGCCGCGCGCGAAGCACGCGCAGCGCCTTCTCCCGGTTTTGCAGCTGCGACTTCTCGTCCTGCATCGAGACGACGAGGCCGGTGGGCAGGTGCGTGATGCGCACGGCGGAGTCGGTGGTGTTGACCGACTGACCCCCTGGTCCTGAGGAGCGATACACATCGACCTTGAGGTCGTTTTGGTCGACGTGCACGTCGACGTCCTCGGCCTCGGGCATGACGGCCACCGACGCGGTCGAGGTGTGGATGCGACCGGAGGACTCGGTCTGGGGGACGCGCTGGACCCGGTGCACCCCGGACTCATGCTTGAGACGCGAGTACACCGCGTCGCCCGACACCTGAAACGTGGCGTCCTTGACGCCGCCGATGCCCTGCTCGGAGCTCGACAGCTCCTCCACCTTCCAGCCTTGCCGCTCGGCGTACCGCGAGTACATGCGGTACAGCTCCCCGGCGAACAACCCTGCTTCGTCGCCCCCGGCCCCGGCACGGATCTCGACGATCACGTCCTTGTCGTCGTACGGGTCCCGCGGCAGCAGCAGCAGTCGCAGCTCGTCGGACAGCGCCGCGGCGCGCGCCTCGTTCTCCTCGGCCTCGGCACGGAACGCCTCGCGGTCGTCGTCGTCGCTTTCGGCGGCGAGCTCGCGGGCGGCCTCGGCGTTGTCCAGCGCGCGCCGGTAGGCGTCGTAGGTCCGCACCACCTCGGTCAGCTCAGCGTGGCGCTTCGCGGTCTCGCGGTAGCGGCGCTGGTCACCCAGCACCTCAGGATCGGCGAGGTCGGACTCGAGCTCGGCGTGGGTGCGAGCCAGCTCTTCAAGGCGTGGCGCGAGATCTTGCATGAGGGGCGGCCTGTTCGACGCGGGTCGGTCAACGGCGGGACGACCGGACCGTCGCTAGTAGCCGCTGCGGGGCTCCTCGCCCGGCGGGACGACCTCCTGGTCGCTGGCGGGCTCCTCACCTGGGGCGACGATGCCCTCGGCGTCCGCGGGCCCCTCGGGCGGCATGAGCACGTAGGTCGTGCCGGCGCTCTCGTCGGGACCCCAGACCAGGGACGCCGACAGCTGCGTCTCGTCGGTGGGGCGCGGCTGCTTGGCGTACTCCTCGACGGGCACCACGGCCTGGAAGGCCCGGATCGCCACCTCGCGCTGGTCGGGCGACGACGGCCGAGTGGTGATCTTCTGCAGCCACAGGCCCGGCTTCATCAGCATCCGAACCACGGGGTTGGACTTCCTGCCCGCGCCCAGCCGCAGGCCCTCGTACGCGAGCGACACGATCACCGGGAGCAGCAGGATGCGCAGCAACACGTGGTACGTCGCGGTGGCGACGAGCCCGCCGTCGGGAGCAGGGACGATCACCCCGGCGACCGAGTAGACCAGCACCGCGAGCAGCATCAGCATGATCACGAAGTTGGTGCCGCAGCGCACGTGCAGGGTCGAGTACTGGTTGACCCGGTCGGGCTGCAGCGGCTCGTCGTGCTCCCACGCGGCGATCGTCTGGTGCTCGGCTCCGTGGTAGGCGAACACGCGCCGGATGTCCGACAGCATCGAGATCGCCGCGAGGTAGCCGAGGAACATGACGATGCGCAGGACGCCCTCGACGAGGTGGTACAGCGTCCCGTCACCGATTCGGTCCGACAGGAAGGCCAGCCCTGCGTTGGGCACCACGATGAACACGCCGATGAACAGCACCAAGGCGATCAGCAGGCTCGAGCTCATCTCCTTGCCCGACAGCTGCTCGTCCTCGTCGACGGACTGGTTCGCCGACACCGTCAGCGCGCGGGTGCCCATCTTCAGCGCGTCGACCATCGCCCACGGGCCGCGCACGAAGGGCTTGGCCAGCACGGGCCGCCGGCTCGCGGCGTCGTTGACGGGATGGCGCTCGACGTAGATCTCACCCGAGGGGCGCCGGACCGCGACCGCCCACGCGTGGCGGCCGCGCATCATCACACCCTCGATGACCGCCTGGCCGCCGTAGTAGTGGGGCCGGTGCCCCGTCGCGTCACCCTCGGACACGTGCGCTAGGCCTTCTTGTCCTGGGCTTGCTGGCGCTTGGCGTAGCGCTGCTTGTAGCGCTCGACGCGCCCACCCGAGTCGACCAGCTTCTGGCGACCGGTGTAGAAGGGGTGGCAGAGGTTGCACAGCTCCACCCGGATCTGGGACTGGGTGCTGCGCGTGGTGAACTCGTTGCCACACGAGCACGTGACCGTTGCTTCCATGTACTCGGGGTGGATCTCGGCCTTCATGGTGGCTACCTCACTTCAGAGTTGGGTCCGCGGATCGCTGACCCGCGTGCCGACCTGCGATGCTACCGCTGCGCGGGTGGAGGGGCCTACGTCTGCAGGTTCGACTTCTGGATCTGGATCAGGAACTGGTTGTTGCTCTTGGTCGACTTCATCTTGTCGATGAGCAGCTCCAGCGCGCTCGGGCCCTCGAGGGCGTGGAGCACGCGGCGAAGCTTCCAGATGATCTCCAGCTCTTCGCGATCGAGCAGGAGCTCCTCCTTGCGGGTTCCCGAGCCTTCGATGTCGATGGCCGGGAAGATGCGCTTCTGCTCGAGGCGACGGTCCAGGCGCAGCTCCATGTTCCCGGTGCCCTTGAACTCCTCGAAGATCACCTCGTCCATCTTCGAGCCGGTCTCGATCAAGGCGGTGGCGATGATCGTCAGCGAGCCGCCGCCTTCGATGTTGCGTGCCGCTCCGAAGAACCGCTTGGGGGGGTACAGCGCGGTCGAATCGACACCGCCGGACATGATCCGGCCAGACGCCGGCGCGGCCAGGTTGTACGCCCGCGACAGGCGGGTGATCGAGTCGAGCAGGATCACGACGTCCTGGCCGTTTTCGACCAGCCGCTTGGCCCGCTCGATGGCCAGCTCGGCGATCTGCGTGTGGTCGTCGGCGGGGCGGTCGAAGGTTGACGCCACGATCTCGCCGGGCACCGACCGCTGCATGTCGGTGACCTCTTCGGGCCGCTCGTCGACGAGCACGACCATGACGTGGCACTCGGGGTTGTTGTAGGCGATGGCCTGCCCGAGCTCCTTTAGGATCGTGGTCTTACCCGCCTTGGGCGGGCTGACGATCAATCCGCGCTGACCCTTCCCGATCGGGCTCATCAAGTCGACGATGCGCATCGAGGTGGGGCCGTCGGGGGTCTCCAGACGCAGCCGCTCCGCGGGGAACAGCGGCGTCATGTCCTTGAAGTCGGGCCGGTGCGGCGTCGGGGCCTGCGGGTCGGGGGCCGGCGCGCCGTTGACCTTCTCGAGGTGCGCGAGCGCGGGCACCTTCTCCTGGTTGCGCTGTGGCCGAATCGGACCGGCGACCACGTCACCGCGACGCAGCCCGGCCTTGCGGATCATCGACTGGGAGACGTAGACGTCCTTCTCCCCCGGCAGGAACCCTGCGGTCCGCAGGAACCCGTAGCCCTCCGGGAGGATGTCGAGGACGCCTTCGCGCACCTCCCCGAGCTCTTGCTGTTGCTGTTGTGCTTGTTGTTGCTGCTGCTGGTCCTGGGGCTGGCCGCCCTTGCCGCGACGACGGTCACGGTTGCGGCGGCGCTTGCGGCGGCCGCCGCCGTCGCCGTCGTCGTCGTCGGTGCGGCCGTCCTGCTGGCGATCTGGACCCCCGCCCTCTTTGGGCCCTTCCTTCTGGCGCTGGCGCTGCCCGCCGTCGCCTTTGTCGCCCTCGCCCGAATCCCCTCGGGCTTGGGGCTGGCGCTCGTCGCGACCTTCGCTCTTCGGACTGGTGGGCGTCTCCCCGTCCTGGGCCTGACCGTCGCTGCGCTCACCCTCGGGAGTCGAGCGCTCCCGGGTCCGCGTGCGCACGCGCTGCCGCTCGCCCCCGTCACTTGCGCTCGATCCGTCCTCGGCAGCGCCCGATCCGTCCTCGGCAGCACCTGACCCGTCAGGCCCAGCGTCCGATCGGTCACCAGTCGCAGCGTCGGTGTCCGGACCTCGGGTCGCGGCGCGTTCGCCCGCACCGTTTCGTCCACCCGGGCTCTGATTTCGCTGCGACGTCTGGGCGTTTTGACCAGCGGCAGAATCACCGGTCGACGTGCCTGACCGTTCGGCCTGGGCGTTGGCTTCACGCACGATCGCGTCGATCAGGTCGGCCTTGCGAAGTCGCTGGTAGCCGCGCATCTCAAGCTCCGAGGCAATGCTCTTGAGCTCGGTCAGTGGCTTGCGGGCGAGGACGCTGGGGTCCATCGAGTCCACTCCTGTCAGGTCCGCCGCTTCGTTGGAGCCTGCGGTTCGGTGCTTCGGGAGGTCGCGGGAGGGGCGGTAGTCGGCGACCGCGCTCGCACGACTTCCCCGCGCAACCGCCGTCACCCGTGCTTGCGCAGAGGTGGGTCGGGCGACGGCACTACTGGCGCTCGATCCCGGGGCGAACACGCGACACTGCCAGCCGCCAGCATGTTCGGTCAGGACGTCCCCGCATCCACCACAAGGAGGGGAAAGAACAACCACCCAGTGGGCGTGCGGAGTGTGGTGAGCGAGAGGCGGACCCTTCCGCCTCACCCGCGAGAATAGCGGACGGAAGCAGCCGGGGCAACGTGGGCGCCGACCCGCTGTCGCAATCGGGCCTCAGCCCGGCACGACCGTGGGCGGGCACACCGCGGCTCCGGCGCGATCCCAACGCGAGGCCCGCACCGTCCAGCCTCGGCCGGCGACCTCGCGCACGCGATCTGCCGCCCCTCGGTCGGAGACGCCGGTCAGTGCCAAGACCGCCGGCCCCGCGCCCGACAGGCACGTGGCGATGCCATCGGCGCGGAGGGCATGCACGAGGCGGCCGGATTCGGGCATGACCTCGAATCGGGACGGCTCGTGCAGGACGTCGCGCATGTCGCAGCTGTCGAGCGGGATCGAGCCCGTCAGCCCGGCGAGCACCACCGCGGCCCTTCCCGCGTTCCCGGCCGCGTCTGCGAGCGAGACGAACTCGGGCAGGATGCCCCGCGCGACGGTGGTCGACTGCCGCATCTCAGGGATACAGAGCACCGGGGCCAGATCGCGACCCGGCTCGAACCGGCGGGCCCGGCCATCGACCACGGCCACGATGCCTCCGAGCACGGCGGCGGCGGCGTTGTCGGCGTGGCCCTCCTTGTCGGCCACCAGGTCGATGAGATCCTGGTCTCGGCCGCCTGCGCCTGTCAGCGCCCGGGCCAGGGTCACCCCGGCCACGGCAGCGGCTGCTGACGAGCCCAACCCTCGCTCGAGCGGGATCTCGCTGGTCGCGCGCAGGCTGACGTCGGGGGGCTCGACGCCGAACCGCTCGCAGTACGCGACGAACATCCTCCAGATCAGGTTGGAGTCCCCAGTGGGGATCTCGCCGGCGCCCTCACCGACGACCTCGACCCGCTCGTCGCCGCGCTCCGTCGTCCATGCCGTCAGCCGCAGGTCCACCGCTGCGGCCAGCACGTCGAAGCCCGGGCCCACATTGGCGGTGCTGGCCGGGACCTCCACCCCGACCACCTTGTCGGCGTCCATCACGGCTCGATGCCGAGCATCTGCGCGGCGACCGCGGTGTCGTCACGGATGATCGGCGGCTGCGACGCGCCGGAGATCGCCCAGTCGGGCTCTTTGAGACCGTGACCGGTCAGCACGCAGACCACACGGGCGCCCTTGGCGAGCTCGCCCGCGTCGGACAGGTCCAACAGCCCCGCGATGCTGGCCGCGGAGGCCATCTCGACGAACACGCCTTCCCGCGCAAGCCGACGGTACGCCTGGAGGATCTGCCGGTCGGTCACCGAGCGGATCGATCCCCCCGAGTCCCGCGCCGCCGCCAACGCCGGCTGCCACGAGGCGGGGTGACCGATCCGGATCGCCGTCGCGATCGTCGAGGGCTCGGCCACCACTTCGCCCCGCACGATCGGCGCAGCCCCGGCTGCCTGGTACCCGCGCATCACCGGGCCGCGCCGGATGCGCCCGGCTGCGACCTCTTCCTGGTAGCCCTGCCAGTACGCGGTGATGTTGCCGGCGTTGCCGACGGGCATGACGTGCACGTCCGGCGCGCGGCCGAGGAAGTCGACGACCTCGAACGCACCGGTCTTCTGCCCTTCGATGCGGTAGGGGTTGACCGAGTTCACCAACTCGACGGGGTAGCGCTCGTGCAGGCTGCGGCAGATGCGCAGCGCCGCGTCGAAGCTTCCGTCGACCTGGAGGACGGTCGCTCCGTGGACCAGCGCCTGAGCGAGCTTGCCCGATGCCGTCTTGCCCCGCGGGACGATGACGCCGCAGGTCAGCGCCGCTTTCGCCGCGTACGCCGCGGCCGAGGCCGAGGTGTTGCCCGTCGAAGCGCAGATCACCGCCCGGGCGCCTTCCTCCACGGCCTTGGAGATCGCCAGCGACATGCCGCGATCCTTGAACGAGCCGGTGGGGTTGGTGCCCTCGTACTTGAGCCAAACCTCCGCCCCGGTGCGCTCGGAGAGGCGCTCGGAGAAGATCAGCGGCGTGCCGCCCTCGCGCAGCGTCACCACCGGCGTGGCCTCGCTCATGGGCAGACGATCGCGGTACTCCTCCATGACCCCGCGCCACTGGCGACCGGTCGGCGACGGGGCCGACGACCAGCCAGGCTGCGCGGTCGGCGACGCGGTGTCGGTCATCGGTGGCAGTGTACGGGCACAGCAGCGCAGGGCGCGCGGCCCCTCGCCTGCGCTAGGGCTCGCCGCCCTCGACGCGCATGACGCTTGCCACGTCACGGACGCTGGGCAGTCCCCGCAGTGCCGACAGGGTGGCTTGCAGCGCGCCCTCGCGAGCCGAGTGGGTGATCAGCAGCAGCTGGGCGTGGTCGCCGACGCCTTCTTGCCACACGCTCTTGATCGAGACGTCGTGGTCGCCAAACGTGCGAGCGACCGCGGCCAGGACCCCGGCCTCGTCGGCGACGTCGAGCAGCACGTAGTACTGCACGACGACGTCGTCGAAGGGTTGGATCGGCTTGCGCACCGCCGAGCGACCGTTGCTGGGATGCTCGCCGGCGCGCAGCGCGCGCGTGGCTGTGACGATGTCACCGACGACCGCGCTGGCGGTCGGCATGCTGCCCGCGCCCCGGCCGTAGAACATCAGGTGTCCGGACGCGCGCGCCTCGACGAACACGGCGTTGAAGGACTCGCGAACGCTCGCCAAGGGATGCGCCTGCGGGATCAACGCCGGGTGGACCCGGACGCCGATCTGCCCGGCCACCTCCTCGGCGATCGCCAGCAGCTTGATCGCGTAGCCCATGCGCTGCGCGTGGGCGATGTCCACGGCGGTCACCCGGGTGATCCCCTCGCGGGCGACGGCGCCCGCGACGACCTCGGCGTCGAAGGCGATGGACGCCAGGATGGCCGCCTTCGCGGCGGCGTCGTAGCCCTCCACGTCCGCGGTGGGGTCCCGTTCGGCGTAGCCGAGCTGCTG
>SLAO01000043.1 GCA_007126835.1 Nitriliruptorales bacterium | reverse complement strand
GCCGGGTGGCCCTCGACCCCCACGCGGTCGCGACCGCGGTCGAGGCAGGCCACGGCGTGCTCGTCGAGAGCGGCGCCGGGCAGGGTGCGGGCTTCTTCGACGGGTAGTACGGGGAGGCCGGGGCCAAGATCGTGCCGGAGGCGGGCAACGCGTAGGGCGCCGATGTCGTGGTCAAGGTCAAAGAGGCCCCAGCGCTCCGAGTGGCCCTACCCACGCAGCCAGATCGTCCTGACCGCCATCCCGCTCCCTCTGTCCACACACCGCTGGCCCGTTGGGGGCACGGTACCCGAGGGTTCATCCGGTTTCGCGCCCCCCACCGCGAAGAAGGTGCCACCAGCGACGGCGGAGGAGCGGGCGTCGTGCACCCTGTACCCTCCAGGTACCGGGCCCCGCGACGAGTCCGGGGCGATCCGGGGGATGACGATGCCGACGCTGGAGCACGGGCTGACCCCATACGTGCCCCGGCTCGCCCTCGACTGGTTGCGCACGACGCCCGAGCGTCGCTGGCAGGTGCTCGAGGGGTCGCTGGCGCTGGTCGACGTGTCGGGGTTTACCGCGCTGTCCGAGCGCCTGGCCTCCCGAGGCCGGATCGGGGCCGAGGAGCTGACCGACGTCATCGGCAGCCGCTTCGCCGATCTGCTGGCGGTCGTCGACGCCGAAGGCGGCAGCTTGCTCAAGTTCGGCGGCGACGCGCTGCTGCTGTTCTTCCCGGGTGACGAGCAGGGGTTGACCGCCAGCCGGGCTGCGCTGGGCATGCGCGCGGCGCTGCAGCGGGTCGCCCGCGTGGAGACCTCGGCGGGACCAGTGACCCTGCGGGTATCGATTGGCGTGCACGCCGGCACCGTGCACGCGTTCCTCGTGGGGCCGTCGCATCGCGAGCTCGTCATCGCCGGCCCGGGGGTCAGCGAGACCGTGGCCGTGGAGGCCGCCGCCCAGGCTGGTGAGGTCCGAGTCAGCCACACCACCGTCGCCGGACTGCCTGGGGATCTGGTCGCCCGGGCCGACCGTCGCCAGGGTCGTGCCCTGCGCACCGCAGCACCAGTGAGCAACCGCGAACCGACGTCACCGCCCGAGCGTCACGATGACCTCGCTCGAGTGTGCGTGCCCGCCGCGCTGCGCGACTACCTCGACCAACGCGCGCGGGAGCCAGAGCACCGCCTGGTCACCGTCGCCTTCCTGCGCTTTTCGGGCACCGACGAGCTCATCGCGCGGCAGGGCCCGGCAACGGCCGCGGACGCTGTCGAATCGGTCATCGACGCCGTCCAGCACGCCGCCGAGGCGCACAGCGTCGCGTTCCTGGCCACCGACGTGGACCGCGACGCGAGCAAGATCATCCTCGCCGCCGGCGCCCCGTCCAGTGGGGGCAACGACGAGGAGCGGATGCTGCTGGCGATGCGGGAGTTGGCCGTGGCCGACGTGGCTGCGCCGCTGCAGATGGGGGTGCACGCCGGCGCGGTGTTCGCCGGCGACGTGGGGCCGCCCCATCGCCGTACGTACACGGTGATGGGCGACGTGGTCAACGTCGCGGCGCGGTTGATGTCGCGGGCGAGGCCCGGGCAGATCCTCGCCAGCGACGCCGTGATCGGTCAGTCGCGGACGACGTTTGCCACCGACACCGTCGAAGGCCTCGAGCTGAAGGGCAAACGCCAGCGCGTCCAGGCTCGTCTCGTGGGGCCCGCGCAGGGGACGCGGCCCCACCAGGGCCCACGGTTGCCGTTGGTCGGGCGGGGCGCCGAGCTCGAGGTGCTAGACCGCGCGCTGGCTGAGGCCCGGGCCGGGCGAGGGCGGGTCCTCGAGCTCGTCGGCGAGCCGGGTGTGGGCAAGAGCCGACTCGTCGAGGAGCTCGTCGAGCGGGCCGCGGGGTTCACGGTCCGTCAGATGGCCGGCGAGATGTACCGAGCGGCGATCCCCTACGCCCCGTTGCGCAGCCTGCTCCGCGGCCTGCTCGGAGTCTCGCCCGGTGCCGACAGCACAGTGGCGGCCGAGCACCTTCAGCGCGTGCTCGAGCAGTCGCTTCCCGAGCTCCTCCCGTGGGCACCGCTGCTGGCGATCCCACTCGACGCCGACGTGCCGGCGACGCCGGCGACCGAGAGCTTGAGTGAGCAGTTTCGTCGCGACCGTCTGCACTCGGTGACGGCGCAGTTGCTGGCGTGGGCCTGCCGCGAACCCACACTCCTCGTCGTCGAGGACGCGCAGTGGCTCGACGAGGCCTCCGCGGACCTGCTGCGCGCACTCGCTGGGCACGCCGGCGAGCACGCCTGGCTGCTGTGCCTGACCCAACGCGCCGGGGACGGGAGGATGATCCCCGACGAGCACGGCGACGTGCTGACCCTGGAACCGCTCGACCCGGGCGCCGCAGCCCGTCTGGCCGATGCGGCCACCGACGACGCACCCTTGCCGCCACACGAGATGGCCGCGCTGCTCGAACGCAGCGGCGGGAACCCGCTGTACCTCCAGGAGCTCGTCGCTGCGGTGCGGGCCGGCGGGTTGGGCGGCCTGCCCGACTCGGTCGAGGCCCTGGTCACCGCCCGTATCGACCTGCTGACGCCCGACGCCAGGGCGCTGCTGCGTCACGTGTCCGTGCTCGGCCAGCGCTTCTCCCGCACCCTCGTGGACGCGGTCGCGCCAGAGGCGAGAACACGTCAGGAGGTCTGGGCGCAGCTAGACGGCTTCCTCGACCACGAGCGCGACGAGGTTGCGTTTCGCCACTCGCTGATCCGCGACGCGGCCTACGACGGGCTTGCCTACCGGCTCCGGCGACGGCTGCACGCGGCTGCGGCGGACACCATCGCGGCCGAGGACGGTGGCGCGAGCGAGCTGCTGTCGTTTCACTACTTCCTGGCCGCCCGGTACGAAGCCGCCTGGGTGCACTCGCTGGCGGCGGCGCGCAACGCCGCGTCGATCTACGCCCACGAAGCTGCCGCTCGCTTCTACCGACGCGCCCTCGACGCCGCCGAGCACCTCGAGGACATCCCCCGCGAGGAGCTCGGCAGGACTGCGGAGGCTTTGGGCGACGCGCAGGAGCGATTGGGCGACTTCGCGCAAGCAGGTGCGGCCTATCGCGACGCCCGACGAGCAATGGCCGATCCGGTCGACCAAGCCCGCCTCTGGCTCAAGCACGCGCGGGTGCAGGCGCGGCTCCGGCGCTTCTCGCAGGCACTCGGGTCGATCACCCGCGGATTGCGACGCATCGAGGGGACCGAGCACCCCGCGGCGCAACGTCAACGTGCCGAGCTCCAGGTGTGGTACGGCCACTTCCGCCAGGCGCAAGGACACCACGACCGAGCGTTGGCGTGGACGCAGGCGGCAATCGACGCCGCCGAGCAAGCCGACGCGCGAGAGGTCCTCGCCCACGCGTACCGCCTCCTGGACTGGATCCACCTCGATCTCGGCCAGCCGGAGGAGGCCGTGTACGCCGAGCGGGCGCTGCAGCTGTACGAGGAGCTCGGCGACCTGCCCAACCAGGCCAGCGTGCTCAACAACATGGGCGGCATCGCGTTCTGGCAAGGCCGGTGGGACGAGGCCCTGGCGCGCTACGAGCGGGCGTTGGAGCTCGACGAGCGCACCGGCGACGTCGTCGGAGCGGCCTCCGGTCGCAACAACATCGGGGAGATCCTCGCCGACCAGGGTCGCCTGGAGGAGGCTGAGAGCCTCTTTCGTGAGGCCGAGCGCGTGTTCCGCGCCGTCGGTGACCGCACGATTCTGGCGCACGTCACCGCCAACCTCGGCCGGGTCGCGGGACGCAAGGACCGCTTCGAGGAGGCGCATCACCAGCTACGCGAGGCCCGCCGGACGTGGCAGGAGGTCGGCGCCGAGGTCCAGGCCCTCGAGGCAGACGCACGGATCGCCGAGGTGTACGTGCTCGCCGGCGACGCCGCATCGGCGCTGGGGTTCGCAGACGCCGCATCGGCACGTTCCGCCTCCCGCACCGGGGTGGCGGCGCAGGAGCCGGTGCTCGACCGGGTACGGGCCTACGCGCTGCTGCAGCTCGACGAGCTCGACGAGGCGCGAGCTGCGGCACAGCGCTGTCTCGAGGCGGCACGCGCACGCGACGCCGACTACGAGCTCGCCCTCGGCAAGCGCGCCCTCGCGCTCGTGGCCGAGCGGCAAGGCACGGGCGAAGCCGCCGCCCTGCGCGCCGAGAGCCAGACGATCCTCGACCGGCTCGGCGTCCGTAGCCTCCCAGAGATCCCCGGCGAGGTCATACTCGAGGTGCGCGCCCCGGGCGACCTTGTACCCGACGAGACAGAGCTCCAGGGAGCCCGGCCCCAGCGAACCCGCGGCTAGCGCATGATCGGGTCGCCGGCAGGCAACCGGACGACGATCTCGGCGCCGCCACCCCGGAAGCCGGTTCGAGACTGGACGCACGGGGCCTTGTCATGGTCCCTGCAGTGCGGAAGCAGGGCCGGGCCGAACTCGAGCGGGTCGTCGAAATCGCCGGCCTCGCCGTCTCGCTGCGGCGCAGGCACGCCGGACTTGGCAGTGAACGACTTGTCACCCACGTAGCAGATGTCGTAGTGCGCGCGCCCGTTGCTCACGTCCTCCTGGACGGCTGCCTTGTCGATGCGCACCGTGGCGATGAGCTCGTCGACGCTCTCGTGCAGATCGAGGCCATCGAAGAGCACCGGACCCGGGATCGACACGTACTCCTGCCCGTCGCAGGTTGCAACCGCGCTGCCGCCGCCGGGCTCGAGGTCCTCGTCGGTGAACGTCATCGCCAAGAAGCCCTGCGTCGAATCGGACGTCAGCTCGACGTGCAGACCTTGGTGGCTGTCCTCGTCCATGTCGTGGCCCAGCTCGGCGGTGCACGGCGAGCCGGCGACGCACCCCGCCGCGTTCTGCCAAACGGTGAACCGGTCGGATACCTGCGAGCGGGCGGACAGCTCGATGTCGAACGGGCCGTTCCCGCCCTGCCCGGGAATCGTGATCATGCCGTCGGGCAGCGCCGCGTCGAGGGCGGCACCCCGGACCGCGGTACGGACCTTCAGATGCTCGAACGCGACGACACCCTGCAAGCCACCTTCAGCGTCGGGCGACAGGCTGACCTGGTCTGGCACAACGGCGAGGTCGTCGTCGTGCAAGCGACCGTCCGCGCTTGCCAGCCTCAGCGTCACTCCCTCCCCGAGCACGTCGCGGATCTGCTCTTGGTATCGCCGCGACGGGCCACGAAGCCCGCTGACCGCGTCGTCGAGCGACTGCGCCGTCACGGTGACTTTGACGCTCACCGGGTCTGCGCCGGCCCCACCGAACGGCTGCGTGCTGATGACTTCGCCCACCTCGGCATCCGTCGGTTGGGCGCTGAACGCGAGGCCGACGTTCAAGGTGCCGTCCGCACTCCCTGCGGAGGCGACCGGAGCGGCGAGCGCGGCGGTCAGGGCTAATGCGAGGGCGAGTCCCACGCTGACCATGGTGCGTCCACGCGGCGAACCCGCGGCGGCATGCGTCGACATCGGGTCTCCTCTGAGCGGCCGACAGTGGTCCCCGCCGGTGGCGCATGCGCGAGCACGGCTCCCCGAAACCTGCGGGACTGCAGTATCCCGAAATCCTCAGCGTGCTGACAACACTCTCTGTTTCGTGGGGTCAGCCTGCGTTGCTCCACCACTGCCCCGCTGGCCCGTCCGCAGACTCCCCCCGCGGACCCTTCCGGCCAAGGGTCCCCTGCAAGTAGGGCCGACCGCCGTTTTGGGGTGGGACGCATGGACGTGCAAAACTGCCCGCGCTCGGGATCGAGGGCCAGTGCGCTCGCCGCACAACGGGACCTGCCCGCCCAAGCGGCCAGTGCAGGGCCGGTGGGCTAGACTCCGGGCGACCAAGGTCCTTGATTTCGGCGGAACCACGGTGGGACCGCCGTCGACATGGAGGATGCATGCGGGCTGGAGGCCCCCGGTTGGTGGGAGGGACCCCTCGGCGGTGGCAGCGGACCATGCGCCTGGGCGTACTTCTCGTGATCGCCGGACTGATCGCCGGCTGCGCTGCCGACGCTCCGCAAGATGCGCTGGATCCCCGCGGCCCGTCCGCGCAGGCCAGCCACGATCTGTGGAACATCGTGTTCCCCATCGCGGTGGTGGTCTTCGTCCTGGTCCAGGGCCTGCTGCTGGTGGCCGTCTGGCGCTTCCGCAAGCGGCGGGACGACGGGGACGAACTGCCCTCGCAGGTTCACGGCAACACTCGGCTGGAGATCCTCTGGACCCTCATCCCCGCGGTCATCCTGGCGGGGATCGCGGTGCCGACCATCGACACGATCTTCGACCTCGCCGCCGAACCCGACGACGCCCTGCAGGTGCGGGTCGTCGCCAAGCAGTACTGGTGGGAGTTCGAATACCTAGACGACGAAGGTCAGGGCGTGATCACGTCCGGCCAGCTGCACATCCCCACCGGCCGGCCCGTGTACCTCCACCTTGAGGCGCTGTCGGCGTCGATCCCGGACCCGGGAGGCGTCGGGGACAAGACGGGGTCGGTTGCCCAGGGCGTCCTGCACAGCTTCTGGGTGCCCCGGCTGGCCGGCAAGCAGGATGTCGTCCCCGGGCAGACACGCAACCTCACGCTCGAAGCCGACGAGCCCGGACGCTACGAAGGCCAGTGCGCGGAGTTCTGCGGCCTGTCGCACTCGCGGATGCGGTTCCAGGTCATCGCTGAGGACCCCGACGAGTTCACCGCCTGGCTCGACGAGCAGGCGCAGCCCGTCGAACCCGTCGACGAGGACGCGGACCCCCTCGTCGCCGAGGGCGAGGCCCTGTTCGACACAGCCACCTGCATCCAGTGCCACGCAATCGACGGCTACGAGAGCCCCGTGGACGGATCAACCGCCGAGTTGCGCATCGGTCCCGATCTCACCCACTTCGCCAGCCGCGACACCTTGGCCGGTGCGTTCTTGGAGAACAACCGCGAGAACCTGGCTGACTGGATCCGGGACCCCCAGGACGTCAAACCGGGAGCGCAGATGCCCAATCTGATCGAGGACGGCCTGCTCGAAGAGGACGAGGTCGAGCCCCTCGTCGAATACCTCATGAGCCTCGAGTGACCCCGGCCCGCACGCCGTAGACGAAAGACGTCAGATGGCCGCCACCGCCGAATCCGACACCAGCCGGAACCCGTTCCGCCGCCCTAAGGCCACAACGGGCTTCTGGTCGTGGCTGACGACCACCGATCACAAGAAGATCGGGATCTTGTACTTCGTCACCGCGTTCACGTTCTTCATCATCGCCGGCCTGCAGGCGCTGCTGATCCGGGTCCAGCTCGCGGGACCAGACGGTCAGGCGCTGAACCCCGACCAGTACAACCAGATCTTCACGATGCACGGCATCACGATGATCTTCCTCGCGCTGATGCCGCTGAGCGCGGGGTTCTTCAACTTCGTGATGCCCCTGCAGATCGGCGCGCGCGACGTCGCGTTTCCCCGGTTGAACGCGTTTAGCTACTGGGTCTTCCTCTTCGGCGGCATCTTCATCTACTCCTCCATCTTCCTCGGCGGCATGCCCGACGGGGGGTGGTTCAACTACGCGCCGCTGTCGTCGCAGGTCGGGCCGGACCCGATGGCCGGCACGATCGTCGACGCGCACGTGTCCCGAATGCTGTTCTACTCGATCGGGCTGCAGATCGTCGGGCTCGGGTCACTGGTGTCGAGCGTCAACTTCGTCGTCACCATCCTCAACATGCGGGCGCCGGGGATGACGCTGATGCGCATGCCGGTGTTCACCTGGATGACGCTGGTCACGAGCTTCTTGATGCTCTTCGCGATGCCGATCATCGGGGTTGCCCTCTGGCAGCTGATGTTCGACGTGCGCTTCGGGGGCAACTTCTTCGACCCGTCTGCGGGCGGCGACCCCATCCTGTGGCAGCACATGTTCTGGCTGTTCGGGCATCCAGAGGTCTACATCCTCATCTTGCCCGCGTTCGGGCTGGTGTCCGAGGTCCTGCCGGTGTTCAGCCGCAAGCCGATCTTCGGCTACGCGGCGCTGGTGTTCAGCGGTATCGCGATCGGCTTCCTCGGCTTCGGCGTGTGGGCGCACCACATGTTCGCCGTGGGGATGGGACCCGTCGCCAACGCCGCGTTCGCGTTGACCACGATGTTCATCGCGGTGCCGACGGGAGTGAAGATCTTCAACTGGCTCGGGACGGTGTGGGGCGGCAAGCTGACGTTCCCCACGCCGATGCTGTTCGCGCTCGGGCTCATCGGGATGTTCACCATCGGCGGGCTTTCGGGCGTGACGCACGCCGTGGTCCCCCACAACTACCAGCACACCGACACGTACTACGTCGTGGCCCACTTCCACTACGTGCTGTTCGGCGGCGCCCTCTTCGGGCTGTTCGCCGGCATGTACTACTTCTTTCCGAAGATGACGGGCCGGATGCTCGGCGAGAAGCTCGGCAAGTGGCACTTCTGGCTGATCCTGATCGGCTTCAACGCGACGTTCGCTCCCATGCACATCCTCGGCCTGCAGGGTATGCCGCGACGCGTGGACACCTACCCCGCCGGTTACGGGTGGGAGTTCTGGAACGCCGTCGAGACCGCCGGCTCCTTCCTGATCGCGGTGGCGGTGCTGATCTTCGTGATCAACGTGGTCATCAGCCGCCGCAGCGGGGTCGTCGCGGGTGACGACCCCTGGGACGCTCGAACGGTCGAGTGGTTGACCACCAGTCCCCCCAAGCCCCACAACTTCGACGAGATCCCCCAGGTCACCTCGCGCGACGAGCTGTGGAATCGCAAGTACACCAGCGACCACGGAAAGCCCATCCGAGTGCCGGCAGGCGGGTCGGGCGAGGCAGCGCACGAACACGAGGCGCACGACATCCACATGCCCGACCCCTCGTTCTTCCCGCTGGTGGCCGCGCTGGGGATCACCATCGCTGGCTATGGCGTGTTCACCGGCGGGATCGCCATGGCCGCGATCTTCGGCCTCGGACTGGTCGTCGGCCTGTACGGCTTCTTCGGCTGGGCGTTCGAGCCACCCAGCGAGGACGACCACTAGCCCCGGCGCATCCGGCGAGGAAGGTAGCGACACAGATGGCATCGGAGCCTGCGGCGCCCACGCCCCAGCACGAGACGACCCTCGGCCTGTCGAACGAGAAGATGGGCATGTGGGCCATGATCGGCTCGGAGTGCCTTTTCTTCGGCGCGCTGATCGCGGCGTACCTGATCTACGTGAACGCCTTCGGCGACGCGCCGGAGATCAACCCCAGCACGATCTACGACATCCCGTTCACGTCGGTGTCGACGTTCATCCTGCTGATGTCCTCGCTTGGCGTCGTGCTTGCCCTGTCGGGAGCGCAGCAGGGCGACGATCGCCGCATGCGCACGTGGCTGCTGGCCACGGCGCTGATGGGCGCGACCTTCCTGTCCGGCCAGATCTACGAGTTCACGGTGTTCATGGAAGAGGGCATGCGGATGTCGACCTCTCCGTTCACCACCTCGTTCTACGTCCTGACCGGCTTCCATGGGGTCCACGTGGGAGTCGGGGTGTTGATGCTGCTGACCCTGTGGGGACGGTCGCTGGCCGGCAAGCTGGAGCGGCGCAAGTCGGAGATCGTCGAGAACGTCGGTCTGTACTGGCACTTCGTGGACATCGTCTGGATCATCATCTTCACGGTCGTCTACCTCATCCCGGCGGAGTAGGAGCTCATGGCCGACACCGAGACGAAGGAGCCGCACGCCTCCGGCGAGGAGCACCATCATCCCGGCGTCAAGGAGTACGTCGAGATCGGGGTGATCCTCGCGGTCCTGACCGCGATCGAGGTCGGGCTGTACTACGCCGACGTGCCCCGGCAGGTCGCCGTCCCCGCGCTGCTTGCCCTCACCGCGGCCAAGTTCGTGCTCGTCGTCTTGTGGTTCATGCACCTGCGCTTCGACAGCCGCTGGTTCCGCCGCCTGTTCTGGACGGGCGTGATCGCCGCCTCGCTGCTGTTCTTCGTCACCACCATCTTGCTGACGTTCTGACGCCCCATGACCACTGAGCCCCCCACGACTTCCCCTGCGCGTCGCAGCGGCCCCGTCCTGCCATCCGAGTCGGGCGCGACACCCAGGCCGCCGCGTCGGACCCGAAACGAAGGCGGTCACGCGAGATCATGAATCCAGACTTCCGCAACCGCGTCGTGACGCCGATCGCTCTGCCGATCGGGGTGCTCGCCGGAATCGGCCTGTTCACCTTCAGCCTGTCGCGGGTGTTCCTGGCCATCCCTGCGGCGGCGGCGACCATCATCGCGCTGCTGATCGCGGCGTACGTGCTCGGGGTGGGCGCGATGATCGCCGCCCGTCGTCACCTGAACTCCCGCGCCATCGGCGTGGGGGTCGTCGTCGGCCTGGTCGCCGTGGTCGGGGCGGGAGCAGCCGCCTGGAACGTCGGTCCCCGGGAGATCACGCCCCCGACCCTCGAAGAGGAGAACGACGTCGCCGAAGCGGAGGACGTCGACGAGGACGTCGAGGAGGAGATCCCCGACGATGCGATCGAGTTCGTGACCGAGGACAACATCTACACTCAGGCGCCCGACACGGTGCCGTCGGGAACGGTCACGTTCGCGATCATCAACGAGGGAGCGGCCGACCACAACGTCGTGATCGAGGAGCTCGGTGACGAGCTGGTCGTCGAGGCGCCCGGCGGGGCCGTCGACGTTGGGGAGGTAGAACTCGAGCCCGGTGAGGAATACACCTACTACTGCAGCATCCCCGGGCACCGGGCCACCATGGAAGGCACCTTCACGACCGAGGACTGATGACAACCCCACCGCCGCCCGACCTCGCTGCCTGGTTCGACAACCGCACGTTCAGCGCCCGGGACGCCACCGTCTCGCAGCTCGTCGCGCACAAGCGGGAGCAGGGCGTGTCGGTGTCGGTCGTCCTGCCGGCCCGCAACGAGGCCGAGACCGTCGAGGGGATGGTCGCCGCCGTCGCAGAGCTGTCAGGCTCGCTGGTAGACGAGCTGGTGGTCATGGACGGCGGGTCGACCGACGGTACGCCGGATCTGGCGGCCAGAGCCGGAGCGCGGGTGCACGCCGATGCAAACGTCCTGCCCGACTACGGTCCATGCTTGGGTAAGGGCGACGCCCTGTGGCGCAGCCTGACGGTCACCTCGGGCGACGTGGTCGCCTTCGTCGACAGCGACATCAAGAACCCAAGCCCCGACTTCGTCGTCGGGCTGCTGACGCCTCTGCTGCTGGCGCCGGATGTGGCCCTGGTCAAGGCCTTCTACGAGCGCCCGCTCCAGACCGAGGGCCAGCTGCAGCCCTCGGGTGGGGGACGCGTGACCGAGCTGCTGGCCCGCCCCCTGCTCAACCTGCTCTGGCCACCGCTGGGTGGCTTGATCCAGCCCCTGTCGGGCGAGTACGCCGGTCGGCGCGACCTGCTCGAGGCCATCCCCTTCTTCACCGGCTACGGCGTCGAGCTGGGCATGCTCGTCGACACCCTCGAAGCGGTGGGCATAGACGCGATCGCCCAGGTGGACGTCGGCGAGCGCATCCACCACAACCAACCGCTCGATGCGCTGTCGCGGATGGCCTACGCGATCTCGCAGGTGGCGTTCCTGCGACTCGACGCGGAGGCGCGCCTGTCGCTGTCGGGGGTCTTCGGCGCCGACGGTGCCCCGCCGGGACGGTACGTGCAGTTCGCGCGTAGCGACGATGGGCAGATGCGGCCCGAGACGCGCGATGTCACCGTGGTGCAGCGCCCCCCGATCACGTCGGTGGCAACGCGGTAGCGAGTCGCAGGGACCGGCTTAGGCGTCCCGTCCGAGCCAGCGGACCCCGTAGGGCACCAACCCGACCTCGAGGAAGCCATCGCTGTGCCCGCGCACCTTGTCCCCCTCGAGGAGGTCGACGAACGTGGCGGACAGCCAAGGGGCGGGCCCGAGTCGCAGCGTCTGAGGGCGCCCGGAGACGTTGGTGAGGGCGAGCACGCAGCGCCGACCATCCGGCGAGAACCGCTCGAGGCCCAGCACGGGCGCTGGAGTCGGGAGCACCCGCTGGGGCCCGGAAGGGTGGAAGGCCGGTTCGGCCCGCCGCGCCGTCAGCAGTGCGCGCAGCCCGTCGAGGACCTGCCGGCGCCGTGAGCCCGGTTGGGCCAGCTCGGCCTCGAGTTCGTCTCGGTCGAACTTGCGCCGGTTGATCGTCCGCAGACGCCCGGTCTCGCGGACGCCGTCGAGCCAGTTGCTGCTTCCCAGCGCCGCTTGCACGTACAGCAGCGGCACTCCAGCCAACGCGAACAGGATCGAGTGCGCGGCGAGGAAGCGCCTGACGCGACGTTCCTCGGGCTCGTCGACGTCGACGGGGTTGAGCGCATCGAAGAATCCGGTGTTCAGCTCGTAGGGGGTCAACGAACCGTCCGGCTGCGCCCGATAGCTGACCCCGCCACCGTGCGCGCGCGATAGCTCACACAGGTGCTCGATCTCGCCGGCGGTCAACAGCCCCTCGGCGGGGCGCAGCCCGATGCCGTCGTGCGAGCCGAGAAAGTTGAGGAACCAGGTGGACGAAGACGGGGTCGTCAGCGAGGCGATCCACTCGCCGAGCATCGACGCGTCGGCCAGGTGGAACGCCGACAAAGTCAGCGGCGGCAGTGGGAACTGGTAGACCAGGTGCGCCTCGTCGGTGCCGTCGCCGAAGTAGCTGACGTTCTCGGTGTGGGGGACGTTGGTCTCGGTGACCAGAAGGGTTCCCGGGGCCACCGCGTCGAGGATGGTACGCCAAAGCTTGACCACCTCGTGGGTCTCGGGCAGGTGCACGCAGCTGGTCCCGAGGCGCTTCCAGAGGAACGCGATGGCGTCGAGTCGCAGCAGCCGGGCGCCATGCTCGACGTAGCTGAGCAGCACCTCGCACATCGCGAGGAGCACCTCGGGGTTGTGATAGGCCAGGTCCACCTGGTCGCTGGAGAAGGTGGTCCACACCCACTCCAGTCCCCTGACCGTCTCGAACGGCGTCAGCAATGGGGAGGCCCGCGGCCTCACCACCGACGACGTATCCGCCTCCGGGTCCAGGCTCAGGTAGAAGTCACGGAACGCTGCCTCGTCGCGGGTCCAGCGCCGAAACCACGTCGCCGACGCGGAGGTGTGGTTGACCACGGCGTCGAACATCACGTCCTGGTCCTGCGCGAGCCGCAGCACGTCCCTCCAGGTGCCCAGGGCCGGGTCAACCGAGAAGTAGTCGCTGACCGCGAAGCCGTCATCGGACGTCGACGGGAAGTGCGGCAGCAGGTGGAGGCCCGAGACCAGCCCCTGGAGGTGCTCGGCGACGAACTCCCGGAGCGACTGGAGGGGACGGCGGTCGGGCTCGCGGATCTGGTCGCCGTAGGTGATCAGCAGGACGTCGTCCTGGGTCACCGGGTCGGGCACGGGACGATCCCACAGGCGTGCCGCGAACCCTTCGCACAGCCGCACCATGCGCGGGTGGTAGTCGGCGACGGTTCGCTCGTCGTAGAGCACCTCGAGGTGGCGGCGGATCCGCTCCGAGCTGGCCTGGTCTAGGACGGCAGGCTCGGTTGCGCTCGTCGTCATCGCATCGCTCCTCCACCTGCTGCCGGCCGGCGCGCAACATAGCGCAGCCACACCCACAAGGGTCCCCCGTCCCCGCGTCCGACGCCTTCGAGGCTACTGCCGGTGGCGCCTGCCGGGGTAGGCTGTCGCCCACGTACGCCCCACGCGGCCACCGCGTCCGTCGGCGAGAGGGACAGCCAGATGAGCGACCAGGCACGGATCGATCTCGATGGCCAGGGTTTCGAGGCTGAAGTGTTCGAAGGTACCGAGGGAGAGCGGGCCGTCGACATCTCGAACCTGCGAGCCAACACCGGGCTTGTGACCTACGATCCCGGCTTCGGCAACACCGGGGCGGTCAAGAGCGACATCACCTTCATCAACGGCGAGGAGGCCATCCTCCGCCACCGTGGCTACAGCATCGAGGAGCTCTCCGAGCACTCCACGTTCATCGAAACGTCGTATCTGCTGATCTACGGGGAGCTGCCCACCGCCGAGCAGCTCGAGGGATTCCGCAACAACATCACGCGCCACACCCTGCTGCGGGAGGACATGAAGCCGTTCTTCGACGCGTTCCCGCCCGACGCGCACCCGATGGCCATCCTGTCCGCGGCCACGAGCGCCCTGTCGACGTTCTACCAAGATCACTACGACCCCAACGACCCGCACGACGTGGAGGTCTCCACCTACCGCCTGATGGCCAAGCTGCCGACGGTGGCGGCGTTCGCCTACAAGCGCGGGATCGGCCAGCCCTACATCTACCCCCGCAACGACCTGGACTACGTGGAGAACTTCCTCCACATGCTGTTCGCCGTGCCTGCCGAGCCCTACGACCTCGACCCCGACGTCGTCACCGCCCTGCGGACGCTGCTGATCCTGCACGCCGACCACGAGCAGAACTGCTCGGCGTCGACGGTCCGGCTTGTGGCCTCGAGCCAGTCGAACATGTTCGCCGCGATCTCGGCGGGCATCGGCGCGCTGTGGGGCCCGCTGCACGGCGGCGCGAACCAGCGCGTGGTGGAGATGCTCGAGGAGATGCGCGACTCCGAGGAGTCCACCGAGCGGTTCATCGAGCGGGCCAAGGACAAAGACGACCCGTTCAGGCTGTCGGGCTTTGGCCACCGGGTCTACAAGAACTACGACCCGCGCGCCGCGATCATCAAGAACAAGGCCAACCAGGTCATCCACAAGCTCACCGGCGACGACCCGCTGTTCGAGATCGCCGCCAAGCTCGAGGAGACCGTCCTGTCCGACGACTACTTCATCGAGCGAAGGCTCTACCCCAACGTGGACTTCTACTCCGGGCTCGTGTACCGGGCGATGGGCATCCCGGTCAAGATGTTCCCGGTGCTCTTCGCGCTGGGGCGCCTGCCGGGGTGGATCGCGCAGTTCCGCGAGATGAACATCGACCCCGACAAGCGCATCGGCCGCCCCCGCCAGATCTACACCGGACCGCCTTTGCGCTCCTACGTGCCGGTGGACCAGCGCGCGTAGGCTCCGCGGCGCGTCTCCCCCCAGACTCCGCACCGGAGGCTACGGCCACGGGCGACGCGTTTAGCTCACCCCGTCGCGCAGGACCCGGGCGGCAACGGCGACGCCGTCGAGGTCCTGCTCGTCAGCGCTTTCGAGGTCGGCGACCAGGGACTCCACGCGACCCCATCGATGCGAGGTGGCCTCGAGCCACTGCTTGACCGCCTCGACGGCGTCGCGTGCGCCATCGGCGGCCAAGGCGGCGGCCACGGCCTCGCGGCGGGTGCGCCGCAGCTCGTCGGCCAGGCCTTCGCGCTGCCACCGCGCCCACCGACCGGTGGGGTCCGCGCGGTCGAGCAGGCGTTCCAGCGGCCGGATCGGCAGGACCGCCGACGCGGCCGCGAACCCCCGGGCCACGTCGTCGGCCGCATGGCCCCGCTCGCGGGCCAGCGACGCCACGTCGGGCAGGGCCTCGATCGCCTCGAGCCCGGCCACGCGTTCGGCGAGGTCAGCGGGCACGCCCTCTCCCACCCACCGCGTGACGGTCCCGCGCAGCGCGCTCGCCTCGCTGCCGCGCAATGCCGTCCAGACCGACCCCACCACCGGGGCGTCCGCCGCGATGGCCGCTTCGACCTCCAGACCGTCCCGTCGGGCGTAGGATCGGGCGCAGGCGTCCACCGCAGCGCGGACCGTGGCGTCGAGTTCGAGCTGGGTGCGCAGCTCCACCTCGGTGCCGAGCGCCGCGATGTCGTCCCACCACCGCCCGGCCTGCAGAACCTGATGCGCGACGCGGTAGGCCGCGGCGGTCGTCGCCAAGGTCGATCCGAGCTCGTCGGCGACACGCCGGGCCCAGGTGATGCCCATGTCGTCCACCACGGTGCCCGCCAGCCGGGTGCTGATCAGCTCCCGGCGAAGGCGGTGGCCCTCGGCGATGTCGGCGAAGCGCTCCCGGATGGCCGACGGCAGGTACGCCATGAGCAGGGGCCGAACGCCGGGATCCTCAGGGAGGGTCGACTCGAGGATGCCATCGCGCAGGTCCAGCTTGGCGTACGCCAGCAGCTGGGCCAGCTCGGGCCGGGTGAGCCCGGCGCCGGCACGCCCTCGACGGTCGAGCTCCTCGGCATCGGGAAGGTCCTCGACATCCCGGTGCAGGCGACCCCGCCGCTCGAGGTCGGCCATCAGCTCCTCGTACGCGTCGAGACCACCCGGGCTGCGGGCTAGCTCCCGGGTGAGCGCGTGGGTCTGCGCGTCGCAGTCCTCGAGCACCCGTGTCGCGACCTCGGGCTCGGCGGCGACAAGCAGGGCGTCGCGCTCGTCGCTTGCGAGACGTCCCTGCGCGATGGCGTCGGCGAGGAGGATCTTCAAGTTCACTTCGCTGTCGCTGGTCGCCACACCCGCCGCGTTGTCGATCGCGTCGGTGTTGCAGCGGCCACCGCGCCGGCTGTAGTGGATGCGCGCCCGCTGGGTCAGCGCGAGGTTTGCCCCCTCCCCGATCACGCGGGCCGACAGGGCCGACGCATCGATGCGCACGCCGTCGTTCGCGCGGTCGGCAGCGTCTTCGTGGGTCTCGTCGTTGGCCTTGACGTACGTGCCGATCCCACCGGCGAACAGCAGGTCGGCAGGGGCGCCCAGGATGAGCCGGATGACTTCGGGAGGGCTGAGCTGCTCCGCGCCGGTGCGCAGCAGCGTTCGCGCTTCTGCCGACAAGGGGATGGACTTCTGGTCGCGGGACCACACCCCGCCGCCAGGCGACAGCAGCTTCCGGTCGAAGTCCTGCCAGGACGAGCGCGGCAGGGCCGCGAGCCGCTCGCGCTCGTCGGCGGTGCGCTCAGGGTCAGGGTCGGGGTCCAAGAACACGTCGCGGTGGTCGAACGCCGCAACGAGGCGGATCGCGCGGCTTTGGCGCATCGCGTTGCCGAAGACGTCCCCGGACATGTCACCGATGCCGACCACGGTGAAGGGGTCAACATCCACATCGATGCCGAGCTCCGCGAAGTGACGGCGGACCGCGACCCACGCCCCCCGCGCGGTGATGCCCATGGCCTTGTGGTCGTAGCCGCGTGACCCCCCCGAGGCAAAGGCGTCGCCGAGCCAGTAGTCCCGCGACAACGCGATCGCGTTGGCGAGGTCGCTGAACCGACCGGTGCCCCGGTCGGGGGCCACGACGAGGTAGGAGTCCTCGCCGTCGGTCGGGCGGACGTCGGGTGGCGGCACCGCCACGCCGCTCTGCACGTTGTCGGTGACGTCGAGCAGCGCGCTGACGAAGGCCTCGTAGGCACGCCGAACGCTCGCGTCGCGATCGGTGGCCCATCGCTTGAGGACGAACCCGCCCTTCGCCCCGACCGGGACGATCATCGCGTTCTTGGTCATCTGCGCCTTCATCAGCCCAAGGACTTCAGCCCGCACGTCCTCGCGCCGGTCGCTGTGGCGCAGCCCGCCGCGAGCGACGCGCCCGCCCCGCAGGTGGATGCCCTCGAGCTCTGGGGCGTAGACGAACGTCTCTACATGCGGGACCGGGGGCCGCACGTCGGGCACGGCAGCGCTGTCGAGCTTGAGCGCCAGCGTCGGTGGCGACGGCTCGATGTACCGACTTGTGCGCAACGTCGCGTCGACGAGCCCCAGGTACCCACGCAGGATCCGGTCCTGGTCCAGGCGGGTGACGTCCTCGAGGGCCGCGACGGTGGTCGCGCGCGCATCCGCGATGGCTTCGGGCTGATCGGCCAGGCGCGGATTGAGCCGGGCCGCGAATAGGTCGAGCAGCGCGCCTGCCACGTGGGGATGCTCGCACAGCGCGGCGTTCTGGTAGGCCTCGGTGAACCCCGTGCCCAGCTGACGGCGGTACCGCCGGTAGGCGCGGAGCACAGCGACGTCGTCCCAACCGAGGTCGGACAGCAGCACCAGGCGGTTCAAGTCGTCGGCCTCGGCCCGACCTTGGAGCACCGCGATGGCGGTGGCTGCAGCGGCCGGACCGCGCCGGCGCAGGTCCGATGGCGGCGGGAAGTCATCGGGGACCCGCAGCAGCACGTCGTGGAGCTGCCCGAAATTGGGCAGGTCGTGCGGGACCTCGTCGACCACGACGAGCCCGAGACTCTCCAGCACGGGCAGGAGCGTCGACAGCTCCACCCCCGGCCCGCGGCGGTACAGCTTGGCGCGCAGCGATCCCTCGGACGTGGCCACCAGCCGCATGGCCATCTGCTCACCGGACCGGTCCAGGGCGTCGAGCTCCTCGACGTCGGCCACCGCCTCGGCGGGCCCTGCGCGATCCCGATAGCTGACCGGCATCCTGCCCAGCCACGCCTCTTTGAGGCGGGAGACCTCCCCGGGTTCGTGGCGCTCGGCGAGCGCGTCGCCGACGCCGTCCTCCCACGATCGGGTGAGGTCCAGGATCTCGCGCCGCAGGAGGTCGGCGCGAGGAGCCACCAATGGCCCTCCCGGTGGCGGTCGTGCGACGAAGTGCAGCAGCACGCCCTCGTCGCGGGTCATCGACAGGTGGTAGTCGATCTCGGCCGCGTCGAGGCGTCGGCGGAGCATCGACTGGATCCGCTCACGGACCCGCGAGCTAAAGCGATCGCGGGGCATGGTCACCAGCAACGCGGCCTCACGCTCGGGGTCAGACAGCAGGTAGCGCAGCGTGACGTCGGCGCGCTCCTCGGCGGCCAACAAGGGCACCAAGGTGCGTCGGAGGTCCTCGGGATCGGCGCCGAGCTGCTCGTGCAGCGGCAGCGACCCGAACAGCTGGCGCAGCACCCGCTCGTCGTGGCTGCCCTCGACCAAGTCCTCGGCGTCGAGGATCGCCTGCAGCCGGCGACGCCCCACCGGAACCTCGGTGACCGGGTCGGCGTGCGCCTCTGCGGCGAACAGCCCAAGGATCCGCCGTTCTCGATCGTCAGAGCCCCGGACGCGGATCTCCACCATCCGGTCGCGGCGGTGCACGGGGCTCTTCGCGGCGCTGCGCCCGACGCGCAACAGCGAGTCGTCGCGCGGGGGAACCAGCAGCGCGGGCACGTCGCCGCGGCGCAGCAGACCCAGGGAGCCTTGATCGTCGTGAGTGCCGTCGGCGCCGATTTCGCCGACACCCAGCAAGACCAGGCGGTCGTTCAACAGCCATCCGATCAGGCGCGCGAGCTCCCGCGGCGATTCCCGCAGCTGGGTGCCGGACATGTGCCGCAGGTCATCCTCGAGCTCCTCGAGGCGCAGGCGCATCTCCTGGTAGTCACCGGCGACCAGCCGGGCGGCGTCGAGCGCGTCGCGAAGCTCGTCGGCGAGGGCCTCCCGCGCTTCCCGATCCAGCGCCGCGTCCAAGTGGGCGTGGATCCACGATTCTCGGGTCTGTGCCGGCCGGGCAGGCTCGATGGCCACCAGCTGCCCGGCCTCCGACCGCCGGACCCCCAGCACCGGGTGCAGCACCCGAACCGGGTCGAGCCCGCGTCGGCCCAGCGTGCTCGTCACCGTCGACAGCAACAACGGCACGTCCTCCACCGCGGTATCCACTCGGGTGCCGTCCTCGTGGGGGGTCACCTCGACCAAGAGCTCGCCGGGGGCCCTGCGGGCGAGGACCGCCGCCCCATGGGCGACCAGCGCCGCCACCGTGTCGGTGTCCCGTTCGCTCAGGGGCACGCGTCTGGCCACGGCACGGGCCAGCCCGTCGCGCACCGGCCCCTCCAGGCCAGGCAGTTGCTCGGCGACCTCGGTCAGCAGCCGCTCGACATGGGAAGGCGTGGCGATGCGACTCCTCCTACTGTCCGACGACCCGCCGTGCGGTGTCGAGGTCGTCCACCGCGAGCACGGCCCGGCTGCCGGTGGCCAGGTACGCCTGTTGGATGTTCACGCCGGCATCGGCGAGCTGCCGGCACACTCCCCCGAGCGCCCCTGGCTGGTCAGGGATGTCCACCACGAGCACGTCGCGCGCGGCGCGAACGTCCAGACCCGCGGCGGAGAGCACGCGTAGGGCCTCTTCGGCGTCGGGCACCAAGACGTGGACGATGCCCCGGCCTTCACCGGTGAACGCCGCGATGCCCTCGATGTTGATCCCGGCCGCGCCGGCGGCCTCGCCCAGCCGAGCCAGCACGCCCGGCTCGTCGTCGGGGATGAGCACGAAGTCCTTGCGCATCGCCTAGCCCCGCTTCCGTCGCCGCTTGACCACAGCGCGCACGACGAGCAGCACCGCCACCACGACGACCTGAGCGCCGAGGATCAGCCGGTTGACGTCGATGGCCGGCTCCCACGACACCTCCTCGCCCCGGACGATGTAGACGCCGGCGGGTTCCGCCCGAAGACCAAACCCGCCGCCGGAGCCCTCGCCTTCGCCATTGGGCGCCGCGCCCTGGCCACCGCCGCCACCGCCAGCGACCTTGGCGACGGGGATGACCGTAACCCCGTCGCGCTCGTATGGTTCACCGAACACACGCCGCACCGTCAGGGCCTCCTGTGCTCCGGTGAGCACACCCTGTATGTCCATGGGTCCCTCCTCGGTCGGGGCACGCGGATGGAGCATACTGGCGCGCAGCAACCCTGGGGCGGAGGGAGGACGACGTGAAGATCCTGGTTGGGTATCTCAAGACGCCGGAGGGCACCGCCGCACTCGAGCGCGCGGCTGAGGAGGCGCGCCTGCGACAGGCGAAGCTCGTCGTGTTGCACTCGATGCGGGGCGGGACCCGCGACGAGGGCGAGGAGGTTCTCACGTACCGCGAGGCGCTCGAGCAGGTCGAAGCCGACCTGGGCGGGCGGGGGATCGACTTCGAGGTCCGCGAGCTGGTGCGCGGCAACACCCCAGCCCAGGACCTAATCGAGTTCTCAGCCGAAGAGGACGTGGACCTGATCGTCATCGGGCTGCGCCGGCGCTCGCCGGTCGGCAAGCTCGTGCTCGGCAGCAATGCCCAGGACATCCTGTTGCAGGCCGACTGCGCCGTGTTGACCGTCAAGGCCGATCACGGCCATTAGACCGCACCGTCTCCCGTCGGAGAGGAAGCTCGTGCCCCAACTGGTTCCCGGACGCAAACGCATCGCCCTCGTCGCGCACGACGGGCGCAAGGTCGACCTCGTCAGCTGGGCGGACTTCAACCGCAACGTCCTGGCCGCGCACGAGCTCGTGGCCACCGGCACCACCGGGACCCTGCTGGAGTACGAGGTCGGCTTGACGGTCGAACGCGTCAACAGTGGGCCGCTCGGCGGGGACCAGCAGATCGGCTCGCGGATCGTCGAGCAGCGCGTCGACATGCTGATCTTCTTCTGGGATCCCCTCGAGTCGCAACCGCACGACCCCGACGTCAAGGCGTTGCTGCGGATCGCGTCGGTTTGGAACATCCCGGTGGCAACCAACCTGGCGACCGCGGACTTCCTGATCTCCAGCGAGTTGATGCACACCGCGTACATGCGCGAGGTCCCCGACCACGGAAGCCACATCGACCGGGACCTGGCGCCCGGGGTGTGATCCGACCCGCTCCCGAGGCGTGATCGCGGTTAGCCCTCGACGAAGCTGAGCCGCACCCGTCGCCTGGGATTATCGACGTTCGTGTCGACGAGGACGACCCGCTGCCAGGTCCCCAGCGCCACACGGCCGCCGAGCACCGGCAGCACCACCGAGGGCGCCACGAAGGCGGGCAGCACGTGGTCGGCCCCGTGGCCCGGCGACCCGTGGCGATGGGCGTAGCGGTCGTCGCGCGGCAACAGGCGCTCGATGGCGTCGAGCAGGTCGCCTTCGCTCGACGCGCCGGTTTCCATCAGCGCGATGCCCGCCGTGGCGTGGGGCACGAAGACGTGCAGCAACCCGTCGCCTCTCCCGCGGGCGAAGCGTTCGACATCGTCGGTCAAATCGACCCAACGGTCGCCGCTCGTGTCGAGCGACAGCTCGGTGGTGTCCACGACTGCCTCCCGTACGGTCGGTATCGCAGTGCTCTAGCGAAAGCGCATGTCGCCGGCGATGGCGCGGAGTGCTTCGATCCGTTCGTCGATCGGCGGGTGCGTCGCGGTCAGGCGGTCCAGCCAGGAGCCCTGGCTGTGCTCGGGCTCCTCGATCCAAAGGTGGCTGGACAGCCCGTGGGCGAAGTCGACCTGGGTGTCGTCGCCGGCGAGGACCTCGAGGGCGCCGATCATCGCGTCAGGGTTGCGTGTCAGGCGCACCGCGTTGACGTCGGCGAGCGACTCGCGCCGGCGGGACACCGCGAACCGCAGCAAGGTGGCGAAGATCGGTGCGAGGATCAGTGCCACGAGACCGATGACCATCATGATCGCTTGCGCCTGACCGCCGCCGCGGCCACCGCCGCCACGCCGTCGGCCACCGCCGAAGAACAGCAACCGCAGGGCGAGCCGGCAAATGATGAGGACGAGTCCGACGAGCACGGCCGCAACCACCCCGATCAGCGAGTCGCGGTTGGCGATGTGGCTGAGCTCATGGGCGGCGACGGCCTCGACCTGCGGGCGATCCATCTTCTCCAGCAGCCCAGTGGTGAACGCGACGACGCCCTTTTCGGGGCTGCGTCCGGTGGCGAACGCGTTGGGGGCGGGGTCGTCGATGACGTAAACCTTGGGTACGGGCATGTTCGCGGTCAGCGCCACGGACTCGACCAGGTCGATGAGCTGCTGCTCTGCTGGCTGCTCGGGGTTGGCTGCCCGCGCCCCGACGGTCCCGAGCACGACCCGGTCAGCCATGAACCACGAGAACGTGAACGCGATGATGACGATGATCGCGGCGATGATCAGCGGGCCGACCAGGCCGGTGTCGCCGAAGAAGAGCACGTCGACCGCGATCGACAGCCCTCCGATGACCAGGGCGAACAACGCGAACAGGCCCACGGTCATCCAACGGTTCCGGTCCAACTGCTCGTACAGCATCGCTACTCCAGGACGACACGGGTGCTTGCCCGCGCCCCGACGTCGGCGGCGAACAGCTCAGGAGGCGCGAACCCCAATCTCCGGGCATACAGGTTGCCAGGAAACGACTCGAGACGGTTGCGCAGCGCCGTGACGGTGTCGTTGTACAGCTGGCGGCTGAACGCGATCTTGTTCTCGGTGGCGACGAGCTCGGTGTGCAGGTCGCGGAAGCGCTCGTCGGCCTTCAGGTCCGGGTAGGCCTCGGCAAGGGCGACGACCTGGCCGAGCGCATCGTCGACTGACCCCTCGGCTTGCGACTGCTCGGCGGCACCCTCGGCGTGATCACCGCCGGCTCGCGCAGCCGTCACCGACTCAAGGACGTCCCGCTCATGCTGCGCGTACGCCTCGACGACCGCCACGAGGTTGGGGATCAGCGCGCGGCGCCGCTCCAGGTGGACATCCAGGTCGGCCCAGGCCGCCTCCACCCGGTTGCGCAACGTGACCAGCCGGTTGTAGCCCCACCAGACGACCAGCACGACGAGGACCGCCGCGCCGAACAGCAAGGCCCCGGTCGTCCCGGTCATGACTCCATCCCGTCGATCACATCTGTCACCGTACACCCCGCTGTCCGCGTAAGCCCGCCGCGAGGAACGGCGAGAAGCACGGTGGCGTGACCTCGGGGCCGCCGGCTCAAGCGCGCGCCCACTCGGCGCGAGGCTCGCCCAGGTAGCGGCACAATGGCGGCATGGCTTCCCGTGACGACCAGCCTCGGCCCCGGCATCCGGGCATGGGCTCCCGCACGCAGCGCGGAGCGGATCTCGCGCGGTTCTCAGCGTCGACGGGAGCCGGCTACGTCGCCTCGCGCGTCAAGGGCCTGCGCGGCGGCGATGTCGCGGAGCAGGCGTTTCACACGGCCACCGCCGAGAAGATGGTCGAGCTGCTCGGGTCGATGAAGGGCGCGGCGATGAAGCTCGGCCAGATCGCCAGCTTCGTCGACCTCGACTTGCCCGACGAGGTCGCCGACACCT
>SLAO01000119.1 GCA_007126835.1 Nitriliruptorales bacterium | reverse complement strand
TAAGCTGGCCGACGCCGAGAAGAACTCCGCGCTGGACAGACACGCCGCATCCGAACACAATGCCGATGATCACGGCGACCACGGCGACCACGGCGACCACGCCGCCATGTTCCGCGAGCGGTTCTGGGTCGCCTTGGTGCTGACCGTGCCGATCGTGGTGTGGGCCGAAAGCATCCAGGAGTGGTTCAACTACACGGCGCCGACCTTCCCCGGCTCGGAACTGCTGGCCCCGGTGCTGGGGACCGTCGTCTTCGCCTACGGGGGTTGGCCGTTCCTGTCCGGCGCGCTCTCGGAGCTGCGCGACCGCCAGCCAGGGATGATGCTGCTGGTGGGCATGGCCATCACCGTGGCGTTTGGCTCAAGCCTGGCCACGACCGTGGGCCTCGTCGACCTCGTGGACTTCTGGTGGGAGATGGCCCTGCTGGTCACCGTGATGCTGCTCGGCCACTGGCTCGAGATGCGAGCACTCGGCCAAGCCCGCGGCGCACTCTCGGCGCTGGCCGAGCTGCTGCCAGACACCGCCGAGCGCCTCGGTCCCGACGGGCAGCCCGAGCAGGTCGCTGTCGACGAGCTTGCGGTCGACGACGTGGTACTGGTGCGTCCCGGAGCCCGGGTCCCTGCCGACGGGGTGGTCCAAAGCGGCACCGTGGAGGTCGACGAATCCACGATCACCGGCGAGTCGAACCCGGTCACTCGGAGCGAAGGCGAACGTCTGGTCGCCGGCACGGTGGTCACCGATTCGAGCGTTCGGCTGGTGGTCGACGCCGTCGGTTCCGACACCGCGCTGGCGGGCATCCAGCGTCTGGTCGAGCAGGCCCAGACGTCGCGCACGCGCGTCCAGGCGCTCGCCGACCGCGCAGCCGCGCTGTTGTTCTACGTGGCGGTGGGCGCCGGGGCGATCACGATGGTCGTCTGGCTCGGACTGGGGCAGATCGACGCGGCAGTGGCCCGCACGATCACCGTGCTGGTCATCGCCTGCCCCCACGCCCTCGGGCTGGCCATCCCCCTGGTCACCTCGATCTCCACGAGCCTGTCCGCGCGCAGCGGCATCCTGGTCAAGGACCGACTTGCGCTCGAGCAAACCCGCAACATCGACACGGTCCTGTTCGACAAGACCGGCACCCTGACCAAGGGCAGCCACGCGGTGGTAGGGGTCGAGGCGACCGATGACACCGACCAGGCGCTGGCACTGGCCGCTGCGGTCGAAGCCGACAGTGAGCACCCGCTAGCCCGCGCGATCGTGACTCATGCAGAGGAGCGCGGCGTGGAAGTCCCCACCGCCGAGGGCTTCCGGGCGATGGCCGGCCGTGGCGTCCAAGCCGAAGTCGACGACGCCACCGTGGCCGTCGGTGGGCCGGCGCTGCTGCGCGAGCACGGCCTCGAGGTGCCACCCGCTCTCGCCGACTCCGTGAACGACTGGCAGGCGCGGGGTGCTGCGGTGCTCTACGTCGTCCGGGACGAAAGAGTGCTGGCGGCCCTCGCCCTTGAAGACCAGGTTCGACCCGAATCCCGCGCAGCAGTCGCCGCGCTGCATCGCGCCGGCGTCGCCGTGGCGATGATCACCGGCGATGCGCAGCAAGTAGCCGACGCCGTGGCTGCGGACCTTGGCATCGAGGAGGTGTTCGCTGAGGTCTTGCCCGAGGACAAGGACAGTGCGGTCGCCGACCTGCAGCACCGAGGCCGCTTGGTCGCGATGGTCGGAGACGGCGTCAACGACGCGCCGGCGCTGGCCCGCGCCGACGTGGGGATCGCGATCGGAGCCGGGACGGACGTCGCCATCGAATCCGCGGGGATCGTCCTGGCAAGCGATGATCCGCGCGGGGTCGTCGCCGTCCGTGAGCTGTCCGCGGCCAGCTACCGCAAGATGCTGCAGAACCTGGTCTGGGCCGCCGGCTACAACGCAGCCGCGATCCCGCTCGCTGCTGGCGTCTTGGCGTGGGCCGGGTTCGTCCTTCCGATGAGCGTCGGCGCAGCCCTCATGAGCCTGTCCACGATCATCGTCGCCGCCAACGCCCAACTGCTGCGACGCACCGACCTCCGACCCGATCAAGTGGTGCCGGCGCTGTCATGACGGCGACGACAGGTCGTCCAGTGCCGCCGTCGCCTTGCGCAGCGCGAGCTCGAAGGCGACGGGGTGCCGGGCGCTCGCCCACTTGCGGAGGTTGAGAAAGCGCATCGCGAACGTGATCCAGGCGCCCTTGCGAACCTGAGCGAGTTCCACGGGATGATCCAAGGCTGCGAACTCGTCGGCGTAGACCCGGATCAGGTGCTCGGCGCTGTCCTCGTCGTGCAGCGCCCCAGGCGACCAGCGGATGACCGTGTGCAGGTCGCTGCCGATCGGCCCGGGAGCTGCCCAGCCGAAGTCGAGCATCACCAGCTTGTCGTCGCGCTGGAAGACATTGCCGGGTGTGAGGTCGTTGTGGCACAAGCTCGAGGGCAGCGCCCGGTACTGCTCGTGCAACGCCGACCAACGCTCGCCGATCTCGCGCCATCGGGCTTGCAGGTCGTGGGCCTCGGGCAACGAAGCCCCAAGCAAGGTGGACAGCTGCTCGACCGACGGCTCCTTGCGCGCACCGCGGTTGAATCCCCGGGGGACTCGACTCGGCCCGACCTCGCGGTTACGCGCGTTGAACTCTGCGATGGCGCGCACCGTCCGCAGGGGGTCACGGCGCAGATCGCCCTTGCTGGCCTTGCGGGGGCGGTCGACAGCTGCGATGTACGGGAAGTACAGCACCGTCAGGGAACCGACCTCACGAACGGCCAGCGGCTCGACGCACTCGAAGGCTGCCCCTGACGCCACCAGCCCGCGGCCGCGGGACCCCCGCCAGAACCGAGCCTCGTTGCTGTCTGCCTCGACAGCCTTCTCGATGAGCTGGTGGCGTGAGCCGTCACCCCCGAGCACCGCCACCCTGTGAAGGAAGCGGGCCCCATAGCCGAGCGTCAGTGGCTGGCGGACCACGCTGCTCCACGGACGCCGTCCCCACCGGCGCCGGGGGTGGGGCACCAGCGCAAGGACGGTCTCGTCTAGCTCGGCGTGGCGCACGATGTCGCTCACGCGCGCGCTCACGTCGCTGCCGGCCTTGAGCGCACGGCGAAGGTCTTTGACGGGCCCCTCCCAGGGCCCGATCGCTGACGAGCTCACCTGCCTCCCGCCTCTGGAGCGCGGCTTTGTCGAGATGCTACCGGCTGGCGCATCATGCCCGCGGTCGCGGGGGGCCAACACCCGGACACCGGTTCCCCCGGGGTCCCGCGCGCCGCGAGCCGGCGCTGGGCCGTCCCGCCGGCTTGGGCCGTCCCGCTGGTCCCCCACCTATTACACTGCCCACCACACGGCGGTGTTGCGTCCACCCCTTGAGCCCACGCACAACGTCGAAATCGCAACCTCGTGCACCGACGCCGACCTCCCGGGGCCACAAAGCTGCGATTGGGAAATGCTGCGGGTCTCGCACGGCCCGCGTGCACCTCCGCGGCCCGCTGCACCGCCCCGAGCCACGCCGCGCAGGTGACCCACCCTTTCCGGGAAGGACCGCTGCTCACGGGAGCCAACGGGGGTCCAGCCGCCACAGGCCCAGGTCACGGGCCGAGGCGACGGCGTGGGCGACCTGCTCGCCTCGCACGGGACGGTTGATCTCGCCGTAGCGCGGGTTCGTCGCGGCGCGCCACGCCGGACGGTACTGACCCATGACGTTGACGTAGGTGTTCTGAGAAAGGCCCGCGAGGAACGCGAGGATGCGATCGGTGTCGTCGAGCAGCCCGGGCATCACGAGGTGGCGCACCAGCAACCCCCGCAGCGCAAGTCCCTCTTCGTCGACCATCAGATCGCCGACCTGGGCGTGCATCGCCGTGACCGCTGCCCGGGCGACGTCGGGGTAGTCGCGCACGCCGAGATAGCGGCGGCAGTGGTCTGGGTCCCAGAGCTTGACGTCGGGCATGTAGACGTCGACCACGCCCTCAAGCAGTTCGAGGCTGTCGAGCCCGTCGTACGCGCTCGTGTTGTAGACCAGCGGCAGGCGCAGCCCTCCCTCGATGGCCATCGGCAGCGCCTCGAGGATCTGAGGGACGACGTGCTCGGGAGTGACAAGGTTGATGTTGTGGCAGCCGAGCCGTTGCAGCCTCAGCATCATGCCGGCGAGCTCCTCGGCGGGGACGTCCTCGCCGTGGCACAACTGGCTGATCTCGGGGTTCTGGCAGAAGACGCACCGCAGGTTGCAGCCCGAGAAGAAGATCGTCCCGGAGCCCTTCCAGCCGCGGAGCACGTCCTCCTCCCCGAGATGCGGGCCGGCCGACGCCACGCGCGCCCGGCGACCGATCCGGCACGCGCCGACCTGACCGTCGAGGCGGTCGACGTCGCGGCACGGCCGCGGGCACACACGGCACGGCCGGAGCAGCTCGAGCGCTCGGTCGACTTTCTCTCCGAGGCGGCCTTGCTCGTAGGTGGGCAGGTAGGCGGGGACGAACCCCGATCGCGGGAGCACGAAGCGGCCTTCGCCGGTCACCTCCGTGGGCAACCGGCCCTGCCCCTCCGGCCGTGGTCGCGTGGCCTCGTCGCGTGGCAGGCGTCGCATAACCCGAGCGTCGCGCGCGGCGCGCGGCTCGCGCAGGGGCGAACGGACCGCTGCGACGGGGCCATGCCGCCCGACAGCCGCTGGACGGAGGCGTCCGGGTGCGTCTGTGGGTGCGCCCTCCCCCGACGTCGGCGGCGGCCTTCGGGGATGCGCCAGACCCGGTCCACCCGTAGGGCGCTGTGGTGGCAGTGATCAGCAGCCGGCAGCTCCAGGTGACGTGGAAGGCATCGGCGGTGGCGGTGGAGTCGCCGAGGACGGTCTCGAGGGCACCTTCCACCCGGGCGAGGCGTGCGGCGTTCTGGCGGGGGCATGCTGTTGCTCGGCGGCGCGGCCGGTGGGTCGGTTACACGCTCGGAAATCTCGTGCGCTGGGATGCTCGCATGGGCCGCGCGGGAGCTGCACCGGGCCGGCAGCCACGCGGCGTGCCCAGCTCGTCGACAACGAGTAAGACACGCCCAAGATCACCACCCCTTGGGGGTGCGACGATGAGAGGTTGAGATGGCCGAACGAACCGACGACACGAGTGCCGGGCCGGCGCAGCAGGCGTCGCCGGAGCAGGCCTGGCACGCGCTGGACGTCGAGGAGATCCTCGACCGCTTCGACGTCGATCCCGAACACGGCCTGTCCGCTGATGAGGCCGGACAGCGGCTGTCCGAGCACGGGCCGAACAAGCTGGAGGAGTCCGAGGGTCGGCCGTGGTGGCAGACGCTGCTCGACCAGTTCCGCAGCCCGTTGATCTACATCCTGCTGATCGCTGCCGTGGTGACCCTGCTCCTGCAGGAGTACGTCGACGCGGCGGCGATCGCGGCGGTGCTGATCCTCAACGCGGCGATCGGCTTCTACCAGGAGCGGCAGGCCGAGCAGGCGGTGCAGGCGCTGATGCAGCTGGTCAGCCCGACGGCGCTGGTGCTCCGTGACGGCGAGGAGCGCGAGATCGACGCCGAGGAGGTCGTCCCCGGCGATGTCGTGCTGCTGGCTTCCGGCGGCAAGGTGCCCGCCGACGCGCGCTTGCTGCAGGCGTCGTCGCTGCAGGTGGACGAGTCGCTGCTGACCGGCGAGTCCACGGCCGTCAGCAAGACCACCGACCCGGTCGAGGAGGACGCCCCGGTCGCCGAGCGGTCGTGCCTGGTGTTCGACGGCACGGCGGTGGCCAGCGGGCGGGCCCGCGGCGTCGTGGTCGCTACCGGGCAGGCCACCGAGCTGGGCAAGATCGCCGAGCAGATGCGCGGCGCCGAGGAGATCACCTCCCCGCTGACCGAGCGCATGGGGCGTTTCGCCAACATCATCGGCCTGATCATCGTCGTGTCCGTGCTGCTTACGGTCGGCTACGGACTGCTGGTCGGCGAGCCACTGGGTGAGATGCTGCTAGTCGCCGCCGCGCTCGCGGTCGCGGCCATCCCCGAGGCCCTGCCGGTGGTGCTGACCGTCGCGCTGGCGCTCGGGGTGCAGCGCATGGCCCGCCGCCACGCGATCATCCGCCGGCTGCCCGCCGTGGAGACGCTCGGGTCGACGACGTTCATCGGCTCGGACAAGACCGGCACCCTGACCCGCAACGAGATGACCGTGCAGGAGGTCTGGGTAGCAGGACGGACCCACGACCTCGATGAGCTACCCGAGGACCCGCGCCACGCCGAGACTCAGGCGCCCCCAGGCTCGGATGCCGAACCCGCGACGTTGGCGACGCTCGCCGGCGTGCTGGCGAACGAGGCGGAGATCGCACTCACCGATGACGGTGTGGAGACCGACGGGGACCCGACCGAGACGGCGTTCCTGCTCGCAGTTGTGCGCTCAGGCTACGACGTCGACGAGGTCCGGGAAACCTGGGCCGAGCGGGCGCAGATCCCCTTCGAGTCGCAGCGCCGCTACGCCGCCAGCTACCGGGAACGCGACGGCGAGCACCACGTGTTCGTCAAAGGCGCGCCCGAGCGCGTGCTGGCGATGTGCCGCGCCAGCGCCGGCGACGACGGCCTCGACGAGGACGCGATCCGCCAGGCGCAAGAGGACATGGCCGGGCACGGCTTGCGGGTGCTGGCCACCGCCCACGCCCGGCTGGACAGCCCCCCCGACCGCGACGACCCACCCGAACCGGACGGTCTGACGTTCCTCGGCCTGCACGGGCTGCTCGACCCCCCACGGGACGGGGTCAAAGAGGCGATCGCAGCGGCCCGCCGTGCGGGACAGCGGGTGGTCATGATCACCGGCGATCACGCCGCGACCGCCCTTGCCATCGCCCGCGACCTGGGGATCGCGGCGGACGACGACGCCGTGGTGTTGACCGGCCGCGACCTCGACGACCGCAGCGACGAGGAGTTGCGCGACCTCGTCGCCGACGTATCCGTGTTCGCCCGGGTCGAACCGGGACACAAGCTGCGCATCGTCGAAGCTGCGCAGGAGATCGGCGAGGTCGTGGCGGTCACCGGCGACGGCGTCAACGACGCGCCTGCGCTCAAGCGGGCCGACATCGGCGTGGCGATGGGACAAGCGGGCACCGACGTGGCTCGGGAGGCATCTGAGCTCGTCCTGACCGACGACAACTTCGTCACGATCGAATCAGCGATCGAGGAGGGCCGCGTCACCTTCGACAACGTCCGCAAGGTGACGTTCTTCCTCATCTCCACCGGCGTGGGGACATTCCTCATCGTCCCCCTGTCGATGTTGCTCGGCTGGCCGCTGATCCTCGTGCCTGCCCAGCTGCTGTGGGCCAACGTGATCACCAAGGGCCTGCAGGACCTCGCCCTCGCGTTCGAGCCCGGCGAGCCTGACGTGCTCGACCAGCAACCCCGCGGGCGCAAGGAACCTGTGGTCACCGGACCGCTGTGGGTCCGCACCGCGATCACTGGCGCCGTCATCGGCGCCGGCACGCTGCTCATGTTCGGCTGGGCGCTCGCACAGGACCACCTCACCCTCGCACAGGCGCAGACAGTGGCGCTCACCACCCTCGTGGTCTTTCAGGCGTTTCACCTGTTCTCCAGCCGATCCGAGCTCCGATCGGTGTTCACGATGTCGCTCACGTCCAACCGCTTCCTGTTCCTCGCCCAAGTCGGCGCGCTCGTCGTCCACGTCGCGGCCCTGTACCTGCCACCCACCCAGTTCGTCCTGCGCGTGGAGCCGATCCCGCTGCAGGCCTGGGGCTACCTGCTAGCAGTCTCGGTGACCGTGCTGCTCGTCGTGGAGCTCGACAAGCTCATCCGCCACTGCTTCGGGCTCGCCGCATGAGCAGCACACGCCGCCCTGGGACCGACCCCGAAGAAGCACGACTCCGTCGTGTTCGACCTCCACGGGTGCTGAGCGGCACGACCGCGGTGCGTGCCGCGGCCTCGCGGCAGTCGACGAGCGGCACGGGACACCCGCGGCACTGCCACGTCGCGGACTACTCAGAG
>SLAO01000097.1 GCA_007126835.1 Nitriliruptorales bacterium | reverse complement strand
CCCCGGCGTCCTGCTGGCCGGCGTCGAGCAGCTCCTCACCAGAGCCGATGGCGAACCCGTTCTCGCCGTCGAAGAGCTCGTCCCACCATCCGTCGAGGGTGGAGCAGTGCAGCGCGCCGTTCAACACGGCCTTCTCCCCGCTCGTCCCGCACGCCTCATAGGGTCGCCGGGGGTTGTTCAACCAGACGTCCACCCCCGCGTACAGCGTCCGAGCGAGGTCCATGTCGTAGTCCTCGACGAACACCAACCGCGTCCGCAGGTCGGGATCGGCCGAGAAGTGGACCAGCTGGCGGATGATGTCCTTGCCGCGCTCGTCGGCGGGGTGGGCCTTGCCGCTGAAGACGAGCTGCACGGGACGGTCGGTGGACACCAGCAGCGCCCGCAGGCGCTCGGGCTGGCTCAGCAGCAGGTTGCCGCGCTTGTACTCGGCGAACCGGCGGGCGAACCCGATGGTCAGCGCCTGAGGGTCGAAGATCTCGTCGGTCCACGTCAGGGTGCTGGCCGGCTCACCGCGACGCTCCCGCTGCCGGCGCACCCACGTGCGCAGCTCGGACACGAGTCGTTCGCGGGCCCGCTCCCGCACGCGCCACAGCTCGTCGTCGCCGATGGCAGCGGTGTCGCTCCACGCGTCCGGGTCGTGCGCCCAGTCGCGGGGCAGGTGGCGGTCGTACACGGCCGTGGCCTCGGGCCCCACCCAGGTGGCCGCGTGCACGCCGTTGGTCACAGACGTGACAGGAACCTCGTCCTCGGACAGGTCGGGCCACAGGGGCGCGAACATCCGGCGGGCCACCTTGCCGTGCAGCTGCGACACCCCGTTGGCGCGAGCCGACAGGCGAAGGCCCATCACCGCCATGTTGAACTCACCCTCACCCGGGGTGGGCTCGACCTGGCCAAGGGCCATCAGCCGGTCGAAGTCGATGCCGCAGTCCGCCGCGTAGCGGGTGAAGTAGCGCTGCATCAAGTCGCGCGAGAACACGTCGATGCCCGCCGGCACCGGCGTGTGCGTGGTGAACAGCACCGACGCGCGGGAGGCCTCGATCGCCTCGTCGAAGCTCAGGGCCTCGGCGATCACGAGCCGGCGGACGCGCTCGAGCTGCAAGAACCCCGCGTGGCCCTCGTTGGAGTGGTACAGGGCAGGGTCGACAGCGACCTCGCCGAGCTCGCGGGCGAGGTCGAGGGCACGTACGCCGCCGATGCCGAGCACGAGCTCCTGGCGGATGCGGTGCTCGCGATCCCCGCCGTAGAGCTTGTCGGTGACGGTGCGGTCCTCTGGACGATTCTCGGGCAGGTCGGTGTCGAGCAGCAGCAGCGCCACCCGCCCGACCTCGGCGCGCCAGATCTGGCAGGCAACCTGGTGGTCGGCAAGGCGCACTTCGATCTTGGCTGGGTGCCCGTCACGCTCCAACCGGGTCAGGGGCAGCCCGTGCGGGTTGAGGTCGGGGTAGCGCTCGTGCTGCCAGCCGTCCGCGTCGAGGTTCTGACGGAAGTACCCGTGCCGGTAGAGCAACCCCACGCCGACCATGTCGAGCCCCAGGTCGCTGGCGGCCTTGAGGTGGTCGCCGGCGAGGATGCCCAGCCCTCCGGAGTACGTCTGCATCGCGTGCGAGATCCCGAACTCCGGGGAGAAGTACGCCACGGGGGGTGGCTGCGGGTCCTGGGCTTGGGCCCAGCGTTCCTCGGTCCGGTACGACTCGAGGTCGGCGTGGAGCCGGGCGAGCTCGGCTCGAAATGCCTCGTCCCCGGCGAGCTGCGCGATGCGGTCTTCGTCGAGCCAGCCGAGCAACTCGACTGGGTTCTCCCGCGTGGCCTCCCAGGCCTCGGGGTCCGCCCAGCGGAACAGCTCCCGAGTGGGTCGATGCCATGACCACCGGAGGTTGCCGGCGAGTTCGGCCAGTGAGGCGAGCTCGGGTGGCAGCGACGGCCGAACACGGAAGGTGTGCAACGCCTTGATCACGGCGGGCTCCTCGGACGGGCAGGGGTAAGCGGTCAGAAGGGATGGTCGAACGGCAAGGCTAGACGTCCGCGACCTTCGGTGAGAACTCGAGTGGGGCCCGAAATCGCTGCCGGGACTCGTCTGGCCCGTCCGGTCGACCCTTCGAGCAGGAGGCGGTTGTCACGTCGTCTTGCACCACCAAGGTGCAGAATGCGGGAATGCTGCCAACTGATGCTGTCGCGTTCGACGCACGCCCGCCCGCCGCACCCGTCGTTGCAGACGTGCCCGACCGGGGAGATCGGCGGTGAGGCGCCGCGAGCGGGGCGCCTCCGAGCAGACCGCCCTCCAGCGCGTAGGACTGCTCGCAGCGCTCGTGGCGTTCGTGCTCCCGCTCGTGCTTCAGCCCGACGGCCTCGACGCGGCTGGGCACCGGATGCTTGGCGTGTTCCTGGCGGCGATCGTGCTGTGGGTGACCGAGGCGATCCCTCTGCACGCCACCGCTGTGGCCATCATCGGCGCGGAGATCCTGCTCATCTCCGACGCCGCGGTCCTTCCCGTCCCCGGCGGGTTCGAGGCCCCGCCGTTCGCCGACTTCTACGCCGCCCTGGCCAACCCGGTGCTGATGCTCTTCCTTGGCGGGTTCTTCCTGGCCGAGGGCGCCGCGAAGTACTCGCTGGACCGCAACCTCGCGCGCGTGTTGCTGAAGCCCTTCGGCACGTCGCCCCGCGGGATCATGCTCGGCTTGATGCTGATCACGGCGGTCTTGTCGATGTTCATGAGCAACACCGCCACCACAGCGACGATGACCGCGGTGGTCCTGTCGGTCACCGCGACCTTGCCGCCGGGCGACCGGTTGCGCACAGGACTGGCGCTGTCCATCCCCATCGCGGCCAACGTCGGGGGGATCGCCACCCCGGTGGGCACACCGCCGAACGCGATCGCGCTCGGTGGGCTCGCCGAGGCGGGGATCACCATCACGTTCCTCGAGTGGATGCTGGCCACCCTGCCGTTCATGCTGCTGACCCTGGCGGCTGCGTGGGTGCTGCTCGGCCGGCTCCACCGCAGCCCGACCAAGAGCATCAGTTTGTCGATCGAGGGCAAGTTCGAGACCAGCCGCCCGGCGCTGATCTTCTACGTGACCTTCATCGTCACCGTGGGCTTGTGGCTGACCGAGCCACTGCACGGCGTCAACAGCCAGGTGGTGGGGTTCTTCCCCGTCGTCGTGCTGCTGGCCACCCGCGTGTTCGGGGTCCCCGAGATCCAAAACGTGCGCTGGGACGTCCTCTGGCTGGTCGGCGGTGGGATCGCGCTGGCCACCGGGATGAGCGCCGCCGGCGTCGATGCCTGGATCGTGGGCCTAGTCGAGTGGGAGGTCCTGCCGACTGCGGGCCTGCTGGTGGTTCTCGCCCTGATCGCCCTGGGCTTGTCGACCACCATCTCGAACTCGGCCACGGCCAACTTGCTGGTGCCGATCGGACTCACGATGGCGATGAGCGACGCGGTCGCGGTCAACCCGCTGCTCGCGGGCATCATCATCGCCGTGGGATGCTCGCTGGCGATGGCGCTGCCGATCTCGACGCCTCCCAACGCGATCGCCTACGCCACCGGTGCGGTCACCACGCGCCACCTCGCCGTTGCGGGGCTGGCCGTGGGCGCGATCGGGCTCGTCCTCTTCCTCGGGGTCGCGCCGCTGCTGTGGGACCTGCTCGGCATTGCCGGGATGTGAGCTGCTGAACATGGACACCAACCCGAACCCGCCGGCGCACGACACCGACAGCGGCGACTACGTCAGCCGGGCGATCTTGCGCCACGAAGTCGACGACACCGCGCTCGAGGAGGCGATGATCGCCGACTTGGACCGCGCCCTGGGCCACCCTGCCCGCAGGCACGTTGAAGCAGGCACGGTGCTGCTGCAAGAAGGCGAGAAGCCCTCCGGCATCGCCGTGCTCATCGACGGCCAGGTCGAGCTGACCAAGACCACGCCCGAAGGTGAGCTCCTCGTCCATGTGGCCTCCACCGGGCGGATCATCGGGCTGACGTCCCTGACCCGCACCGGGCGGGCATCGTTCACCGTGCGGGCGACCAGCGACGCGACACTGCTGCCGATCTCGTTCGCTGAGCTCGACCGCGTGCTGCGCGAGCATCCCGCGTTGGCGCACCGCTTCGTCCACGTGCTCGTGTTGTCGCTGTCGCGCCGACACCGCCGGGCGGTGGAGCTGCAGGTCGAGAACACCCGCTTGGCCCGGTCACTGGCCGAGGATCGAGACCGGCTCGAGCAGACGCTCACCCAGCTCGAGGAGGCCCAGTCGCAGGTCGTGCAATCCGCGCGCATGGCCACGCTGGGTGAGTTGGCCGCCGGCCTCGCCCACGAGCTCAACAACCCCCTGGCCGCCCTGACCCGGGCGGCGGAGTTCATCACCAGCGACGTCACCGATCTGCTGGCCAGCGGCCCCGACGGCGGCTGGCGCATGCAGGCGCTGGAACGCGCTCGCCAACAGGGCCCGATGTCGACCGCCGAGCAGCGCCGTCGACGGGCGGCACTGGCCGAGGCGCTCGGCGACCGCGACCTCGCCGAGCGCCTGCTCGCGGCGGGCATCGATGACGTCGACGAGGCTCGCTCGTTGCTTGAAGGGCTGGACGCAGCCGAGCGCTCCGCGCTGCTGACCGAGCTCGAACGCCTCCACGGCCTGGGCGAGGCGATGCGCAACCTGCGCGAATCCGCCGACCGGATCTCGGGGCTGGTCCAAGGCCTGCGCTCGTACGCAAGGGCCGGTCGGGACCTCGTCGGGGGCGTCGACGTGCGCGAGGGCCTCGACGAGACGCTCCGGCTCTTGGCGCACCGCCTCGAACACGTCGAGGTGGTCCGGCACTACGAAGAGGTCCCCGAGATCACCGCGCACCCGGGTGAGCTGAACCAGGTGTGGACCAACATCATCGTCAACGCCCTCGACGCGATGGGTCAGCGCGGGCGACTGGATGTGGCGACCCGGCCAACCGACGGCGGGGTCGAGGTCGCGATCACCGACTCCGGCCCGGGGATCCCGCCAGAGAACCTCGACCGCATCTTCGAGCCGCACTTCACAACCAAGGGTGGCCGGATAGCCTACGGTCTCGGCCTCGGGCTCTCGATCTGCAGGCAGATCGTCCGCCGCCACGGAGGGCAGATCGACATCGACAGCCAACCGGGCCGGACGACGGTTCGCGTGCAGCTGCCGCCCAAGCCGCCGAGGTCGATTGCCGAAGGCAACGACCACGCCAGCCGAGAGGATCCGTCCCGATGACGCCCCGACTCGCCATCCTCTGCCTGGAGGACGAGCCCCCAGTTCGGGACGCGATCGTCCGCGACCTCGAGCCGTTCGCCCCCACCGTGGTCGTCGAGACCGCCGAGAGCGCCGACGACGCACGCGCCGCCCTCGAGGAGCTCCGTGCCACGGGTGACCACGTCGCCCTGGTGCTCGCCGACCACCTCTTGCCCGGCGAGACGGGCGTGGAGTTCCTCGTCGAGCTGCACCACGACCCGGACCTGGCCGGCGCGCGGAAGGTCCTGGTGACCGGCCAGGCTGGTCTGGAGGACACGATCGAGGCGGTCAACCGCGCCAAGCTCGACCACTACATCGCGAAGCCATGGGCACCCGAGCAGCTTCGCTCGGTGGTCCGCGACCTGTTGACCGATTTCGTCGCCGAGCACGTCGATGACGTCTTGCCCTACGTCCAGGTGCTCGACGGCGGTCGGCTGCTCGCCGTCCACGCCAAGCGCGCTGGAGACCGATAGCCGACCCCGCCCCGCGTTGTCACACGGGGTGACAGAAGTATCACTGGTGGGGTATAGTCGCACTAGTCACAACGGGTTGGCCCGTCCTCTGCCCCGTAGTGCGTCAGTGCGGGGACGCGTGTCGGCGGTTCAGGTTCACGGTCGCGGCGTCGACAACCACCCCAACGGGACGCGAGGGGCATCGGAAACGGGGAGGAGCGCGGGACATGGCGGCGACCGAGGCGGGCCTGGCCGACGGGATCGTCGAGGCACAGGGCTACGCCGCGCGCTTCGGCGCCCTGCTGCGCAAGCACCGGAAGTCAGCCGGGTTGCGCCTTGCCGACCTGGGGCGGGCCAGCGCCGGCACGGTCACGGTCGCTGATCTGCGAGCGGTCGAGCGGGGCAGACGTCGGCTGGACGTCGCCAAGCTCGAGTGCCTCGCTGCGCTGTACGGACTGGAGGTTGCCGAGGTGGTGCCCAACCGGCACACCGTCCTCATCGACCTCGAGCGGGGACGCTTCCGGATCGGTGACGAGGTCATGACGCTGCCGGACACGGCAGACCCCGGTACGTACCTGGACCGGTACGTACGCCTGGTGAACCGTCTGCGCGCTCAGCCCATGCGCAACCCGGCCACCCTCCGGGAGGACGACACGATCGCCCTGGCGGAGGCCTTCCAGCTCGACACCGACGAAATCGTGGAGCTGCTCGCCGCGGCGATCGGTCGGAACGCCGCTGCGAGACGGCGGCTGACCACCATGCGCGGGGGTGGCGGCACTCTCGCCGCCGTGGTCGTACTGGGCGCCGCGGTCGTCGCACTACCCGAGCGGGATGGCAGCGGCGACGCGGGCGACGCTGCGGCCACGGGCGAGGCGCATGCCCCGGCGTCCACGACTGAGCCCGGCGCCGAGGAGCCCGGCGGCGTCGGCGAGCCTGCGTACGAACCCGTGGAGCTGGCGGACAGTGCGGCCGTGGCCGGCCCGCACCCCCCGGCCCCCCTCGAAGACAGGCCCACCGAGGAGGCACCGGCCCAGCAGGAGCCGCCTGGAAGTCCGCCGGGCGCCACGAACAGGGAAACCGCTGCGTCCAGCAGCGAAGGCGCCACCGGACAGGCAGGCCCCGCTACCGAAGCTTCGCACGCTGCCGGTGGGTCCGGCGCAAGCACGGACACGTCGGCCGACGCCGAACCGATCCGAGACCGCGATTTCGACGACGAGACGAGCGTGGACGCCCCGGACGGCCCCACGGTGATCGAAGGCGGCGACCACGCGGATGACGACGCGCCGGCCGGCGGCCCGGTCGTCGACGAGACCGGAATCGACGCGCCCGGTGGGCCCACCGTCATCGAGCGCGACCCGTAGCCCAACCTGTTTCGCACGGCTCGTGCGTATCCTGCGCTCGCCACGGGAAGGCACACAGGAGCCGACGACGGGTGGGTGCATGAAGGGACGGGTGGAGATCTCCACGATCGAGCCGACGGTCGACTGCGGTCGCTACCCTGCGAAGGGGGTCGTGGGTGACGAGTTGGTGGTCGCCGCCGACATACTGCGTGAGGGCCACGACAAGCTTGCCGCGGCGGTGCAGTACCGCGGACCGGACGACCGTCGATGGCGCGAAGCCCCGCTGCGCCACGACGTCAACGACCGCTGGTACGGGGTCATGCCGGTCGATCGGATGGGCCCGTGGCGTTTCGCGATCGTCGCGTGGACCGACCACTACGCCACCTGGCTCGACGGCCTGCAGAAGAAGTACGCCGCAGGCCAGACCGACCTCGCCATCGAACTGGAGGACGGCGCGCGGCTGCTGGACCGCCGAGAGGCAGCGGCGGGGGGGCGAGCCGCCCTCGACGAGGTGGCAGCCGTCTTGCGCGGGGACGCGACCTTGGGCGAGAAGGTTGCCGCCGCCGGGGACCAAGGTCTCGTGGCGTTGCTGGACCGCTACCCCGAACGCCTCGACGAGACGCGCAGCGAGACCTACCCCGTGTGGGTGGACCGGGAGCGGGCGCGGTTCTCGGCCTGGTACGAGATGTTCCCCCGGTCCGAAGGGGCTCGGCTGCCAGGTCCGGGTGACGACCAGTCCCCGCGGTCAGGCACCTTCGCCACGGCCAGCCAGCGGCTGCCGGCCATCGCCGACATGGGCTTCGACGTGGTGTACCTGCCACCGATCCACCCCATCGGCCAGACCAACCGCAAAGGCACGGGCGGGCCGCACGACCTCGACCCGCAACCCGGCGATCCCGGCGTGCCCTGGGCGATCGGATCGGCCGACGGCGGGCACATGTCGGTGCATCCTGATCTCGGCACGGTGGCGGACTTCGAGGCGTTCGTCGCCGAGGCGCGCCGGCTGGGCATGGAGGTCGCGCTCGATTACGCCATCCAGTGCTCTCCGGATCATCCCTGGGTGAGCGAGCATCCTGAGTGGTTCCGGCACCGCTCGGACGGGTCGATCGCCTACGCCGAGAACCCGCCGAAGAAGTACCAGGACATCTACCCGCTGGACTTCGACACCGTTGACCGCGAGGGCCTGTGGAACGAGCTCAAGCGTGTCTTGGAGTTCTGGATCGCGCGCGGCGTCCGCATCTTCCGGGTGGACAACCCGCACACCAAGGCACTGCCGTTCTGGGAGTGGGTCATCGGGGAGCTGCGCACCGAGCACCCGGATCTGATCTTCCTGGCCGAGGCCTTCACCCGTCCCAAGATGATGCAGACGCTGGCCAAGCTGGGGTTCAACCAGAGCTACACCTACTTCGCATGGCGCAACACCAGACCGGAGCTGGAGAGCTACCTGACCGAGCTCGCCCACGGCGACGCGGCCAAGTACTACCGGCCGAACTTCTGGCCGAACACCCCGGACATCCTGACGGAGTTCCTTCAGACGGGAGGACGGCCGGCGTTCAAGCTGCGCCTGGTCCTCGCGGCGACGATGTCACCGTCGTATGGCATCTACTCCGGATACGAACTGCTCGAGCGCCAGCCCCTGGAGCCGGGAAGCGAGGAGTACTTCGAATCGGAGAAGTACCGGTACAAGCCGCGCGACTGGGACGACCCCGACTCGTTGGCGCCCTACATCAGGCGGATCAACCAGATCCGACGCGAGCACCGCGCCCTGCATCAGCTGTCCAACATCTGGTTCCACGACATCGACAACCCGGCGGTCATCTGCTACTCGAAGGTGGCGCCCCATCGCACTGATCCCATCCTGGTGCTCGTCAACCTGGATCCCCACCACCCGCACGAGGCGACCACCGCGCTGGACCTGTGGCAACTCGGCCTCGAGCACGCGGGTCCGTACGAGGCCCACGATCTGCTGGCCGGCACGACGTACATCTGGCGTGGGCCGCACAACTACGTGCGATTGGATCCCGCAGTCGAACCCGTCCACATCCTGCGCCTGCGGGCGCTATAGCGGACCCAGCCGACGCACCGCCGAGGAGCGCAGTTGACTTCCGACGAGCAGCCCGAGTGGTACAAGACCGCGATCTTCTACGAAGTGCTGGTCAGGGGCTTTTCTGACTCCAACAGCGACGGCACCGGGGACCTGCAGGGCTTGAGCGAGCGCCTCGACTACCTCCAGTGGCTCGGCGTGGATTGCCTGTGGCTTCTGCCCTTCTTCCAATCGCCGCTGCGCGACGGCGGGTACGACATCGCCGACTTCTACACCGTCTTGCCTGACTACGGCGACGTGGACGACGTCGCCAACCTGCTCGACGCGGCGCACGCTCGCGGCATGCGGGTCATCAGCGACCTCGTGATGAACCACACGTCTGACCAGCATCCGTGGTTTCAGGAGTCTCGGCAGCCGGGTAGCCCCAAGCGCGACTGGTACGTGTGGAGCTCCGATGACGGCGCCTACCGTGACGCCCGCATCATCTTCGTCGACACCGAGGTGTCGAACTGGACCTGGGACCCGGTGGCCCAGGCGTACTACTGGCATCGCTTCTTCAGCCATCAGCCCGACCTCAACTTCGACAACCCCGAGGTGCGCCAGGCGATGCTCGACGTCGTCCGCTTCTGGCTGGACCTGGGCTTCGACGGCTTCCGGCTCGATGCCGTCCCGTACCTGTTCGAGCGCGAGGGGACGAACTGCGAGAACCTGCCCGAGACCCACGCGTACCTGAAGGAGGTCCGCCGCGTGGTCGACTCCGAGTTCGACGACCGCCTGTTGCTCGCCGAGGCCAACCAGTGGCCCGAGGACGTCGTCGACTACTTCGGCGACGGTGACGAGTGCCACATGGCCTTCCACTTCCCGGTGATGCCGCGCATGTTCATGGCGGTCCGCCGCGAGGAGGCCTTCCCGATCGTGGAGATCATGGAGTCCACGCCGGAGATCCCCGAGAACTGCCAATGGGGGATCTTCCTGCGCAACCACGACGAGCTGACCCTCGAGATGGTCACCGACGAAGAGCGTGACTACATGTACCGGGAGTACGCCCAGGACCCGCGGATGAAGATGAACGTCGGGATCCGTCGGCGCCTGGCCCCGCTGCTGGACAACTCGAGCCGCAAGATGGAGTTGTTCCACGCCTTGCTGCTGAGCCTGCCGGGCTCGCCGGTGTTGTACTACGGCGACGAGATCGGCATGGGCGACAACATCTTCCTCGGTGACCGCGACGGGGTCCGCACCCCCATGCAGTGGACCGCCGACCGCAACGGGGGGTTCAGCCGCGCCGAGTACGCCGAGCTGTACCTGCCGCCCAGCCTCGACCAGGTCTACGGTTACCCGGCGCTCAACGTCGAGGCCCAGCAGAAGCACCCCAACTCGTTGCTGCACTGGATCCGCCAGTTGCTGCACATCCGCAAGGACCACCCGGTGTTCGGCGTGGGATCGTTCCGGGCGCTGCGCCCTTCCAACGGCAAGGTCCTGGCGTTCTTGCGCGAGAGCGAGGACGATACGGTGCTCGTCGTCGCCAACCTGTCGGCCACCGCCCAGCCAGTCGAGCTCGACCTGTCCGAGTTCGCCGGCCTGACGCCGATCGAGATGCTCGGCGGCGCCTACTTCCCCGACATCGGCGAGCTGTCGTACCTGCTGACCATCGGGCCCCACGGCTTCTACTGGTTCGCCCTCGCTCCGGTCGAGCACCGATGACGGCCCCCGACATGCACACGCTGGCAGCGGCCATGGCGCCGTGGCTGCCGTCGCGACGGTGGTTCCAGGGCAAGGCGCGCGACACTGCTGGCGTCGAGATTCTCGACCACGCCACCATCGACCTGCCCGGCGATGGGCAGGTGCTCGTCGCCGTAGTGGGGGTGGCGTACGCCGACGGTGGGCACGACCGCTACCTCGTGCCGCTCGTGGCTTCCCCAGACGGCGAGCTGGCGGCCGGGCAGCACCGGTGGGCCGACGCCCTCGACGACGCGGACGCAGTGCGCGCTCTGGCGCGGTTGGCCACGGAGGAGTCGACGGTGAGCACGGCGCAGGGCGGTGTGCTGGCCGGCCGTCCCGTCACCGGCGAGCGCCCACCCGACGACGCAGGCGTGCGCCGGCTCGGGGTCGAGCAGACCAACTCCTCGGTCGTGCTCGGCGATGCCTGGATCCTCAAGGTGCTGCGCAGGTTGGAGGCCGGACCCCACCCCGACGTGGAGGTCACCGCCGCGCTGACGGCAGCGGGGTTCGCGCATGTCCCCGCCCAGCACGGGTCGTGGGTGCTGCGCCAGTCCGACGGCTCCGAGACCGCCCTGTCCGTGCTCGCCGATTTTCTCGCCGGAGCCCACGAGGGCTGGGACCTGGCCACCGCCGAGACCCGCCGGCTGGCGGCCGGCGAGGAGGTCAGCGAGGATGAGCTCCTAGCCAGCTTCGACCCGCTCGGGGAGGCGGTGGCCGGTCTCCACAACACCCTGTCCGACGCCATGGGCTGGAGGGACGCGACCCGCGAGGATGCCGCGGCCTGGTCGCAGGCGATGCTCGACCAGCTCGATGGAGTGCTGGCCCTGGCCGGCCAGCGAGCGCCGGAGCTGACCGCGGACGTGCGGGGAGTCGCAGACGAGCTGCGGGCGGCATTCCACGAGCTGGGAGGCCTGGCCGACGCCGGCCGGGTGACGCGCATCCACGGCGACCTGCACCTCGGACAGGTCCTGCGCGAGACCGATGGGACGTGGAAGCTGCTCGACTTCGAAGGTGAACCCGCTCGTCCGCTGGAGGAGCGGGGGGCGCCGTCCTCACCGCTGCGCGACGTCGCGGGGATGCTGCGCTCCTTCGACTACGCCGCTGCCGCCGCGACCGGCGCCGGCGCGGGCTCCGAGCCTGCTCTCGGCGCTGACCCCGGGGGTGGGACCACCTCGCCGGGAGACCCTGTGGTGGACCAGTGGCGGGACACGGCGCGGCGGCGCTTCTTAGCGGGGTACATCCGACACGCCGGTGGCCTGCTGCCTGGCGCTCGAGCCTCGGAAGCGCTGCTTGCCGCATTCGAACTGGACAAGGCCGTCTACGAGCTGGGATACGAGCTGGCGAACCGGCCGGCGTGGGTGTCGATTCCCGTAGGGGGAATCCTCCGCACGCTCGACGCGCGCAAAGCGTCCCGACAATGACCTGGAACCGACGTACCGAGAGGGTGCCACAATGAAGGACTGGCGTGCTGATCCCGCCGAGGTGACCCAGCTGCTGGCCGGAGGACACCGCGACCCCCATGCGCTGCTGGGACTGCACGCGTCCGGCTCGGGGGCGGTGGTCCGGACACTGCGGCCAGACGCTGAGGCCGTCACCGTCGTCGACGCAGCGGGGGCCCGAACCGACGCCGAACGCACGCACCCCGCGGGCTTCTTCGAGGCGCGCCTCGATGCGAGCCTGCGGCCGACCGAGTACTGGCTCGAGGTCGCCTACCCCGGCGGACAGGTCTTCCACCTGCGGGACCCCTACGCATTCTGGCCCACCGTGGGTGAGATCGACCTCCATCTCGCCGGGGAGGGTCGGCACGAGGAGCTGTGGCGGCGTCTCGGGTCGAACGTCACCGAGGTGGACGGCCAGCCCGGTGTCGCGTTCGCCGTCTGGGCGCCCAACGCCGAGGGCGTGCGCGTGGTCGGCGAGTTCAACTCGTGGGACGGGCGTTTGCACCCGATGCGCAGCCTGGGTGCATCGGGCGTCTGGGAGCTGTTCGTGCCCGAGCTGGGCAACCGGACGCGGTACAAGTACGAGATCGTCGGCGCGGACGGGCAGCTCATGCTGCGAGCGGATCCGTACGCCCAGGCCACCGAGGTGCCGCCGGACACCGCCAGTGTCGTGTACGAGTCCACCTACGAGTGGGGTGACGAAGCGTGGTTCGCAGACCGTGCGAACCGCACCCATGTGGAAGAGCCTCTGTCGGTCTACGAGGTCCACCCCGGCTCGTGGCGCCACGCGGACGGCAACCACCTGTCCTACCGCGAACTCGCCCACCAGCTCGGCGACCACGTCGAGGCGCTTGGCTTCACCCACGTGGAGTTCATGCCCGTCGCCGAGCACCCCTTCGGTGGGTCGTGGGGCTACCAGGTGACCGGGCACTTCGCGCCGACCTCCCGGTTCGGTGAGCCCGACGACTTCCGCTACCTCGTGGACCACCTCCACCAGCGCGGGATCGGGGTGATCGTCGACTGGGTGCCAGCCCATTTCCCGAAGGACGAGTTCGCCCTCGCGCACTTCGACGGCACGGCACTGTACGAGCATGCCGATCCTCGGCAGGGCGAGCACCCCGACTGGGGCACGCTGGTCTTCAACTTCGGCCGCAACGAGGTGCGCAACTTCCTGCTGGCCTCGGCGCTGTTCTGGGTCGAGGAGCTCCACGTCGACGGCCTTCGGGTCGACGCGGTCGCGTCGATGCTGTACCTGGACTACTCCCGCGAGGAAGGCGAGTGGGTCCCCAACGAGTACGGCGGCAACGAGAACCTCGCCGCGATCGACTTCCTCAAGCAGATGAACGCCACCGTGTACGGGCGCAACCCCGGTGTGATGACGATCGCCGAGGAGTCGACCGCCTGGCCAGGCGTCTCGCGCCCGGCGCATCTCGGGGGGCTCGGGTTCGGCTTCAAGTGGAACATGGGATGGATGCACGACACCCTCAGCTACTTCGCGCGCGACACGGTCTATCGCCGCTTCCATCACCACGAGCTGACGTTCGGCCTGCTGTACGCGTGGAGCGAGAACTACGTCTTGCCCCTGTCCCACGACGAGGTCGTGCACGGCAAGCGCAGCCTGATCGACAAGATGCCGGGTGACCGTTGGCAGAAGTTCGCCAACCTGCGCGCGCTGTACGGCTACATGTGGGCCCACCCCGGCAAGCAGCTGCTGTTCATGGGGCAGGAGTTCGGCCAGTGGCGCGAGTGGTCAGAGGAGCGCGAGCTCGACTGGTACCTCCTCGACGAGCCCGACCACAACGGGCTGCAGCGACTGGTCGGCGACCTGAACTCGACGTACCGCGGCCTTGCCCCGCTTTGGGAGCGCGACAACGACCCCGGTGGGTTCAGCTGGATCGACGCGAACAACGCCGACGAGAACACGCTGGTCTTCCTGCGGTCGGCCGGGGACGGGACACCGCTGGTGTGCGTGGCGAACTTCGCGCCCGTGCCGCGGGATCGGCATCACGTCGGCATGCCGCGCGCCGGCTCGTGGATCGAGGTCTTGAACACCGACGCCGAGGCCTACGGAGGAAGCAACGTCGGCAACCTCGGCCGGATCCAGGCAACTGAGGGGCCGTGGCATGGCCAACCGGCCTCGGCTCACGTCGTCGTGCCGCCATTGGCCACCATCTGGCTGGTTCCGGAGAGCTGACCTCGCGCGCACCGGTTGGCTTGTCGCAAAGCAACCCGTTGCGGGGTGCTAATGCGACAAGCGGGCGTCGGCGGGGGGTTGGCTTGTCGCAAAGCAACCCGTCGCGGGGTGCTGATGCGACAAGCGGGCGCCGGCGGGAACCGCGGGCGGACACCCACGAACCGGGGTCGAGGCTGCGAACCGATCCTGCCTACCGGCTGAGCGCGGCAGCCGCGCCGTCGAGCGGGAGCTCGTCACGCTCACCGGTCGCACGATGCTTGCGCTCGGCGACTCCCCGCGCCAGGCCCTTGCCGCCGACCACCAGTTGCGTGGGAATGCCGATCAAGTCGGCGTCGGCGAACTTGACGCCCGGTGACGTGTCCCGGTCGTCGTAGAGGACCTCCACGCCCGCGTTGGTCAGGTCGCGGTACAGCGCGTCGGCGGTGGTGGCCACCTCCGGGTTGCGGCCGGCGCCCAGCGCGAGCAAGTGCACCGCAAAGGGCGCGAGCTCCTCCGGCCACGCCAGGCCATCGTCGTCGTGGTAGGACTCGGCCACCACGGCCATCAGCCGACCGATGCCGATGCCGTAGGACCCCGTCCACATGATCTGTTCGTGCCCGTCCTCGTCGATGAAGGTCGCACCTGGGCCTCCCGCGGAGTACACAGTGCCGAGCTGGAAGGTGTGACCGGCTTCGACGGCGCGCTCCACCCGCAGCGTGCCGTCACAACGCGAGCACGGGTCGCCGGACGCGACCACCGCAACCGGCTGCCACTCGTCGACCGTGAAGTCGCGGTCGAGCACCGCGTCGACGACGTGACGGTCCTGTTCGTTGGCTCCGGTGACCCAGCCCACAGGCTGGCGCACGCTGGGATCGGCGACCACCCGCACGCCGTGCTCTTGCAGGCCCATCGGCCCGAGGTAGCCCTTGACGATCGCCGGATGAGCGGCAAAGTCGTCCTCGTCGAAGGGGCGGAAGCCGGCGCCCGGTCCTGCGTCGAGCCGGAACTCACGATCTCCTGGCACCAGCAGGACCACCGGCTCGTCGCCGTCCCAGGCCGCCATGGACTTCAAGCAGCGCTCGGGCGTCAGCCCTCGGTCGGCGAAGAACGCCACCAACCCGTCGATCGTGTCGGCGCCGGGGGTCTCGTGCGTGGTCATCGCCGGGGCGTCGGCCACCTCGTCGCCGGGGTCGGCCCGCTGCCCTGCCTCGGCCGCCTCGAGGTTGGCGGCGTACCCGCAGGTGTCACAGGCGGCGAACAGGTCCTCCCCGATCGCACTCGGGACCATGAACTCGTGGTTGACGTCCCCGCCGATCGCCCCGGCCAGTGCCTCGACGGGGGTGTAGGGCAGCCCGCAGCGGTCGAAGATGCGGCAGTAGGCGTCGTAGTACGCCTTGTAGCTGGCGCGCATGTCCTCGGCGGAAGCGTCGAACGAGTAGGCGTCCTTCATCAAGAACTCGCGGGTGCGAAGCAGCCCGAAGCGCGGTCGTGCCTCGTCACGGAACTTCGTCTGGATCTGGTACACCGACTGCGGCAGGTCCCGGTAGCTGGAGACCTCACCGTCGACCAGCGCGGTTACCACCTCTTCGTGAGTGGGGCCGAGCACGAACTCCCCGGCCCGTGCGCGAACGCGCATCAGCACCTCGTCCATGGACTGGTCCCGGCCGGAGTCCATCCACACCTCGCGGGGCTGCAGCGCGGGGAGCAACAGCTCCTGCGCCCCGATCCGGTCGAGCTCGTCGCGCACCACGTTCTCGATCCGTCGCAACGTGCGCAAGCCGAGCGGAAGGTAGGAGTAGACGCCGCTGGACAGCCGGCGCAGGTAGCCGGCCCGGACGAGGAGTCGGTGGCTGATCGCCTCCGCGTCACCGGGGGCTTCGCGGAGCGTCTGCAGGAGCATCGTGGACACGCGCATGGACCGAAGACTACCGGGTGCGGATCGTCGGGCACCACGTGGGGTACCAGTCGCCGACGCCGGGTACGCACTAGGCTGCCGCACCCGCCAGCGCCAAGCCGCCGAGGAGAGCCACCATCGACTCCTACCGACACGGTCCCGAAGTGCACGCCGACGGCACCGTCACGTTCACGGTTTGGGCACCCCACGCCACAGCCCTCGACCTGTTTGTCGGCGACGAGCGACACGCGATGTCGGCCCAGCCACACGGATGGTGGTCACTCCGGGCGCCGGCAGGGCCGGGTGACCGGTACGGCTTCTCGATCGACGGCGGTCCGGTCCGCCCCGACCCTGCCTCACGGCGACAGCCCGACGGGGTGCACGAGAGCTCCGCGGTGGTGGATGTTGCCACGCTGCCCTGGTCGGCGGACGAGACCCACTGGCGCCCCGTACCCCTGGCCAGCGCCGTCATCTACGAGCTGCACATCGGCACGTTCTCCCGAGAGGGCACGTTCGACGGGGCGATCGAGCATCTGGCGGACCTGGCCGACCTCGGGGTCACGCACGTCGAGGTCATGCCCGTGGCCGCGTTCAACGGTGACCGCGGCTGGGGCTACGACGGGGTGGCGTGGTACGCCGTCCACGAGCCTTACGGGGGGCCGGAGGCGTTCGCGCGCTTCGTCGACGCCTGCCACCGCCACGACCTCGCCGTCGTGCTCGACGTGGTGTACAACCACCTGGGGCCCAGCGGGAACTACCTCCCCGAGTTCGGCCCCTATCTGACCGATCGCTACGACACCCCATGGGGCCAGGCCCTCAACCTCGACGGTCCAGGGGCCGATCAGGTGCGCGCCTTCATCATCGGCAACGCCCTGCACTGGCTCGCCGACTTCCACGTGGACGCGTTGCGGCTGGACGCCGTCCACGGGCTCATCGACATCTCGTCGGTGCACATCCTCGGTCAGCTGTCTGACGCGGTGGCTGATCTGTCCAGCCGGGTTCGCCGGCCGCTGCAGCTCATCGCGGAGACCGACCGGCAGGACCCGTCGACGATCCGGCCTCGCGAAGCCGGCGGGCTGGGCGTCGACGCCCAATGGCACGACGAGCTGCACCATGCGCTGCACGTGGCCCTCACCGGCGAGAGCGACGGCTACTACGCCGACTTTCGAGGCCTGCCAGACGTCGCCGCGTGCTACGAGCGCGGGTTCGTGTTCGACGGGCGGTACTCGCAGGTGCGTGGCCGCACCGTCGGCGCTCCCCTGCAGCACCTGTCGAGCCATCGGCTCGTGGCGTGCCTGCAGAATCATGACCAGGTCGGCAACCGGCCGTTCGGCGACCGCTTGACCACGATGGTCGACGCGGCGCGGCTGCGCACCGCGGCGGCGCTGCTGGTCACCTCCCCGGAGACGCCCATGCTGTTCATGGGCGAGGAGTACGGCGAGACCCGTCCGTTCCGCTACTTCACCAGCCACCCTGAGCCCGACCTCGCCCAGGCGGTGCGAGAGGGCCGCCGCAGTGAGTTCGCCGAGTTCACCGGCTTCGGCGAGCAGGTTCCCGACCCCCAGGATCCCGCCACGTTCGAGGCGTCCAAGCTCGATCGGCCCGCCGCCGGCGACGCGGGGCAGGTGTGGCGGCGTTGCTGGGCCGACCTGCTCGCGGTGCGGCGAGGCGAGCCGGCGCTGGCCAGCGGCCGCCGGGACCTCTGCGAGGTGCTCGTCGCCGACGATGAGGTCTTCGCCGCCGTGCGACGCCATCCCGCCGGTGACGACGTGGTCGTGGTAGCCAACCTCGGCGACCAGGCGGCTCGCGTCGCGCTGCCCGCCCCGGCGCGCTGGGCAATGCGGTGGTGCAGTGACGACACACGCTACGGCGGCCAGGGCTTGCAGCCAGCTGTGTCAGAGCGCGGCGCCGACACCGTGGCCGAGGTCCCACCCCGTTCGGCTTGCATCCTCGTCGAGCAGGCCTGACCCGGCACCGGGCGGCGATGCAACCGGTACCATCGATGCCGTGCAACAGTTCGTGCTCCACACTCATCTGTACCAGCCAGAGCGGGCGAATCCATGGACCGGGGTCCTCGAACCCGAGCCCTCGGCGGCCCCTGACCGCGACTGGAACGCCCGGATTCACCGGCAGTGCTACCGGGCCAACGCGGTCGCGCGGGTCTTCGACGACAAGCGGCGCGTCGAAGCAATCGTCAACAACTTCGAGCGCTTGTCGTTCAACTTCGGCCCCACGCTGCTGGCGTGGATGGCCGAGCACGACCCCGAGACGTACGCGCAGATCCTGGCTGCCGACCGGCAGTCACTGCAGCGCACCGGCCATGGCAACGCGATGGCGCAAGCGTTCCACCACACGATCCTGCCGCTGTCCAACGACCGTGACCGGCGCACGCAGGTGCACTGGGGGTTGGCGGACTTCGCCCACAGATTCGGCCGTCGCGCCGAGGGCATGTGGCTGCCGGAGACCGCCGTGGACCGGGCCACCATCGACGCGCTCATCGACGCCGGCGTGGCGTTCACCGTCCTCGCGCCGCACCAGGCAGGGTGGATCCGTCACCGCGATAGCCCCTGGCAGGATGCGCGTCACACCATCGACCCGTCCCGCCCGTACCTGCACCGCCACTCCGACGGGTCCGGCCGGTCGATGACACTGTTCTTCTACGACGGCAACCTCGCCCAGCGCTTCGCCTTCGATCCGCACATGATGGACTCCCGGGCCATGACCGAGGCCATCGGCGCGGCCTCGCCCAAAGCTGGGCTGGTGCACGCGGCGATGGACGGGGAGACCTTCGGCCATCACCACCCGTTCGGGGAGCTTGCGCTGGCCTACACCCTGGCCCGGGCGGCCGCCGCGGCCGGGTTGGAGCCGACGAACTATGCCACGTACCTGGCCGCCCACCCCCCGTCCGACGAGGTCGTGGTCCGTGGCGAGGAGGGCACCGCCTGGAGTTGCGCCCACGGGGTCGGACGGTGGGCTCGAGACTGCGGCTGCTCCACCGACGCGCAGCCCGGGTGGAACCAGGCCTGGCGCGCCCCCCTGCGCCACGCCCTCGACGTGCTCCGCGATGCCGCCGCCCAGCGGTTCGCCGACGTCGGCAGTGACGTCCTGCACGACCCCTGGGCCGCGCGCGACGACTACGTCAACGTGCTCGTCGGCGCGGAGCGCCCCGACGAGTTCCTTGACCGGCACGCGACCCGCCATCTGGACCGGCACCAGACCGCCGACCTGTGGGCACTGCTGGAATCGCAGCGCAACGCCATGGCGATGTACACCAGCTGCGGCTGGTTCTTTGCCGACGTGTCCGGGATCGAGACCGTGTACGTGCTGCGTTTCGGCGCGCGGGTGCTCGACCTTCTCGACGAGGTCGGCGCCCCGGTGGCCCGCCGCGAGGTCCTCGATGCGCTGGGTGAGGCCAAGAGCAACCGGCCCGAGGTCGGCACCGCAGCAGACGTTTGGCGCGACACCGTCGAGCCGTACGCGGTGGGTCCCGCCCGGGTCGCCGCGCACGTCGCCCTGCAGACCGCTGTCGGCCAGGAGCCCGAGAAGATCACGGCGGGCCACACCGTCGAGCTGACCGACGTGCGGCGCTCCGCCCTCGGGCGCGTCACGCTGGCGACCGGCCGTGTGGCGCTGACGTTCCTCCCGACCGGGCGCCCCGCGTCGTTGGCCGTGGCCGCGGTCCACCTCGGCGGCCTGGACTTCCAGGCCTTCGTGGCGGCTGACCCCGGTGACGTTGGCTACGAGCGGGCCATCGACATGATCTGGTCGGCGCTGCCGACCCAGCCGCTCGCCAGGTTGCTGCGCACCATCGACGAGGCGCTCGGCGGCGAGGACCTCCCTCTCGAGGCGGCACTGCCCGAAGGCCGGCAGTCCCTGGTGGACGAGGTCTTCAGCGAGCTCGCCGACCGCTTCCACGTCCAGTACGCGCGGCTGTACTACGACCACCGGGGCACCCTCGAGATGCTGCGGGCCTCGGGCTACGAGCTTCCGCGTGAGCTGCGGGCCGCGGCCGAGCTGACGCTGACCCACGAGCTGGAGAACCGCCTGGCAGCCGTGCGCAGCGAGCCCGGCGCGTTGACCGAGCCGGCCAGCTTCGCGGCGATCTCGGAGCTGGTCGCTCAGGCTCGCAACGAGGGCTATCAGCTCGACGTGGCGCCCGTCCAGGTCATCCTGACCGAGATCGTCGAGGACGCCACCGCTGCGGCTTGCCGGTCGGTGGCGCCCGGCGACGTCGGCCTGGTCGCCGGGTGGCTGGCCTTGGCCCACGAGCTCGACCTCACGCTCGACCTGGCCCGCCCCCAGGAGCACGCCTACCGGCTGGCGCGCCAAGCGCGCTCGGGCGAACTCGGCGCCGCGGCGGTGACCACGGTCGGTCGGCTGGCCGACCTGCTGGGGATCGCCCCGGTCGCGTGGCAGCCCGACGCCCCGACCGCCTGAACGTCACGCGGGCACGAGCAGGCCCACCGGCAGCCGTGCCAACGCATCGGCGGCGTGCAGGCGGGCGTCGGGTGCATACGAGCGGCCCGACAGGGCGTCTTGCAGCGGGACGTGGAACTGCTCGGGCAGCACGACCGCCGTGTCTTCCCAGACCGCCCCCAGCGGCGGCGCGAGATCCTCACCCATCAACGCGCCTGGCAGGCGGACAGCCAAGGTGATCGGACCGAGGCCGTCGGGGGCGGTGCGGGCGAAGGCCACGAGGTGGGCTCCCCAGCGCCCCTCCACCGCGAGTGGGACGTACCCGGCCGCGGGGCCGTACGCTCCGACGTGGGTTCGACGGGTGTCGAGCGCGCGAGCCAGGAGCCACAGCTTGATGCGCCCATCGCTGCGGGCGGCGAACAGCTCCTCGGGCGAGCGGGAGGCGACGTCGGCCAGGAGACGCTCCCGCAGGTTGAAGTCGACCGGGCGCCGGTTGTCCGGGTCGACGAGGTTGTCCCCCCAAAGCTCCATGCCCTGGTAGGTGTCGGGCACGCCGGGCGACGTGGCCCGCAGCAGCGTCTGGCTCAGCCCGGAGATCATCGCGATCTCGGCCACCTCACGGGCCACCCGGTTGAGGGACTCGACGAACTCGCCACTGCGTCCCTGGTCGAGGACCGCCGTGATGAACGCTTCGAGACCAGCTTCGAACTCCGGGTCGGGGTCGCGCCAGTCCGTTCGCTCCCCCGCCTCCCGGCTCGCCTTGACGGCGTAGTCGATCACTCGCTGGCGCAGCTCGTCGTCGGGCTCGGTCCCGTCGACGGGCCACACGGCCACCAGCGTCTGGTACAGCAGCAGCTCGGTCTGGGGGTCGGGGGCCGGCCCGGTGCGCGTCCCCCCGATGTGCGTGGCGTTGAGCTCGCGCCACAGCCGCGCGGTTGCGGCCCACCGCTCCGCTCGCTCGGTCAGGGCGGCGATGCGCAGCCGGACGTCCTCCCCGCGCTTGGTGTCGTGTGTGGTCGTCGTCAGCATCCCGGCGGGGTGCCGCGCCGCACGATCGAGGTTGGCGCGGTGGAACCCATCGACGGTGGTGCCGAGGCGCTCGGGGTCGCCGCCCACCTCGTTGACGGCTAACAGCCGGCGGTTGCGGTACAAGACCGTGTCCTCGATGCCCTTGGCCATCACCGCGCCCGACAGCTGCTGGAAGCGGGCCACCAGCTCCAGATGGTCGGGATCGCTGCCGGCCCGGCCGCTGAGCACGTCGGCGAAGAACTCGTACAGGAAACCCGGCGCGTAGGCCACCGATCCGTCGGGCAGCTCCCCCGCGGCGCGCTCCACTGCGGCGTCGATGCGCGCGACGTCGAGGTCACGCGCGGCGCCGGTGACCGGATCCACGTAGGTGCGGTACACGTCGAGGGCCTGCAAGGTCCGCCGCACGACGTCGCGGCAGTCCCGCTCCCCCACGTCTCGAACCTCGCGGTGGTCCTGCGCCAGTCGCCACAGCCGATGCGCGAGCCGGTCAGCGTCCGCGGACAGCTCGTCGCGGACCACCTCCCCCTTGGCTCGGCTGGCCGCAGCCGCGTATCGCTCCTCGGACCCGCCGAAGAACCGGTCGACCTCGTCGAGCACCGGCCGGGCGTCGGCGTCGACGAACAAGCCCAGGCTCGCGGTCCCGAACTCATAGCCGGTGGTGCCGGCAACCGGCCAGTCAGGCAGCTCCTCGCCCGGTTCGAGGATCTTCTCGACGACGATCCAGGCCCCACCGGTCTCCTCAGCCAACCGGGTCAGGTACCGCCCGGGGTCCCGAAGGCCGTCGGGATGGTCGACCCGCAGCCCGTCGACCACGCCTTCGCCGACGAGCCGCAGGATCGTCCGATGGGTGCGCTCGAACACCTCTGGCCGCTCGACGCGCACAGCGGCGAGGTCATCGACGGTGAAGAAGCGCCGGTAGTTGACCAGCGCCCCGCCGGCGCGCCAGTGGACCGGGCGGTAGTGCTGCGCCTCGAGCACCGCATGCAGCTCGTCCCACGACCCCGGATCGCCGGGGGTCCCGTGGAGGGCGGACGGGCCGCCGAGTTCTGCGACCTTGCTGGCGCTGTCGGCCGACAGCGGGAACGAGTGCTCGTGGTAGCGCACGCGCAGCCCAGCCGGCTCCTCGGACAGCTGCAGCTGCCCGGAGTGCAAGACGCTGCCATAGGGCTCGCCGAGGATCGGCAGGATGACCTTGCCCTCGGCGCCCGGCATCGGGTAGGCCCAGTCGACGTCGAAGACCTCGGCGCCGTCCCCATGGCGCCCCTCGGCCAGCAGGCTCTCCCACAGCGGGTTTGACGGCCCGACGCCGAGGTGGTTGGGGACGATGTCGACGACCAGACCCAGGCCATGGTCCGCAGCGGCGTCAGCCAGGGCTCGCAACCCCTGCTCGCCGCCGAGGTCGGTGCTGACCTGCCGCGGGTCTGCGACGTCGTAGCCGTGGGTCGACCCCGGACGGGCGGCCAGCACCGGTGAGCAGTACACGTGCGTGATCCCGAGGCGGGCGAGGTACGCGACGAGTCTCGAAGCGCCGTCGAAGTCGAGCTCGCCCGGCACCAGCTGCAGGCGATACGTCGCCGAGGGGACACGCGAGCGCTCAGACATTGCGGGCGTCGTCCATCCGGCGGAGCAGGACCAGCGACCGCGACGTGACCATCCGCTGCTCCCCCGCGCGCAGCCGCTTGCGCGCGTCGGGTCGCTGCAGTGCGGTGTCGAGCTCGACGCGCCAGCGGCGTCCGTACTGCTCGGAGGGCACGCGGAACTCGATGTCGCTGGCGTCGGCGTTGAGCACCACCAGGAAGCTGTCGTCGGTGATCGGCCGGCCGCGCTCGTCCCGCGTCCGGATCGCCTGGCCGTTCAGGAAGAACATGAGCGCCTTTAAGTGCGCGGCATCCCAGTCGTCGTCGGTCATCGCCTGGCTGTCGGGCTGGAGCCAGTCGAGGTCGGCCATGCCCCCCCGGGCGCCGCCACGAAACCACTGCTGCCGCCGCAGCACCGGGTGGGCCTTGGTCAGCGCGATCAGCTGCTTGGTGAACGCGTGCAGCTGCTGCTGCTCTTGGCTCCAACGCCAGTCGTACCAGGTCAGCTCGTTGTCCTGGGAGAAGGTGTTGTTGTTGCCCTGCTGGCTGCGCCCGAACTCGTCGCCCCCCAGCAGCATCGGCACGCCCTGCGAGACGAACAAGGTCGCGAGGAAGTTGCGCTGCTGGCGGGCGCGCAGCGCGTTGACCTCCGGATCGTCGGTGGGCCCCTCGACGCCGTGGTTCCACGAGCGGTTGTGGTCCTCGCCCGAGGAGTTGTCGTCCAGGT
>SLAO01000008.1 GCA_007126835.1 Nitriliruptorales bacterium | reverse complement strand
TCGACGACATCCCGGTCGACCAACCAGACGCGGCGATGGCGTTCCTATCGGTGGTCGAAGGCGACGCGGTCTTGCTGGAGGAGGAGTGGGCGGCGACCCATCAGACCGAGGAGGAACGCGAAGAGGCGGGTCGCGACCAGCTCGCCGACGCCCAACAGCAGCTCGCCGTGCTCGACGACGTTCCGTCCTACGTCGTGGAGACCTTCGTCTTCCCCTACGTCGCTGGTGAGCGCTTCGCCGCCGCTCTGATCGAGGAAGGCGGCTACGAGGCAGTGGACGCGGCGCTGGAGGAGCCGCCGACGACCACGCTCGAGGTGCTCGACCCCGAGGCCTACATGGACGGTTTCGAAGGTCAGTCGATCGACGCCGGGTCGGCGCCGGGCGACGACTTCGAGGAGGTCTTGTCCTCGTCGTTCGGCGCGTTCGACCTGCTGGCGCTGTTCGGGTCCGCCGGCAGCGACCAGGGGCAAGCCGGATCCTCGACCTGGCCGGCATGGCGCGCCGGCGCGCTGACCGGCTGGGAGCGCGGCGACGAGCTCGTGGTGGTCGGGGCGTGGCGCTTCGCCGACGACGAGCGGGCCGAGGAAGCCTGTGACGCGCTGCCGGCGTGGTACGTCGATGTGGCCGACGGGCAGGAGACCGACGACGCGGCGTGGGAGGGCGACCGGGACACGTTCGTCCGCGACTGCGACGGGGACGAGGTCAGCTTCGCGCTCGCGCCCGATGTCGAGTTGGGCCGCTCGGCGCTCGGGCTGGACTGACCGTCGTCCTACTCCCGGCCAGGCTCGCCGCCGGGCCTGTGCTCGCTGCCTTGCTCGGGCGCCTCGTCGGCACCGTCGAGCAGCTGCGCGGCGGCCTCGGTCCCGATACTCCCGCCGGACTGGCGGATGATGCTGTCCACTGCCTCCTCGCGACCGATCAGCCCCGCATCCACTGCGTCGCGCAGCCCGCGCACGTGCTCGGCGAGCTCCTCGCTGTCGATCGCCGGGGTGTCGAGCGCTGGGGGGGCGTCGGGCAGGGCTGGGGCCTCGTGGTGGGAGACGACGTCGGACGCGCCCGACTCTTGCTGCGTCCCGGCGTGGCGCTGCTGGGCTTGCTTCGCGTCTCGCAAGAACAAGGCGACCACCAACACGAGGACGACGATCACCGTCAAGGTGAGGATCGCAGGCATCGGAAGTCTCCTTGCCGCTGGCAGTCGGTCGGCTGCTGGGAGCGTGGGCCCCCACCGTACCCCGGCATCCGGGTACGGCTGCAGTCAGGCCACGTCCGCGTCGGGGTCAGGCCCGGTGTCGGCATCAGACGCTGGTTCGCTGACAGTGGGCGGCTCGTCTAGGCCCGAGGCTTCGTCGGCCACGCCGACGACGGGGGCGCCCACCGCGCGACGGCACTCGTCCACCGTCAAGAGCCCCGCCAGCCGCAAGCCGTCCATGACCGGCAGCCCCGTGCGCTGCTTGAGCAGCATCACGCGAGCAGCCGTCTGCAAGGACTCGTGGGGTGTCAGCACGGGAGTGGCTGGGTGCATCGCCTGCCGTACCGCTCGATCGTCCCGGGCGGTCAGCGAGCCTTGCAAGCCGGCTGCGGTGCGCAGCACGTCCTCAGCGGCGATCCACAGCCCATCTTCCTCGACGATGCCGAGCACGCGTGAGCCGTCGACGACGACCACGTGGCGCACGCTGGCCTGCTCCGCCAGACAGCGCGCTTCTGCCACCGTGGCCGTGGGTCCTACTGTCACGGGGTCAGCCCGCATGACGTCCCTTACTCGCATCGCGTTGCGCCCTCCGAAGTCGGTACGAACAGGATGCCCGGAAGGAAGGTGGGTCAAGCGGGACCAGGGCTCGTTCGAGCGTTCACGTCGGAGGTGTACTTGCCCGCTTCAGTCCGGCCCAGCCGGCCCCGTCGTTGTCGCCATACCCCGACCCGAGGCCGCCTCGTGGAGCACCTCGAGGTCTTCCACGGTCTCCAGCCTGATCTGCGGTTTGCCATCCACGGTGACCACCAGGGGGACGCCGGCGTGCAGCGCCCGGTTGAGGTGGGCTGAAAGGTCACTGTTGGCCCGGTCAAGGTCCACGCAGTGGAAGTCGTACGGCACAGGGGTGCGCGCACCGGTGCTCGCCGCCGCCCGCGGCTGCTCGAACATGGGTCTCCAACCTCGGTCATGCGCGGCGAGGGGTCAACGTGGCTCACCGCTGCTCGGCCCGAACATCTGGGCCACTCGGCCGTTCCGTCGGCCTCGTACCCCTCCTACCGTACTGCACCAAATGCGACGGAAGGGCAACCCATGGCAACGGTCGTGCTCGTCGGGACGCTGGACACCAAGGGCCACGAGTACGCCTTCCTGCGCGAGCGCCTCATGGAGCACGGAGTCGAGGTCGTGGTCATCGACGTCGGCGTGGGCGACCCGCTCGCCATCCGACCGGAGGTTTCCGGCGAGGAGGTGGCCGAAGCGGCCGGCACGTCGCGGGCCAGCCTGACCGCAGCCGGGGACCGCGGGGCCGCCATGGACGCGATGGGAAGGGGGGCCGCGGCGATCGTGGGACGCCTGCACGGGCAGGGGCGTTGCGACGGCGTCCTGGCCACCGGCGGCTCGGGCGGCACCTCGGTCGCCACCCGGGCGATGCAGGCGCTGCCGGTCGGGGTGCCCAAGCTGATGGTCTCGACGATGGCGTCGGGCAACGTACGCCCCTACGTCGGCGCCGTGGACATCGCGATGATGCACTCGGTGGTGGACATCGCGGGCATCAACCAGGTCTCAAGCCGAATCCTGGGCAACGCCGCCGCGGCGATCGCCGGGATGGCGTTGGCAGAGCCCCCGGCGCTGGGCAGCCCTCGCCCGCTGGTGGGCGCGACGATGTTCGGGGTGACCACCGCCGCCGTCACCGCCGCTCGGGAACGCCTCGAGGAGCTCGGTTACGAGGTGCTCGTCTTCCACGCCACCGGGGCTGGCGGCCAGTCGATGGAAGCGCTCGCACGCGACGGGTTCCTCGCGGGCGTGCTGGACCTCACCACGACCGAGTTGTGCGACGACCTCGTGGGAGGCGTCCTGTCGGCCGGCCCCGACCGCCTGGAGGCCGCGGGTGAGCTGGGACTGCCCCAGGTCGTGTCCGTCGGGGCCCTGGACATGGTCAACTTCGGCCCCCGTGACACCGTCCCCGCCGAGTTCGAGCACCGCAACCTCTACGTGCACAACCCCACGGTCACGCTGATGCGCACGACCCCGGAGGAGACCGGCGAGCTCGGCCGGCGCATCGCCGCCAAGCTCAATCGCGCGACCGGCCCGGTGGCGCTGTACCTACCTCTGCGCGGGGTGTCGGCGATCGCCACCGAGGGGCAGCCCTTCCACGACCCGGCAGCCGACGAGGCGCTGTTCGACGCGTTGCGAAGCGGCGTGGACCCCGACGTCGTCAAGCTCGAGGAACGCGACACCCACATCAACGACACGGCGTTCGCGCACGAAGCCGCCGACGCGTTGCACGCCATGATCACGGCTGCGCCGCGGCGGTAGTGATCAGCGCCGGCCGCACCCGGAGCCGCCGAGAGGAGCCCACCGTGAACCGCGACGAGATCCTGACCCGCCTTCGAGGCCAGGTGGCAGCCGGCCGACCGATCATCGGTGCGGGGGCAGGCACCGGCCTGTCAGCCAAGTGCGCCGAAGCCGGCGGGACCGACCTGATCATCATCTACAACTCGGGGCGCTACCGGATGGCCGGGCGTGGATCCCTGGCGGGGCTCCTGCCCTACGGCGACGCCAACGCCATCGTCGTCGAGATGGCCGCCGAGGTCCTGCCGGTCGTGCGCGACACCCCGGTTCTGGCCGGAGTGTGCGGGACCGACCCGTTCCGTCAAATGCCCCAGTTCTTGCGCCGGATCGCCGACCTGGGGTTCGCGGGCGTGCAGAACTTCCCCACCGTGGGGCTGATCGACGGGACGTTCCGCGCCAACCTCGAGGAGACCGGGATGGGGTTCGGCCTCGAGGTCGAGATGATCCGCGCCGCCCGCGAGCTGGGGCTGCTGACGGCGCCGTACTGCTTCGACGCCCAGCAGGCCACCGCCCTGACCGACGCCGGCGCCGACGTGCTGGTGCCCCACATGGGGTTGACCACCTCCGGGTCCATCGGTGCGCAGACGGCGGTGACGCTGGATGACGCCGTCGGGCGGGTCCAGGAGATGTGCGACGCGGCCAAGCGGGTCAACCCCGACGTGCTGGTGCTGTGCCACGGCGGGCCGATCGCCATGCCCGACGATGCCGCCTACGTCCTGGCCAACACCGATGGCGTCGTGGGCTTCTTCGGCGCCTCGAGCATGGAGCGCCTGCCGACCGAGACGGCCATGACCGAGAACATGCGCCGCTTCAAGGACATCCCCGTCGACGCTTCCTGAGCACTGCCCACCGGTTCCGCCGGCGGCCACCCGACACGGCGGCCTCCTCGTCCATCGGGGTAGGACGGGCTCGCCCATCCGTTCTACGCCCGGCCGGTCGTGGGGCCGTTGCCCTCGCGTCGCTATGCTTGCGCAAAGTTCGCACTTGGGGGTGCCGCGCGTGGCTGGGCCGGAAGCCGACGAGGTCCGCCGTTCGCGTGCGCTGGCCGCTGGCAAAGCCGGCACGTGGGAATGGGACCGCCGCAGCAGCGTGGTCGAGTGGGACGCAGCCCTGGAGGCGGTGTACGGGCTTTCCCCCGGGTCGTTCGGTGGCCGGTTCGAGGACTGGATGGAGCTGATCCATCCCGACGACCGGGACCAGGTGCTGGCCGAGCTCGGGGAGACCCTCACGTCGTCGGCCTCGCACTTCCTGCAGTTTCGCGTGATACGGCCCAGCGGCGCCGTGCGCTGGATCGAGTCGCGCGGACGAGTGCGGCGCGACGCTGGCGGCGACGTGCTCGGGATCGCTGGCGTGTGCCACGACGTCACCGACCGGCACGAGGCCGAGCAGCGGGCGAGGGCGCGCAGCGAGTTCCTCGAGCAGGCGGGCCACCTGCTGGCCAGCGCCTCCACCGACGTCGACGACACGCTGCAGGAGCTCACGCGTCTGGCGGTGCCCCAGCTGGCGGATTGGTGCGCCATCGACCTGTCCGACGAGGTCGGCGACCTCCGCCTCGCGGCGGTCGCTCACCAGGATCCCAATCGGGTCGCGTTGCTGCAGCACCTCGTCGAGCGCTACGGCCGCGACCCCGACGAGGGTGCCGGCCGCGTGGCACGCACCGGGGAGGTTATCCACCTGCCCCGCATCACCGAGGAGATGCTGCACGCGAGCGCCGAGGACGAAGACCACCTGGCCGGCCTCTCCGACATCGGCCTCGTGTCGGTCGTGATCGTGCCGCTTCGGGCGCGGGGGCGGCTGCTGGGGTCGTTGTCGCTGGCCCACGCCGATTCGGGGCGCCAGCACGACGAAGACGACGTCACGTTGGCGCAGGAGCTCGCCGACCGCGCGGCGATCGCGATCGACAACGCCAACGTCGTCAACGAGCACCGGCGCATCGCGGCCATGCTCCAGCAGGCGCTGCTGCCCCCAGAGCTGCCCAACCTCTCCGGGGTCGAAGCCGCCGCGCAGTACGACCCCGCCCACGCAGGGGTCGTAGGGGGCGACTTCTACGACCTCATCGGCGCCGGCGAGGACTGGACGCTGGTCATCGGCGACGTCTGCGGCAAAGGCGTCGGCGCCGCCGCCACGGCGTCCATGGCACGTCACACGGTCCGGGCAGCGGCGCTGCGCGACCCGGACCCGACACACGTCCTCGAGGTGCTCAACGACGCCCTGCTCGTAGACGAGCGCGACGAGGGCTACTGCACCGCAGCGTGTGCTCACCTGCGCATCGGCCCCGGCGCGGTGGAGGTGACCGCGGCGGCGGGTGGCCATCCTCCACCCCTGATCCTGCGAGCCGACGGCGCCGTCGAAGCAGTCGGCGCGGCCGGCATGGCCCTTGGCTGGTTCGACGATGCCGCCCTTACGCCGGGCCGCGACGTCCTCCTGCCCGGGGACCTGCTGTTCCTCTACAGCGACGGGCTGTCGGAGGCCCGCCAGCGCGACGAGCTGTTCGGGACCGAGCGCGTATCCGCAGCGCTCGCTGATGCCGTAGGCCTGACCCCCGAAGGGGTCGTCAAGCAGATCCACGACACCGTCGAACGCTGGCAGGATGAGCAGCACGACGACATCGCGATGCTGGCCGTCCGGGTCGCCGACGGCACCGCAGCCGACCTGCCCTGAGTACGGCCGGCCCGGTCACCAGGTCAAGCGCTCGCACCCCTCGTGGGTCTCGGGTTCGACCTGCACGGTGGCGTGCTCGACGGCGTAGCGCTCGACGAGCAGCGCCCGGGCGCGGTCGAGCACCTCGTGACCGTCGGTGTCGGCGCTGACCATCACATGGGCGGAGACGACCTCCATGCCCGACGTCAGCGTCCACGCGTGCACGTCGTGCACGTCGACGACCCCGTCGATGCTGGCAAGGTCACGGCGCACGGCGTCGGGTGCGAGGTGACTGGGAGCCGCCTGGAGAAGGACGCGCAAGGACTCCCGGCCCAGCCGCAGCGCCCGAGGAACGATGAACACCCCGATCGCGCCGGCGAACAACGGGTCGGCGTAGGGCCACCCGGTCGTCCATAGAATCACCGCGGCGGTGACGACGCCCAACGAGCCGAGCGCGTCGGCGAGGACCTCGAGGTACGCGCCGCGGAGGTTCAGGCTTTCGCGCTGCCCCGGGTGCAGCAGCACGATCGACGTGGCCGCCACCCCGAGACCGAGCAGGCCGACGACGAGCATGGGACCCGGCGAGATGTCGGGCGGGTCGGTCAGCCTGCCAGCGGCGGCGATCAGGACGTACACGGCCACGCCCAACAGCAGCGCGGAGTTGACCAGTGCGGCTAGGATCTCGGCGCGATACCAGCCGAAGCTGCGGTGGGGCCGCGCGCTGCCGCGCATGCCAAGCCGCACCGCCGCCAGGGCCATCCCCAGCCCCACGACGTCGGTGAGCATGTGCCCGGCATCCGACAACAGCGCCAGCGAGCCCGTCACGAACGCGGCCGCGGCCTCCACCAGGAAGAACCCCGCCACCAGGCCGAGCGCGACCGCCAGGCGTCGGTGATGACGTCCGGAGGCGCTCGCCGCCCCGGCAGGGCTGAAGGTGTGGTGGTCGTGGGGCCAGCCGATCGGAATCTCCTCGCAGCACTGTTCGCCCCACCCAATATGACGTATCGCGGTGTGGCAACTCGGTTGCGATAACCGTTCCCGTCACGGGTGCCTATCCCCCGGCCAATGCACCGACGATGCGAAACGGCGTCCGCCCCGCCGCCACCGCTGGTGGGAGCGGGGCCTCGGCAGGCTCGTGGGAGACGTCCTCCTCTTCAACGAAGAACCGAACGAACGCCCGGCGTTGCAGGGTCGCGTGGTCCCGGACGGTGCCACGCAGCATCGGGTAGCGCGCCTCGAGGGCGTCCAGGATGGCGCGCTGGGTGACCGGACCCTCGACTGTCAGGCGGACCTCGTCACTGACCTGGGCGAGCGTGCGCAGATGCGCTGGCAGCACGACGCGGATCACGGCAGCGTCTGCACCTCCACCGAGAGGACCGGCGGCAGGTCCCGAACGATCGGCATCCACTGGTCACCGCTGTCCGCCGACGCGTACACCTGGCCGCCGGTGGTGCCGAAGTAGATCCCGCCGGGGTCGAGAGCGTCCACGGCCATGGCGTCGCGCAGGACGTTGACGTAGCAGTTGGCCTGCGGCAGCCCACGGGTCAGCGGTTCCCACTCGCCCCCACCGGTGCGGCTGCGGTACACGCGCAGCCGCCCGTCGGGGGGGTAGTGCTCGGCGTCGCTGGTGATCGGGACCACGTACACGGTCTCGGGCTCGTGGGCGTGCACATCGATCGCGAAGCCGAAGTCGGTGGGCAGGTTGCCGCTGACCTCGTGCCAGGTCCGCCCGGCGTCGTCGCTGCGCATGACGTCCCAGTGCTTCTGCATGAACACCACGTCGGGGCGTGAGGGGTGGATGGCGAGCTTGTGGACGCAGTGACCGACCTCCGCCTCTGGCTCGGGGACGTAGTCGGAGTGCAGCCCCTTGTTCGCCGGCTGCCACGAGGCGCCGGCGTCGTCGCTGCGGAACACCCCCGCGGCGGAGATCGCCACCAGCAGGCGCGCCGGGTCGGTCGGGTCGGCAAGGATGGTGTGCAGGCACAACCCTCCCGCCCCGGGCTGCCAGGCGGGGCCGGAGCCGTGCTCGCGTAGCCCGGCCAGCTCGCTCCACGTGGTCCCCCCGTCGGTGGAGGAGAACAGCGCGGCGTCCTCGACCCCCGCGTACAGCGCGTCGGGGTCCTCCCACGAGGGGGCGAGGTGCCACACCCGCGTGAACTTCCACGGTTGCGGCGTGCCGTCGTACCACTGGTGGGTGCCCGGGACGCCCTCGTAGACGAACTCGTTGCCGACCGGCGCCCACGAGCGGCCCCCGTCGTCCGACCGCTGGATGAGCTGGCCGAACCAGTCGGTGGACTGCGAGGCGTACAGCCGGTCGGGGTCGGCCGGCGAACCGTTGACGTGGTAGACCTCCCAGCCCCCGAAGTGCGGACCTGCCACCTCCCACTGCTCGCGCTTGCCGTCGGCGGTCAGGACGAAGGCCCCCTTCCGGGTGCCCACCAGTACACGCACGCTACTCATCTGCACTTCCTTCCGGTCGTGTCGCGGGCCCGGGCGTCACGGCCGCCCGAGTCTCGAGGGCGAGTACACCTGCCCTGCGCCGATGCCATCACTGTGCTGACGGTCGCGCCGGTGTCAACTCATCGGTCCATTCGCGACCGTGTCGGAATACGCGGGCCCCGCGCGGCGTTGGCTGGTCGCGGTCCCGAACCCACTCCCACCGCGCTTTCGACGAGAGGTCCGCCGTGCCTGTCCCGCTGTCCATCCTCGACCTCGCTGAAGTCGGCGAGGGGGAGTCCGCCGCGACCGCATTCGAGGCGAGCGTCCGGTTGGCCCAGGGCGCTGAAGGGTGGGGCTATCGCCGGATCTGGTACGCCGAACACCACAACATGCCCGCCATCGCCTCGGCAGCTACCAGCGTGCTCATCGCCCACGTGGCTGCGCACACGGCTTCGATCCGGCTGGGCGCCGGCGGGGTGATGCTGCCCAACCACGCCCCGCTGCCCATCGCCGAGCAGTTCGGCACGCTCGCGACCCTGCATCCTGGCCGGATCGACCTCGGGCTCGGCCGGGCGCCGGGCACCGACCAGAACACCCTGCGGGCCTTGCGGCGGGATCCGTCCGCAGCCAACCACTTCCCATCCGACGTAGTCGAGCTGCAGGGCTATCTCACCGGCGAGACGCAGATCCCCGGGGTGCAGGCCATGCCAGGCAGGGGCACCAACGTGCCGATCTACATCCTGGGGTCGTCGCTGTTCGGGGCACGGCTGGCTGCAGCGCTGGGGCTGCCCTACGCCTTCGCGTCCCACTTCGCTCCGCAGGCACTGGTCGACGCCGTGGCCGTGTACCGGCAGGAGTTCCAGCCGTCCGCGCAGCTCGACCGCCCCTACGTCATCGCCGGGATCAACGTGATCGCCGCCGAGGATCGAGCCACCGCTGAGCAGCAGCTATTGGAAGCCAAACGTCGCCGGGCCAAGCTGCTCTTCAGTCGCGGACGTCCCCTGTCCACCGACGAGGCCGACGCGCTCCTGGCATCGGCGACCGGCTCGCAGGTCTCCGAGATGCTGCGCTATGCCGCCGTGGGAACCCCCGGCGCGGCCGTCGAGGACCTGCGACGGTTCGCTGCGCACGCCGACGCCGACGAGCTGATCCTGGCTTCCGCCGCACCCGACAAGGCCGTCACGCTCCGGTCGTTCGAGCTCCTCGCCGACGCCTATGGACTGGCTGCTGCCGCCTGACGTCAGGCATGCGGCGTCAGGGCCGGCGGGAAGGCCATGGTGCGCCGACTGGGTCGGCGCCGGAGGATCCTGCCCCTGGCCACCGGTGGCGGGTGATCGCGCCGCGTGCGCTGCTTGTTGTCCCGATGCTCGCCCGCAAGGGACTTCGGGCTGTCTGGCATCGCCGAGCAGTGGTCGACGCCGTTGCTTGCCGCTTCGTCGGGAAGGTCGCGATCCGGGCTGATCGAGGCCACGAGCAAGGCGGTGTCGTCGTCGAGCGAGTCGGTCCCCACCAGCGCGGTCAGCAGGTGGTCGCACAGGCGGGTGGGACTGACGTCGTCCCCGCGGGCGGCGCCCTGCAGGCGGTCGAGGCCCACGTCGATGGCCTCGTCGCGGCGTTCGATGAGTCCGTCGGTGTACAACACGACATGGGACCGCGCGGGAAGCGTGCAGACGGCGCCTTGGTACGTGACGTCGGCGGTCACGCCCAAGGGCGGGCTCAGCACCTCTTCGAGGTAGGTCGGTTGCTGCGAGGGCCCCATGAGCAGCGGCGGCAGGTGCCCGGCGTTGGCGTAGGCCAGGGTCCCGGCGTGCACATCGACGATCAGGTAGGTGCAGGTGGCCATCTCGTCGGGCAGCTGTGAGCACACGAACCGGTTCAGCGCCGTGATCACCTCGGCGGGGCTGTCGCTGGTCGTGGCCAGCGCCCGAAGGGCGCTGCGCATCGTGCCCATCGCCGTCGCCGCCGCCGGTCCGTGTCCGGCGACATCACCCACCCCCAAGCCGACCCGTCCGTCGCCCAGGTCGATGACGGCGTACCAGTCGCCGCCGACCGCTTCGGCTTCGGCCGCCGGCAGGTAGCGCACCGCGCAGTCCACGCCCTCGGTGTGAGGGAAGTCCTCGGGCAGCAACGCCCGTTGCAACGTCTCGGCGGCCCGTCGCTGGTCGTCGTAGAGGCGGGCACGCTCCAGTGCCTGGGCTCCCTGCGCCGTCACGATCTGTGCCATGACCTGCTGCTCGGGCGACAGGCCACTCGTGGCCGACACGAAGCCGAGCAGACCGATTGGCGCATGCTCCTCGCTGGCCACCAGCGGGAGGAGGCCCGCCAGAAACCGCGTGCCGGGTTGCGCGCCGTCACCTGCGCCCCAGCTCGGGTCTGCGGCCCGCACCTCGTCGGCGCTCGTGAAGTAGCGTGCAGCGCCGTCTTCCAAGGCGGCGCGCAGCGGCAGGGGCAAGTCCTCCAGGCCCCACCGGCCTGGACGCGCGCCCACGCACGACTCGGCCGGGCCCAAAACCCGGAAGCGGTCAGGGCGCTCTGCGAGGACCACCACCGCGTCGTCCGCGCCGACGGCGGATGGGCCGTGATCGAGCAGCGCCTGCGCGGTCTGCTTGACCGTGGGGGTCACCGCCAGGACCGACGTGAGCTCCTGCAACCGCTCCAGCTGCTCCCGGGCCGCCTTCTCGGCAGCCAACGCGGCTTGCTGCCGTGCTTCGGCCGCCCGTCGATGGCGGGTCTCCTGCTGCAGGCGCCGCACTTGATCGGTGAGCTGGCCGAAGCGGTGGTCCGAGGGGCTGTGCTGGATGCTCAGCAACAAGGCGGGGCCCTCGACGCCACCCACGCGACCCACCCTTGCTCGGAACATCTGCGTCTGCCCATCCTGGCGCAGCTCGAGGTGCGCCGGCACCGGCCCGCCGAGCTTGAGCCACCTGGTCAGTTGCTCGTCGAGCCCGATGGGGTCAGCGATGGCGTCGTGCAACGCGCTTCCAGCGACCAGCGCAGGGCTGAGGCGAGCGGCGGCCGGGTTGGCCGCCACGATCGCCCCCGTCGCCGACACCAAGAGCAGCGGCTGGTCAGCCACCTTGGCCAAGCGCTCGAATTCCTCGATCCTCATTCCTGCGCCCCACCGCCTGAATGCGAAGTGACCGTCCCGAAGTACTCGCGCCCGCCGATCGTCCCGTCTGCGTCGTCGCGCAGGTGCACGACCACGCGGCAGCCGCCGTTACCCCGGGCGATGGTCTGCTCCAAACCCACCTTGGCGTAGCCCGTCGATTCGGCCGCGACGTGCCCGAACACGTTCGACGTCATCATGCACATCGATTCCCTTCCGAGCACCTTCTCGCCGAAGGGGCAGGCGTCGTTGACGAGCACGATCTTGTCCTGGGCGAGCTGCTCGACGGAGAAGCCCCCACCGATCCGCCGCTTGAGGTCGACCATCACGGCAGCCGCCTGCTCGACGGTCAGCCGGTCGGTGTCCAGCGCCTCGGCGTACTGCGCCAAGATCTCCTCGCCCATCGCCTGGCCAACCAGGCTGATGTAGCCGGAGGCTTCCTCGAGCCCCACGACCTCTTCCAAGGACCCCGCCAGATGTCGCACGAGACTGCGTAGGAACACGTCTCGGTCCAGCTCCAACGGATGCAGCATGTCCTCAGGTGGCATCGTGTCCTCCCGCCGAGCTGCCGGTCATCCGGCCACAAGGGCCAGCAAGGAGCATACGATGTCGGCGCAATCCGGGCAGGTCATCGGGGATCACCGAGTCGCCCCGCAGGGCGCCGACGCTCACGACATGGATCGATTCTCCAGCGCGGTGGGGTCACTGCCGCAGACCGGGCACGTCCAAGAAGCGGCCTGGGCGCCGCCCGCCTCGCTGGTCGGGCAGTAGAACCAGCGGTCGCAAGAGCTGCAATGTCCCCAAAGATCCATCGTGGGCGTCCCCTCAGGTTGCCGTGTGTGTCCGGAGGAAAGCGGTGCTACGCCACCGGGGACTGGAGTGACGTCGAAACGCCGTCGAGGGCTGGGACGGCATGAGGCATCCGCAACCGGCCACATCTTCTGCCCATCCATTCTGAGGGCTGGCTCATGGCTCGGTGGGTTGCGCCGGATTCTATCGCGCGGCTTACTCCACGGCTCGGTCCCAACGGAAAAATGCGAAGGTTGCCACAGACTTACAGCAGCTCGGCCTCGAACCAGACGGTCTTGCGGTCCTGCGCCGGACGGACGGTGCCCCAGTCCATGGCCACCGCGGCGACGAGCTGCAGCCCCCGGCCACCAGGCTCCGTCGGCTCGCCGGATTGCAGCGTCGGGGACCCGTCGGTGTAGTCGGTCACCTCGACGCGGACTCGGTCGTCGCCGGGATAGCTCAACCGGAGGCGACACGGGGTGCCGGCATGCAGGACGGCGTTGGCGACCAGCTCGCTGGTGAGCAGTTCCACGGTGGAGCACTGGTCTGCGCTCGCGGTGCCAGGCAACAGGCGACGCACGACGCGCCGGGCGGTGCCGGCGCTGGCCGGGGACGCTGGCAGCGTGACGGCGAGGCCGTCGGACGTGCCGTGGCTTCGAGCTTCGAACGACATGACGCGATCCAGCGGTTGTGTACGGGGGCGCCGCCGGGGGCAGGAGCGACGCTAGCTGGTCTCGCGCCGGGGGTGGGAGCGCGGTCACCATCGGACCCTCCCGTGGCGACATCCTCAGACTACCCGATACATGCCATGCCTACCCCCGGGAACGATGAAGCGGTGATCCGTCCCTATCGCGAAAGGACCACCGTCGGTGAGCCGCCAGCAAGCCCTGCTCGAGACCTTGGTCGCGTTGGCCGACACGCTCGACGCTGATTACGACCCCGCCGAGCACCTGCACATGCTGGCCGACCACTGCGTCGAGGCCTTGGACGCCGCTGCCGCCGGAGTGCTGCTGTCCAACGGGCCCCAGCTGGAGGTGGCGGCGGCCTCGAGCCGCGAGGTTCGCGTGCTCGAGCTGTTCGAGGCCTTGCAGCGCGAGGGTCCGTGCGTGGACGCGTTCGAGCGCGGTGTCCCGGTGCGCGAGTGTGACCTGTCCGGCAGCGCCAAGCGGTGGCCGGGGTTCGCCCCGCAAGCCATCGAACTTGGCTATCGCTGTGTCTACGCCCGACCGATGGCCCGAGGCGGTGAGCGCATCGGGGCGCTCAACGTGTTCTGGTCCGACGCCACGCGCATCGATCCGGCCGGCGAGGTGGTGGCAAAGACCCTGGCCGACATGGCCACCATCGGGATTCTGCACGAGCGCGCGCTGTCGGCCGCCAACGAGCAGATCTTGCGCTTGCGCCGGGCCCAGGACCAACGCGCTGTGGTCGAGCAAGCCAAGACCTTGCTGGCCGAGCGCCTGGCGGTTGAGCCCGACGAGGCCTACGACTGGCTACGCCGGTACGCGCGCGACCGCAACCAGCGACTTCGCGACGTCTCGCAGCGCTTTATCAACGGCGAGCTCGGCGAGCACCACTTCGCCCCCGAGTAGCCGAACCGATCCCCCCCGGTCCGGTGGGCACGGGCAGGAGGCCGCTAGAGCTCTCGGTCGCCGCCGACGACGGCCTGAGCGACCTCGTGGAGCTTGCGGTTGCGCGCCCGGGCGTGCTGGCGCAACCGGTCGAAGGCCGCCGACGCACTGATCCCATGGCGCTCGGCCAACGTGCCCTTGGCCTGCTCGATGATGATCCGGCTGTCGAGGGCATGCTGCAACTGCGAGTTGAGTCGCTGTGCCTCGGTCAGCGTCTGCGCGTTGATGACGTAGCCGCTTGCCATGTCGGCGAGGACCTGCGCGATCTCCATCGCGTCTGCTGGCCACTCCCGGGGTGTGCGGCTGTAGAGGTTCACCGCGCCGATGCGCCGGTCACCGGCCATCATCGGGATCCCAGCGACCGCGGCGCAGCCCTCCCGCGCAGCCACGGGCGTGTACGCGGGCCAGCGGTCCTCCCGCGCGAGGTCGGCGCTGGTGACCTGATCGCCGCTCGTGAAGGCGTCGTGGCAGGGCCCCTGGCCCGCGTTCACCTGGCGCTCTTCTATCCTGGTGATGCGCTCGTCGGTGGCGGTGACGAACCGGAGGGTCCCGTCGCTGTCGCCGAGCGAGACGCCGGCGCCGTCGACCGCCAACACCTCGGTAACCTGGTCGGTCAAGCGGTACAGCACGTCGCCGATGTCGTACGGGCTCGACAGCGTGCGCGCGTAGTCGGCGAACGAGCGGATCAGTGCGGCCTGGTCGACCATTGCGGTGGCCTCTCGCGTCGGGTTCGGACGCGAAACGCGACGACGCGGATGTTTGGCTTGGTATCCCGCGCCCCGGCAAGGTCAAGACCGAAAGCACCTGCTCCGCCGCGGTGGGCTGGAGAAGCAGGCCAGCGTCACAATTCGCTGCAACGTCTATCCTAGCGACTTTCGTGCGGTAGGGGACAGCGGGCGTCCCGTCTCGGGTACTTGGCGCTTCAAAGGAGTGGAGAGCATGTCGCGTGAGCAGCGGGTGATCGACACGTTCGTGGAGCTCACCGACACCCTCGTGGCCGACTTCGACGCCGACGAGCTGTTGCAGATGCTGGCTGCCCGGTGCGTGGAACTGCTCGACGTCGAGGCTGCGGGGGTCATGGTGGGCATGGGCCCGGGGCAGCTGCACGCGGTGGCGGCGTCGGGGCGCGACATGCGCCAGCTGGAGATCTTCGAGGTCGCATCGGAGGAGGGTCCGTCGTACGAGGCGTTCGCCAGCGGACAGCCCGTGGTGGTCTACAAGCTCGCTGACCTCGAGTCTCGCTGGCCGGCGTTCGTCCCCCGCGCGCGCGACCTCGGCTTTCGCGCCGCCTACGGGTTTCCCCTGCGCCTGCGCGGGCGCACCATCGGCGCGTTGAACCTGTTCCTGTCCACCGGGCGTCGCCTCGGCGGTGCCGATGAGCGGTTGGCCCAGGGGTTCGCCGATGCGGCAGCGATCGCCTTGATCCAGGAGCGGTCGACCCAGGACGCCGCCACGCGTGCGGAACAGCTGTCGTATGCGCTGGGGGCGCGGGTGGTCGTCGAGCAGGCCAAGGGCATCCTCGCTGAGCGGCGCGGCCTGCCCCCGTTCGCGGCCTTCGAGCTGTTGCGCGCCCACGCGCGGAGTCACAACCACAAGATGCGCGACGTCGCGCAGGCGATCATCGACGGGCGCCTCGACCTGTCCTGATTCTCCATCTCGGCGGGCGGGAGGCATGGTTCGGCGTGGTGTGGGGCACGTCCTGGCCCGGATCAAGGAGCCCCCATGCTCGACCGTCTCGGTCGCCTGGCCCAGACCATCGAACGGGACACCCCCGAGGACCGCGACCGCTATCTCGACTTCCTGCGCCTCGGCGCGATCGTCGTCGTGGTCCTGGGCCACTGGCTGGCGCGCGTCATCGTCGAGCGGCCTGACGGCTTTGCCACCGGTCATCTGCTGGAGGTGGTGCCCGCGACACAGTGGCTGACCTGGGTCGTGCAGGTGATGCCCCTGTTCTTCATCGTCGGCGGGCTGCTCAACCTGCGCTCCTGGCGACGGGCCCGAGACGGCGGTACGAGCGGGGTGGAGTGGGTTCGCAACCGGGCACGGCGCCTGCTCCGCCCGCTGCTGCCCCTGCTGATCCTGTGGGTCGCGGTGTCGAACGTGCTCGACACCCTCGGCTGGTCGGCTGCCCTGCCCTTCGACGCCGGCACGGCGATCACGCCGGTGTGGTTCCTCGCCGCGTACCTGGTCGTGACCGCGCTGACGCCCGTGCTGGCCGAGCGCAGCGGCGTCCGGGTGCTCGCGGCGCTCGTGATGGGCGCTGTCGTGGTCGACGTGCTGCGCTTCGGCGAGCCCGAGTTCCTCGCCGCGATGCCCACCGTCGACGGACAGCCGGTCATCGCCGTGGTCAACTTCGTGCTGGTGTGGGTGGCTGTGCACCAGCTGGGGTTCTGGTGGAACGACGACCGCCTCCCATCCTCGCCGGGGACGTGGCTTGCCCTGGCCGTCGCGTCGACCACCGTGATCGTCCTGCTGGTCACGCTCGGGGCCTATCCGGCGTCGGTGGTGCAGGTCCCCGGGGACGCGCCGGCCAACGACGCGCCGCCAACCGTGGCGTTGTTCCTGCTCGGGATCGTCCAGCTCGCCATCGCCGTGGCGCTGCGTGCTCGGGCCACCCGCTGGCTGCGCCGACCGATGGTGTGGGCGACCGTGGCGTTGCTCGGGTCACGGCTGATGACGGTCTTCTTGTGGCACCAGACCGCGATGCTGCTCGTGGCCACGTTCGTGGTGTGGACCGACCTGTGGCCGGCGGCCTCGGCCGTCGACGGGCGATGGCTGGCACAACGTCCGGCGTGGGTGGCGGCCTGCGCCGTGGTGCTGGTCCCCTTGGTCCTCGCCGTGGGCCGCTTCGAGCGCTCGGCTCCGCCGCCGGCCAGCGTCTTGCCGACGAAGCTCGCCGCCGCGGTCACCGCCGCCGCGGTGGTGGCGGTCAGCGTGTCGCTGGGCTGGCTGATCGTCGACGGGTTGACGGACCCGGCGGGACCGCTGCGCTTGCCGATGGGTCCGCTCGTCGGCGTCGTGGCTGGCATGGCCACCCTCGGAGTCATCGGCCGAGGTCGGGTCACGAGTTGGCTCCGGCGGGTCGTAGGCCAGGGGTAGGCCGAGCGCCCTCGAGCGGTGGGGGAGCGTCCCGGCGGCGTTGGCTGCCTGGTGCGGCCTACCCGCCCGACCCCACCGGCACCGCAGCGACGGCCGCGAGGTCGTACCGGTCGACGGCCTCGGCGGCGACGTCGGGGCTGATGTGACCGTCTGCGACGAGCCCCTGCAACGCGGCGAGCGCGATGTGCTCGGCATCGACCCGGAAGTACCGGCGAAGAGCCGGACGCAGGTCGCTCAGGCCGAACCCGTCGGTGCCCAGCGTGACGTAGGTCGCGGGGATCCACGGCGCGACGAGCAGGGGCACCGCCCGTTGGTAGTCGGTGACCGCCACGATCGGCTCACGGGAGTCCCCGAGCTCGCGACGCACGACCGGCTCGCGCGGGTCGGCGCCCGGGTTGAGCAGCGTGTGCTCGTCGGCCGCGAGCCCGTCGCGGTGCAGGCCCACCCAGCCGGGGACACTCCACAGCTCAGCTCCCACGTCCCAGTCGGTCGAGAGCAGCTCGACGGCCCGCTGTGCGTCGGTCATCGCGGCGCCGCTGGCCAGGATGCGCACGCGGAAGGTGCGGTCGTCGGGCGCCTCGGCGAAGCGGTACAGCCCGCGCCTGACGTCGTCCTCGGTGACGTGGTCGGGCATCGCCGGCTGGGGCACCGGCTCGTTGTACATCGTGAGGTAGTACATGATGTCCTCGCCCGGGCTGGCGTCGGTCGGCAGCATCCGCTCGACGCCGTCGCGCAGGTAGACCGCGAGCTCATAGGCGAAGCTGGCGTCGTAGGTCTCGACCGCAGGGTTCGACGCGGCCAGCAGCAGTGACTGCCCGTCGTTGTGCTGGGTGCCCTCGCCCACCAGCGTGGTGCGGCCCGCGGTGGCGCCGAACAAGAACCCCCGCGCGCGCTGGTCGGCTGCCGACCACAGCTGATCGCCAGTGCGCTGGAAGCCGAACATCGAGTAGAAGACGTAGATCGGCAGCATGGCCACGCCGAGGGTCGCGTAGCTGGAGCCCGCGGCGTGGAACGACCCCATCGCGCCGTCCTCGGTGATGCCCTCGTGGAGGATCTGGCCGTCGCTGGCCTCCAGATAAGCCAGCAGCATCTGCTGGTCCACCGGCTCGTAGCGCTGGCCCTGCGGGGCGTAGATCTTGATCTCCCGAAACAGCGCGTCCATGCCGAACGTGCGCGCCTCGTCGGGGATGATCGGCACCAGGCGCGGACCGACGTCGGGATGCCGCAGGAGCTCGCGAACCTGGCGCACGGCGGCCATGGTGGTGGCGACGTCCTGGCTACCCGAGCCCTGCTTGAGGTCGTCGTAGGTGTCCTCGCCGGGCAGGTCGACGCCGGGGGCGGCCACCCGCCGCTCCGGCAGGTACCCGCCGAGCGCACGGCGACGCTCGTGGAGGTAGGTCAGCTCCTCGCTGTCCTCGCCCGGATGGTGGTAGGGAGGCAGGTCGCCCTCCAGGTCCGCGTCGGCGATGTCGAGACCGATCCGGTCGCGGAACTTCTTCAAGGCGTCCTGGGTCAGCTTCTTCATCTGGTGGGAGGCGTTGCGGGATTCGAAGTCCGGCCCCAGCGTCCACCCCTTGATGGTCTGGGCCAGGATCACCGTCGGACGACCGGTGGGCTGGGTGGCCGCGCGGTAGGCGGCGTGGACCTTGCGCAGATCGTGGCCGCCCCGGTCGAGCAGGGGCAGGTCGTCCTCGGTGAAGCCGCTGGCCTCCAGGATCCGCTCGAGCTCTTCGGAGTTGAAGAAGTGCTCGCGGATGTAGCCGCCGTCCTTGGTGGCGTAGGTCTGGAACTGACCGTCGGGGGTCTCGTTCATGCGCTGCACCAGGGCGCCGGTGTGGTCGTGCGCCAGCAGGCGGTCCCACTTGCCGCCCCAAAGCAGCTTGATGACGTCCCAGCCGGCTGCGCGGAACAGCCGCTCGAGCTCCTGGACGATCTTGTCGTTGCCCCGGACGGGACCGTCGAGTCGCTGCAGGTTGGCGTTGACGACCCACACGAGGTTGTCGAGCCCGTCGCGACCGGCCACGGTCAGGGCACCCTGGGCCTCGGGCTCGTCCATCTCACCGTCGCCGACGAACGCCCAGACTCGGCTGTCGGAGGTGTCGGCCAAGCCCCGGTTCTCCAGGTACTTGTTGAAGCGCGCCTGGTAGATCGAGTTGATCGCACCCAGGCCCATCGACACCGTCGACAGCTCCCAGAAGTCGGGCATCGTCCTCGGATGCGGGTAGCTGGCCAGCCCGGGGCGCCCCTCGCTGGTACGGCGCGTCTCCTGGCGGAACAGGTCGAGTTGCTCGGCCGACAGGCGGTCCTCGAGGAACGCCCTGGCGTACATCCCCGGCGAAGCATGGCCCTGGAAGTAGATCTGATCACCTGGGCGCGGGCTGCCGTCGGGTGCGGTCTTGCCGCGGAAGAAGTGGTTGAACCCGACCTCGTAGAGGTCCGCGGCGCTGGCGTAGGTGGCGATGTGGCCACCGACGCCGAGCTCTTCCCGGTTGCCCCGCGCGACCATGACCGCCGCGTTCCACCGGATCAGCGCCCGGATGCGCTGCTCGAGCTCCTCGTCGCCGGGGTAGTCGGGCTCGTCTTCGGGGGCGATCGTGTTGATGTAATCGGTCTCGGCCATATCGGGAACATCGATCCCGACCGACCGCGCGTGCCACGCCACCCGGCGCAGCAGGTCCCGGGCCCGCGCGGCCCCCTGGTGCTCCGCCACGCTGTCGATCGATGCGAACCACTCGGCGGTCTCGGCAGGATCCCGGTCGGGCGGCTGACTCACCGGGCCGGTGCGGGGGATCGGTTCCTCGGTCATTGCCTAGGCTCCTTGGCGTCGGCCTCGTCGGCGCTGGATGACGTCATGCTCCCCGGCGCACCGCGAGGGCAGGCCTTGTTCCTTCTCGTCGCCCGGCGTTCCTGCCCACTTGGAACGCGCTTACGCCACAAGCCGCTGTCCTTTTGCGCCGCGCAGCGGGAACAGTTGACGCATGGTCACCACCGAGGCCAACGCTGCGCTTGTGCGGGACCTCGCCGAGATCGCTGCGTTGTTGCGTGCGCGCCGGGAGGGCCGCTTCCGCGTACGCGCCTACCAGGCCGCCTCCCGGGTCGTGCGAGCGCTTCCGGTGCCCGCGTCGGAGCTGTCGGCCGGTGAACTGCGCGCCCTCGACGGCGTGGGTCCAGCGGTGGCGGGCCTGATCGCCGAGCACGTGGCCTCGGGGCGGATCGCGTGGCTCGAAGGGCTACGTGCCGACGAGCCGGAGGGGTTCGGGGCGTTGCTCCAGCTTCCGCTGGTCGGCGTGCGTGACGCCAGAAAGCTTGCCGGCGAACACGGGATCACCAGCGTCGCGGCGCTGCGGACTGCCGCGACCGACCCGAGCGGCTCGCTCGACCTCGACGAACGCTTGGCAGCACGCGCGCGCGAGTCGCTGCGCCGTCTCCCGACCGTGGAGGACCCGCGGATGCCCCGGGTCGCAGCTCATCGAGCCTCGGCTGCGCTTGCCGAGCGGTTGACCTCGCATGACGTCGTCGAGGAGGCGGTGGTCGCCGGCGACGCGCGGCGCGGGGCCGATCGCACCGCTTCGCTGGCGGTTCTGGTCGTCGTGCGCGAGGGCGCGGCGGTCAGCGACCTGACGGGCGCGTTTGCGGTCACCCGCGGGGTCGTCCGCGTGCTGTCTTCGACTTCCGCGTCGGAGGAAGGGCTGTCCTCGACGGCCGTCGAGGTGCTGTCTTCGACGGGCCACCCGCTGACCCTTCGGTGCGCGGAGCCCGCTTTCCGCGGCGCCGCGCTGCTGCACGCGACCGGCGCGCCCGGGCACACGGCTTGCCTCGAAGGTCGAGCGACCCTGCGCGGCCTCGAGTTTCGACGCGACGGTGTCTGGAACCGCGACGGCGGTGGTCGCGTGGCGGGCCGAAGCGAATCCGACGTCTACGCCGCCCTGGGTCTGCCCATGATCCCGGCTGAGCTGCGCGAGGACGCCGGCGAGGTGCAGGCAGCCGACCGGGGTGCGCTGCCGTCGCTGGTGCAGGAGGAGGATCTGCGCGGGGACCTGCACGTGCACAGCGACTGGTCGCGGGACGGCCGGGAACCACTCGAGACCATGGTCGAAGCCGCCGCCGACCGCGGCTACGACTACGTCGCCCTGACCGACCACGCGGAGAACCTCACGATCAACGGCATGGCGCGCGAGGCGGTGCACGCACGGCGGGGGGTCATCGCCGAGATGCAGGAGCGCCACCCGCACGTGCGGGTGCTCGACGCCGCCGAGCTGAACATCGACCTGTCCGGCTCGCTGGACTACGACCTCGAGCTGCTGCTGTCGTTCGATCTGAGCGTGGCGAGCATTCATTCGCACATGGACCGCCCCGCCGTCGAGCAGACCGACCGCCTCCTGACTGCGGTCGCCTCCCCGGCTGTCCACGTCATCGGCCATCCCACCGGGCGGATCATCGGGCGCCGGCCCGGCTACGAGATCGACCTGCACGCCATCGCCCAGGCCGCCGCCGAGACCGGGACGGCCCTGGAGACCAACGGCTCGCCCTCGCGGCTTGATCTCGACGACGCCATGGTCCGCGCCGCGTTGCGCGCGGGGGCGCGCCTGTCGTTGTCGTCCGACGCCCACACGCTGCCCGAGCTGGGCAACATCACCCACGCGGTCACGACCGCCAGGCGGGGCTGGGCCCGCGCCGGCGACGTCATCAACGCGCTCGACCTCGACGCGTTGCTGGCCTTCGCCGACCAGAAGCGCAGTCGCGCCGGTTGACGATTACGGGCCTCGCGTGCGAGTGCCGAGACGGAGCGCACATCGGCCGACGCTGTCGTGCGCACTCGAGATGCGGCGGGCCCGGGTGGGGCTGGCGTGTCGCGAAAGCTCCCGCTGGAGGTGGCGTTTGCGACAAGCGGGGACAAGCGCAACGCACGAGCCCGCAGCGAGCTTGGCCCCAAGCTCACTGAACCCGTCGCCTGATCGGTTCGGTCAGCCCGTGGCACCGCGCACGGTCGTGGCCCGCACCACGTTCACGCGGCGCGGACGGGCCAGTGCGATATTGACCGCCAGAAAGGCCACCACGGCCACGACGTTGCCGATCCCGCCCGCGGTGCGCAGCGTTTCCCATGCGAGCAGATCACCGGCGATGCGGGCTGACAGCGTCACGTGCAGCAGCACGAGCGGGGCGTAGGCGATCGGCCGGTACGGCAGGCCGATGCGCAGCACCGCCGGCAAGATGATCGGCGCGTGCCCGAACACCATCGCCATGACGAAGCCCAGGAACAACGCGTGCACGGCGGCGTCGTAGGAAAAGGACAGCGGAGCGAGGACATGCCAGATCCACAGCCCGCCGCTGATGCCCAGCCACACGAAGCCCTATGAACTAAACGTTAGGTAACATACTAATATTAAGTGTGCCGCGCGCCGCCATGGTTCTCGGGTGAGAAGGAGGCCTGGGGGCAAGGCTGAGAGGGGCCTGGGGTATCTGGGGTCTTCTGCGGGCGCTACGGCTGCGGAATGGACGCAGGGGAGCCGGACCCTTCCGGCCGCGGGAACGCGGCGCAGACCTCAGACGGGTCGCAGTCTCGGGGGTCGAGCCCGTCGAGACGGCCGCGCAGGGCGATGAGCGCCTCCCGCATGTCGGTGAGCTCGCGGAGGCGACGGTCAAGGTCCTCGAGGCGCTCGTCGACGAAGTCGGCGACATGGCTGCACGTGGGCTCTCCCTCGTCCGCGACCGCGCAGACGACGCGGATCTGTTCCAGGGTCAAGCCCGCGGCCTGGGCCCGTCGGATGAACCCCACGCGATCGACGGTCTCGGCCGGGTAGTCGCGGTAGCCCGCCGCGGTGCGCCCCGGGTCGGCCAGCAACCCTTGGGCCTCCCAGAACCGCAGGGTCCGAGCTGCGACGCCGGTCTTCTCGCTCAGCTCGCCGATGCGCACGTGGCCCTCCTTCAGCCGCACCCGACCCGGAGCAAACTCCGGCCTTGACCTTCCAGCCGACTGGAAGGTCGACGCTTCCACTGTATGGACGGAATAGAAGCGTCTGTGACACGCGGTGGTGATGGCATGTTGCGGAGCACCCTTGTCACGGTCCGGTACATCGACGACTGCCCGAACTGGCAGCCCCTGGCAGGCGAGCTCGCCGAGCTTGCTGCGGAGCGTGGTGACGTCGTCGTCCGCACCGAGCGGGTGGCGTCAGAGGAGGAGGCCCGCGACCTCGAGTTCCGGGGCTCTCCGACCGTGCTCATCGACGGGGTCGATCCCTTCGTCGACGAGGACGCGCCATCGCCAGTGGGCGGGCGCCAAGGCCTGGCCTGCCGGCTGTACCGCACCCCGGAGGGCTCGGCCGGGCGCCCCACCAGGGCAATGCTGCGCCAGGCGTTGGACGGCACCACCGGGGATTGACCCCTGCCACGACGAGACCTCGCCAGGCGTCAGGGTGGGGGTGGGGGGACGTGGATGGTGTGGTTGTGGGGGCTGGTCCAGGTGACTTCGCCGGTGGTGTGGTCGAGGGTGGCGTGCCAGTTGTGGTTGGTGATGAGGTTGTGGTGGGCGGTGCATAGGGGCAGGGTGTCGTTGAGGTCGGTGGTGTGGGTTTGGTTCCAGGGGGTGATGTGGTGGGCTTGGGTCCAGTTTGCGGGGCGGTCGCAGTCGGGTCCTCGGCAGTGGCGGTGGATGCTGGTGAGTACGGCGCGTAGCCATGCGGGCAGGGTGCGGTGGCGGGCGCCGACGTTGACCGCGCGCCAGGGTCCGAGGGTGAGCACGGCCATGATGGTGGCGTTTGGCAGCAGCCCGCGGACGGTGGCGGGGTCGACTGGGGTTCCTGAGCCGTAGCGGGCTGAGCGCGGCGGGGGAGGGGGGTCGCCGGCCTCGTCGCTGGCTCCGCGGCCGTCTTCGGGCTGGTCGGCGGCCTCGTGGCCGCCTTCGGCCTCGTCGCTGGCTCCGTGGCCGTCTTCGGGCTGGTCGCCGGGCTCGTGGTCGATGTCGG
>SLAO01000156.1 GCA_007126835.1 Nitriliruptorales bacterium | reverse complement strand
GCGGTCATCGCCGGCGGGGTGCTGTTCACCTTGTTCGCGGTCACCGACATCATCTGGACCACCACCATGCAGCGGCTGGTGCCCCGGCGGATGCTCGGCCGGGTGGCGAGCCTGGACTGGTTCACCTCGATGAGCTTGGCCCCGCTGTCGTTCGGGGTGGCGTGGTTGCTCGACGCGGTGGTCGGCGCCCGAGCGGCGCTGATCGTGGCCGGGGTGGCCGGCGCCGCGGTGCTGCTGGCGCTGCTGGCCGTGCCTGGAGCGCGCGAGCCCGAGCGTGGTGAGGTCGTCGCCGAGGTGTAGGGCGTCGCGTGTGAGCGGATCGGGCTCCCGAGGCTCGACGTTGCGATTGCGACGTCTGGGCACGTCGAGATCGCAACGTCGAGGCCGGCCGCCTCTGCGATCGCTCAACGCCGGCCCCGCCGGCTAGCATCACTGCGCTCAACGCCGGCCTCGCCGGGTAGCCTGCGGCCCAGATGCACATTTGCGAGCAACACCTCGAGGCGGCAACGCACGCGATGCCCGCCGACGAAGGGGCCGGCGCACCCTGGCGAACGATCGCCCGGACGGGCAGCCCAAACCAGGCGCCGGCTTGCTGGACGCTCGTCGCACCCGCCGACCGTGCACGGTGGCGCCACGAAGCGCACCGCGCCGGCTCGATGCGGCGCTGTGGCCGGCAGCGTGCGCCTCGCCAGCAGCTTTGAGGAGGCTAGCGCCATGGCTTGGACGAACACCGAGATCGCGCGACAGCTGGGCGAGATCGCCGAGCTGTTGCGCCTCGACGACGCCGATGCGTACCGGGTCCGCGCCTACGAACGGGCGGCGGGAGCCGTGGGAGCGGCCAGCGAGGACCTCGGGCAGCTGAGCAAGTCCGAGCTCACCGACGTCCACGGCATCGGCAGCTCCACCGCGGACAAGATCATCGAGTTCCAGCAACACGGCGAGATCGGCTTGTTGGCCGAGCTGCGAGCACGGGTGTCGCCCGGCCTCGTGGCCATGACACGCGTGCCGGGTCTTGGCCCCAAGCTCGCCCGGCGCCTCCACGACGAGCTGGGGCTCGACAGCCTGGACGACCTCGCCGCAGCGCTGGACGACGGTCGCGTCGCCTCCCTCGACGGGATGGGCGAGAAGAGCGCCGCCAAGCTCGCGCACGCGCTCGAGCGGATCGGCGCCAAGGACACCGACCGGACTCCTGTCGCCGACGTGCTCGACTTCGTCGCGGAGCTGTGCCGGCGCCTCGGGGACCTCGAGGCGGTCGAGCGCGTGGACATCGCCGGCTCGCTGCGGCGGCTTCGGGAGACCGTCGGTGACGTCGACGTCCTCGTCGCCACCGATGATCCCGCGGCCGTGTCGGCGTCGCTGCGCGATGACGCCGAACTCGTCGCCGAGGTGCTCGCCGAAGGCGACACGAAGCTCTCGATCATCACCCGCGGGCCGGGGGTGCAGGTCGACGTGCGCCTTGTCCCGGCCGATTCCTGGGGCGCGGCCTTGCTGTATTTCACCGGCTCCAAGGCCCACACGGTGCGTATCCGCGAGCGCGCGGTCCGGCGTGGCCTGACGGTCAACGAGTACGGCATCGACGAGCGCGAGTCCGGCAAGCGCGTCGCGGGCACCACCGAAGAGGAGGCCTACGCCGCCTTGGCGCTGCCGTGGATCCCACCGACGATGCGGGAGGACACCGGGGAGATCGAAGCCGCCGACGAGGGCACCTTGCCGCGCGTGGTCGAAGAGGCCGACCTGCAAGGCGATCTGCACGCGCACAGCGACGTTTCCGGCGACGGCAAGGCCAGCCTGGAGACCATGGTCAAAGCCGCCGCCGAGCGCGGCCTGCGCTGGTGGGCGGTGACCGACCACGCGGAGAACCTGACGATGAACGGCGCCACCAGGGACGAACTCCTCGCCCGGCGCGAGCGACTCGGCCCGCTCGGGGACAAGTACGGCATCACGTTGCTCGACGGCCTCGAGCTCAACATCGACGCGCAGGGCGGCGTCGACTACGACGACGACTTCCTGGCGACCTTCGACTGGTGCGTGGCCAGCATCCACTCGATGCTGGACCGGGACAGCGCCCAGCAGACCGAGCGCATCTGCCAAGCCATGACCAACCCCCATGTGCACACCATCGGACATCCCACGGGCCGTCAGATCGGGCGGCGACCCGGCTACGAGCTCGACTGGGAGCGCGTGTTCGAAACCGCCGTGGCCACCGGCACCGCGCTGGAGATCAACGGCTCCGCGCGGCGTCTCGACATCGCCGGGGACATCGTCCGCCGCGCGATCGACGCCGGCATCACGTTGACGATCGGATCCGACGCGCACTCGGTCGGGGATCTCGACAACCTGCGGTGGGCCGTGAAGACGGCGCAGCGCGGGTGGGCCACCGTCGGGGACGTGCTCAACTGTCGCGACCTCGACGGCGTGCGAGGGTTCGTGCGTGCCAAGCGCGAGGACGGACCCGGTGGATGACCGCTGGTGAGCCGGCGCGGCACAGCGGTGACCGCCCACCACAGGCTCTGCCTCGGGCCTTCTTCGCCCGTCCAGCCCCCGAGGTCGCGGCGGAGCTTTGCGGCAAGCTGCTCGTCCGGGTCGAGGACGGCTTGTCCGCCAGGGTCGTCGAGACCGAGGCCTACACCGCCGACGACCCCGCGTGTCACGCGCACCGGGGCCGCACCGCGCGCAACGCACCGCTGTTCGGCCCGCCGGGCCACGCCTACGTGTACCGGTCCTACGGGATGCACTGGCTGCTGAACGTCGTCACCGGGGCCGAGGGTGCGGGTGAGGGGGTGCTGCTGCGCGCCGCCGAGCCCCTCGACGGCATCGCGGTGCTGCGCGAGCGCCGCGGTGGGGTGGGCGACCGCGACCTCCTCCGGGGTCCCGGCCGGCTCGGTCAGGGGTTTGGCCTCGACGGCACGTGGAGCGGGCGCGACCTGTGTGGCTGGCCTCCGCCGCCGTTGCACCTCGCCGACGACGGCCACCGTCCCGTCGTGTCGCGGGGCCCGCGGGTGGGCGTGTCGGCGGCGGCGGACGTAGAGCGGCGCTACCTCGTGCAGGGTTCGCGGTGGGTCTCGCCCTATACCCGCAGCCCCCGCGCGCAGCGCCGCGGGTCGGGGTGACCGGCTCGGCAACGACGCCACACGCGTGCGGGTGTGCGAGGCAGCTACCGCTGCGCGCTCTGCGCGTCAGGGGCTGACGGGTATGCCGACAGCTCCACGACCGAGTGCCGAGGTGGGTTGGCACCCGCGTCGGGCCGCTGCTCCCAGACGGTCTCGGGTCGCTGCACGGCGCCCGTGCACGTCTGCTGTCCATCCGGGCACGCGCGGTCGATCTCGACGACGAAGCCGTCCTTCTCGAGGGCAGTGACCGCGTCGTCGAGGGCGTCGCCGAGCACGTCGGGCACCTCGGCCGTCGTGCGGTCCGCCGACGAGGACCAGATCACCGCGGTGTAGCCGTCGATCAGTTCCTGGTCCTCACCGGGGGAGGGATCCTGGCGCAGCACGAGCCCCGGTGGCAGCGATCCCGAGTGCTGCCGTCGCTGCTCGACGGTGAAGCCAGCATCCGCAAGGACGGTCTCCGCGGCGTCGGCGTCGAGGCCGGAGACGTCGGGCACGTCGGCAACAGGAGCGTCGTCGGGCTCCGGGCAGTCCTCAGTGGGCTCGCTGCCGGCGACAAAGGGCCGCTCGGCCAACTGGTCGGGGGGCGTGAACGCCGTCGGCAGGCAGCCAGCCTCGGCATCGATCGTGACCCGGACGAGGGCGCTGTCGGGGGCCGCGAAGTCTTTTGCGGGCTGGTCGGCGAGGGCGGCGACGCCAAAGCGCGCGAACAGCTCAGCCGGCCACGTCCCACCCTCGACGCGAGTCCTGGTCGCGGGTGGGACCATGCCCCTGCGCCCCTCGGGGAACCCGATCCACACCGCCGCGGCGAGATCCGGCGTGTAGCCGGTGAACCACGCATCGGCGCTACCGGTGCTCGTCCCGGTCTTTCCCGCCACGGGGCGCTGGAGCGCAGCCCGCTGTCCCGTGCCCCGCGACACCACGTCCTCGAGGGCGGACGTCACCAGCCAGGCCACGTCGGCGTCCAAGACCCGCTCGCCCTCGACCAGGCCGCGTTCGTAGAGCACCTCGCCGTCGGGTGCCGTGATCCGCGTGACGGCCGACGGGGGCCGGTGCACCCCGCCGGCGGCGATGGTGGCGTGGACCGAGGCCACCTCCAGCACCGACACCTCTTGAGCCCCGAGCACCACGGAGCGGTAGGGCTCGAGCGGGGTCGTCACGCCCAGGTCCGCGGCGAGTTCGGTGATCCGCTCGGCGCCCATCGCGTCGGCCAGCTCGGCGAACGGCGTGTTGACCGACCACACCGTGGCGTCGCGCAGCGAGACCTCCTCGTAGTCGCGGTCCTCATGGTTGCTCACCGTCCAGGGCTCCGGTTCGTTCTCGGTGGCCCCGAGCTCGACTTGTGCGGGAGCTGGCAGCCGATCCTCCAGTGTCCAGCCCGCATCCAGAGCCGCCGCCAGGGCGATGGTCTTGAAGGTCGAGGCGGGCTGGCGCTGCGCCTGGGTCGCGAGGTTGTAGCGGGCCGCCGGGTCGTCGGGGTCGTTCCAGTCCCGCCCACCCACCAACGCGCGGATCCCCCCGCTGGCGGGGTCGATGGCGACCACGGCGGAGGTGGGGTCGCCGGGTTGACCGGTCGTCGCCTCGGCGGCGTGCTCGGCGGCTTCCTGCCACCGCGGGTCCAGGGTCGTTGCGATCTCCAGGCCGCCCTGGAAGATCACGTCGGCACGGGACACCGGGTCGTCGCCCAGGGCTGCGAACCGCGGGTCGTGCTGGAGCTGGTCGAGCACGTGGCCCACGAAGTACGGCGCGCGGTGGGCGGTGGCGTCCTCGGCTGGTCGCAGGGCCAGCGGCTCGGCCTGCGCGGCCTCGGCGGCGGCGTCGGTCACCACCCCGCGGCGCGCCATGACGTCGAGCACGACGTCGCGACGGTCCCGGGCGGCGTCGGGGTCGGTGTAGGGGTCGTAGCGGCTGGGCGCGCGAAGCAGACCGGTCAGCAGCGACGCCCCCGCCAGGTCGACCTCGCCCACGTCCACGCCGAGGTAGCGTCTCGCCGCGGCCTGGACCCCGTAGGCGCCTTGGCCGAAGTAGACGGTGTTGAGGTAGCGCTCGAGGATGTCGTCCTTGGTCATCTCGGCCTCGAGCTGCAAGGCAACGCTGGCTTCTTCGAACTTGCGGCCCAGCGTCTGGGCGTCGCCGGTGGACAGGTTCTTCGCCAGCTGCTGAGTGATCGTGGACCCGCCTTCCGCGACGCGGCCCTCCCGGGTGTTCTCCAGGACCGCGCGAGCGATCGCGCGTCCGTCGACGCCGCCGTGCTCGTAGAAGCGGGCGTCCTCGACTGCTACGACGGCGTCGCGCAGGATGGCAGGCACGGCGTCGAGAGGCACCGGCTCGCGGTCCTGTTCGGCGTGGAGCTCGGCCAGGGTGGCCCCGCTGCGATCCACGACGACGCTGGTCTCGGGGGGCACGGCGAGCTCGACCGACGCTGTGGGCTCGACCTCGACGATGGGTCCGCACCCCGTGATCACCAGGGTCGCGACAGCCGCGACCGCGAGGGCGGCGGCGGATCGCGGGAGCATCGGCGTTCGACCTTGTCGGGTGGCTGCTGGGCAGCGGCGGGGTGCGACCGCGCCGCGGGCTCGGCACGTCCGGGCCTTGCAGTAGCCTTCGGCACATGCAGCCGGTGTCTGAACAGTTACGGGTCCTGCTCGACGGGGCTGAAGAAGTCGTGCCCGCCGACGAGCTCGAGCGCAAGATCACGGCCTCGGCCAAGGGGGAGCGCCCCCCGTTGCGCGTGAAGCTCGGCGTGGACCCGACCACCCCTGACATCCATCTCGGCCACACCGTGGTGTTGCGCAAGATGCGCGACTTCCAGCGCATGGGCCACACCGCCGTGCTGATCATCGGCGGGTTCACCGCGCAGGTGGGTGACCCGTCGGGGCGGTCGTCGACGAGACCGCATCTGTCGGCCGACGAGGTCGACGCCAACGCGGCGACCTACCTGGAGCAGGTCCGCAAGGTCCTGCTCGACGAGCCACTCGAGGTGGTCGACAACCGCGGGTGGCTGGCGGATCTGGTGATGCGCGACGTCTTAGGGCTGGCCTCACGGATGACCGTCGCGCGCATGCTGGAGCGCTCGGACTTTCACAGCCGCTACACCGAGGGGCGCCCGATCGCGCTTTCGGAGTTCTTGTACCCCCTGCTTCAGGGTCAGGACTCCGTCGAGGTGCGCGCCGACCTCGAGCTGGGGGGGACAGACCAGACGTTCAACCTGCTCGTGGGCCGGGACCTGCAGGCCGCCGCCGGGCAAGACCCGCAGTGCGTGCTGACGATGCCGTTGATCGAGGGCCTCGACGGGTCCGCGAAGATGTCCAAGACTGCCGGCAACACCATCGGGGTGGATGAGGAGCCTGCCGAGATGTTCGGCAAGGCCATGCGGGTGCGCGACGACCTCATGGAGAAGTACCTGCGCCTGGTGACCGACGTCCACCCCGACGAGGTCGACGAGATCGTGGCCGGCCTGGCCGCGGGCTCGCGGCACCCGGGCGAGGTCAAGCGGCGTCTCGCCAGGGAGATCGTCACGCTGTACCACTCCGCGCAGGATGCAGAGCACGCTGAGGCGCGGTTCAACACCCAGTTCCGAGACCGGACGGTCCCTGCTGACATCCCGGAGTTCGACCTCGGCCAGCACCCCGTCTGGTCGCTGCCCGCGCTGCTGCGCGAGGCCGGTCTGGTGGCCAGCGGGTCCGAGGCACGTCGCATGGTGACCCAGTCGGCAGTGCGCCTCGACGGAGAGGTGCTCGCCGACCCGGTGGCAGAGCTCGCGTCCGACCAGGTCATCGGCGGTGTCCTCCAGGTCGGCAAACGGCGATTCGTGCGATTGATACGCCGCTGACCAGGGGAAAATGCAGTCGACGGCGCAGTTGAGCCGTCGTGGATTTGCAGGCGGCCGAAGCAGTGCTAGGGTTCTCCTTCGTTGCCCCCGAGCCCAGCGAACGCCGAGAGGCGCGCGTTGACGGGACCGGGGGCGGTCGCTACACTACGGTTTCTGCCACGGACCAAGCGGTCCCGGCAGAAGCGGACGAGCGGCCCGACAGCGGAGAGGGTTACACGCCAACTCCGCAGCGGGGCACCCGCCCCGCGCGACAGGGTCCGATAGCCGTCTCGACCAGCTACATACACGTACTGGTGTGCGAGCGGAACTCGGACGGAGCGCACCCCGCTCCTTGAAAACTGCACAGTGTGCCAAAAGCCAGTGCACATGCACCCCGTCCCTGGGATCGGCGCCGCTTTTACGCGGCACGAAGCCGAGAAATTGGACGGTCGTATGAAACTGGTTCCGGGCAGCTTAACCAGCTGTCGCTGAGAACCGGGTCTGCACCGCGGCCAGGCGTCGGCCCTACCTTTGGGGCGACGTTCGCGGTGCTCTCTCCACGGATCAGGCACTCGCGCCTTCGGGCGTCTGAGTTCGCACGATCTTCTAACGGAGAGTTTGATCCTGGCTCAGGACGAACGCTGGCGGCGCGCTTAACACATGCAAGTCGAGGGAGAACCACACCTTCGGGTGTGGGGAGACCGGCGAACGGGTGAGTAACACGTGAGGAACTTACCCCGCAGACCGGGATAACCACGGGAAACCGTGGCTAATACCGGATGACCTCAGCGGACCGCATGGTCGGCTGAGCAAATGCTCCGGCGCTGTGGGATGGCCTCGCGGCCTATCAGCTAGTTGGTGAGGTAAAAGCTCACCAAGGCTACGACGGGTAGCTGGCGTGAGAGCGCGAACAGCCACACTGGGACTGAGACACGGCCCAGACTCCTACGGGAGGCAGCAGTGGGGAATCTTGCTTAATGGGCGAAAGCCTGAAGCAGCGACGCCGCGTGCGGGAAGAAGGCCTTCGGGTTGTAAACCGCTTTCGGGAGGGAAGAAGCGAAAGTGACGGTACCTCCACAAGAAGCCCCGGCCAACTACGTGCCAGCAGCCGCGGTAATACGTAGGGGGCAAGCGTTGTCCGGAATTATTGGGCGTAAAGAGCACGTAGGCGGTCCTTCAAGTCGGAAGTGAAATCTCAAGGCTCAACCTTGAAACTGCTTTCGATACTGG
>SLAO01000025.1 GCA_007126835.1 Nitriliruptorales bacterium | reverse complement strand
CCAGGCGAGGGACCCGCCCCACCTGACCGCAATCGAGGCATCCGTGACACGTCGCAGCTGGGCCGAGCCGTACCGCGTCAAGGTCGTCGAGCCGATCCGGATGCTGTCCCGCGCCGAGCGCGAGGACGCCATCGCGCGGGCGGGCTACAACACGTTCCTGTTGCACTCCGACGAGGTCTACATCGACCTGCTGACCGACTCGGGCACCTCGGCGATGTCGGACCGCCAGTGGGCGGCGATGATGATCGGCGACGAGGCCTACGCGGGCAGCAGCAGCTACTACCGCCTCGAAGAGGCCGTGGCCGAGGTGTATGGCTACTCCGAGCTCGTGCCCACCCACCAGGGGCGCGGCGCGGAGCACATCCTCAGTCAGATCCTCATCTCGCCCGGAGACGTGGTCCCGGGCAACATGTACTTCACCACCACGCGCTTCCACCAGGAGTACGCCGGGGCGACGTTCGTCGACGTCATCATCGACGAGGCCCACGACCCCGCCAGCCTCCATCCGTTCAAGGGCAACATCGACCTGTCCAAGCTGCAGGCTGTGATCGACGAGCACGGTGCCAAGCGCGTGCCCTACGTGTCGTTCGAGACCAACGTGAACATGGCCGGCGGGCAGCCCGCCTCGATGGACAACATCCGGGCGGTGCACCAGCTGTGCCGCCGGCACGGCATCCCCGTGATGCTCGACGCCACTCGCGCCCTGGAGAACGCCTACTTCATCCAGCAGCGCGAGGCCGGCTACGGCGACCGCAGCGTCGCCGACATCCTCGCCGAGATCTGCTCGTACTCGGAGGGCGCCACGGTCTCGTCGAAGAAGGACAACCTGGTCAACATCGGTGGCTTCCTCGCCCTGCGCGATCCCGAGCTGGCGCGGCGTGCCCGCGCGCTTCTCGTCGCCTTCGAGGGGTTGCAGACCTACGGCGGGATCTCCGGGCGGGACATGGAGGCACTGGCCACCGGCATCCGAGAGATGGTCGAGACCGACGACCACGTCGCGGCCCGCGTGGGTCAGGTGGAGTACCTCGGCGACCTGCTCACCAAGTCCGACGTCCCGATCGTCCAGCCCGTCGGGGGCCACGGCGTGTTCCTCGACGCCCGGGCGATCTGCCGTCACCTGCCACAGGAGCGCTTCCCCGCGCAGGCGCTGGCCGCGGAGATCTACGTCGACTCGGGGGTGCGAGGCATGGAGCGCGGCATCGTGTCGGCCGGGCGCGATCCGCACACCGGCGAGCACCACGCGCCCCGGTTGGAGCTCGTCCGACTCACGCTGCCCCGCCGCGTGTACACCCAGGCGCACATGGACGTGACCGCGGAGTCCATCGCGGACGTCGCCGGCGACGCCGAGCGCATCCGGGGTCTGCAGTTCACCTACGAACCCGACGAGCTGCGGTTCTTTCAAGCGCGGTTCGAGCCGGCGCCGCAGTAGGGGCCTGGCTGGTCCAGCCGGCGCTGACGTCGCTCGCGCCGTTACGCGTGGCGGTCCTCAGGGTGGGACATTTGGGGCAGTGCGGGCGCACAGAACAGGACGTTTCGGACGCGACTGGTACATCTGCACGAGAGTTCGTGCAGATGTACCAGTCGCATCCGGATTACACCGATTTATCCCGGGCCTCGCAAGCCACCACCGTGGAGGCCCGGCCGTGCAGAAGGCATCATCCGGGCATATCGGGTATCCCTGCCCCGGGGCGGTCTGGACACACCGCGTCGGGCGTTGGTGGACCCTGCCGGGATCGAACCGGCGACCTCCGCCTTGCAAAGGCGGCGCTCTTCCAACTGAGCTAAGGGCCCTTCCTGGGTGTCACGGCCGGCTGAACGCAGCCCTGTCGTCCGGCCGCAGTCAAGCACCGCACGCAGTCAAGCACCACACGGCCGAAACCCTACCCCGGCGTCACCCCGCGGCCAGGCACTGCGCCACGCGACCGCCGCGCCACCGGCACAACGCCGCCAACGCGCCATCCCGGCGCCGGCGCCGGCGCCGGGCGCCAACGCCACGGCTACAAGCCGCGCGGCTCTTCCCAGATCGCCTCGTCGAGCTCGCGTTCACGCTGCATCTTCATCAGATAGGCCACGGCCCCTGCTGCGGCGAGGAGCAATAAGACGAGCTTGCGCATCGAGGCCTCCATTGCGATTCGACCGTGCGAGTGGGCCATCGAGGACTTGAACCTCGGACCTCACCCTTATCAGGGGTGCGCTCTAACCGCCTGAGCTAATGGCCCTCGTAGCAACCCGGAAGTCTACCGACTGCCCCCCACCGTCGCATATGGCGCCACCAGCCGCCAGCGTGGTCACTCCTCGTCGAGCAGCGTGATGCGCAGGCCGCCGATGACGTCGGCGACCAGGTTGTACAGCAATGCCGCGAACACGTTGATCCCGCTCCACAAGATCACGTTGAGCAGCCCGACGAGGAACGCGGCACGGAACAGGTTGCCGGGGTTGATCTCGACGTTGAACTGCAACTCCTCGAGGAAGCCCAGCAGCGTCGCGATGACCCCGAGCCGGTCGACGGTCACCCAGAAGACCCCCAGCCCGAGCATCACCACCACCAAGACGCAGAGATAGAAGATCAAACTGAGCTTCAGGACGGACCACGGGTCCACCTTGCGCACCGTGGTCCTGCGGCGGGCACCCTTGCGCTGCGGGCGCGGGGCCGCGCGGGAGGGACGCGGAGCCGCGGCGGTCCGCGTGACAGCAGGTTGGTCGTCGCTCATCGTTGTGGTGAGTCTAGGTCAACGGGGCATCGCCGCTGGCCGCGACGGCGTCCTCGACGGCCTCCTCGTCCATCACCGGAGCGACCGCGGCGACCTTGGCGCCCTCGGATGGTGTCATGATCCGCACTCCCTGCGTCGCCCGGCCCGTCGGCCGGATGTCCTTGACGTCCATGCGGATCACCGTACCCGTGTCGGTGACCACGAAGATGTCTTGTTCGTAGGCGGCGACCAGCGCGCCGACCAGGCCACCGCGAGCGTCGGTCAGCTGCGCGGTCTTGACGCCCTTGCCGCCGCGCTTCTGCATCGGGTAGCGCTCGAGCGGCGTACGCTTGCCGTAGCCCTCCTCGGTAACCACCAGCAGCTGGCCATCCTCGAAGCAGCTGGCCATCGCCAGCACCTCATCGTTGGCGTCCAGCGCCATGCCCCGCACGCCCGAGGTGTCCCGGCCCATCGAGCGGGCGTCGGCCTCGTGGAAGCGGATCGCCATGCCCTTGCGGCTGACGAGCACGAGCTCGTCGTCCCCACCGGTCAGCTGGACGCCGATCAGCTCGTCCCCCTCGCGCAGGTTGATCGCGATCAGCACCTGACGCGGCGAGTCATACGCCGCCAGCGGTGTGCGCTTGACCATGCCCTCGCGGGTGGAGAACACCAGGAACCGGTCGCCGTTGGCCGACAGGTCACGCAGCTGGAGGACCGCGGCGATCTTCTCGTCGGGCTGTAGCGTCAGGCCCTCGACGTTGGCGACGTAGACACCCCGCGCCGTCCGCGACTTCTCGGGGATCCGCCAGGTCTTGACCCGGTAGACCCGCCCCTGGTTGGTGAAGAACAGCAGCCAGTGATGTGTGGTGGTGACGAACAGGTCGCGGACGATGTCGTCGGCCTTCAACGTCGTGCCCGACACGCCCTTGCCACCACGGCGCTGCGTGCGGTACTCGCTGGCCCGGGTGCGCTTGACGTACCCCGCCCGCGTGAGGGTCAGGACCACATCCTCGACGGGGATGAGGTCCTCGTCCTCGAAATCGCCTCCGCCGGGCAGAATGCGCGTGCGCCGCGCGTCGCCGTACTTGTCGCGGATCTCGGCGAGCTCGGTGGCGATGATCTCGCGGATGCGCTCCGGGCGGGCGAGGATGTCGCGCAGGTCGGCGATGCGCTCGGACAGCTCGTTGTACTCGTCGGTGATCCGCTGGCGCTCGAGCTGCGCGAGCCGGCGCAGCTGCATGTCGAGGATCGCGCGGGCCTGCACCTCGGTCAGCTCGAAGCGCGACTGCAGCCCGCCCATGGCCTCGTCGGCCGACGGCGCGCTGCGGATCAGCGCGATGACCTCGTCGAGGTTGTCCAGGGCGATGATCAGGCCCTCGAGCACGTGAGCGCGCTCCTCGGCCTTGCGCAGCCGGTACTGGGTCCGCCGGGTGATGATCTGGACCTGGTGGCCGATGTACTCGGCGATCGTGTCCTTGAGGTCCAACGTGCGCGGGACCCCGTCGACGAGCGCGAGGTTGATGACACCGAACGAGTCCTGCAGCTGGGTCATCTTGTACAGCTGGTTCAAGACCACCTGCGCGTTGGCGTCGCGCTTGAGGTCGATCACCAGGCGGATGTCGCGCTTGGACTCGTCGCGCAGGTCACGGATCCCGGTGATTCGCTTTTCCTTGACGAGGTCGGCGATCTTCATCGCCAGGTTCGCCTTGTTGACCTGGTAGGGCAGCTCGGTGACGATGATCCGCTCGCCCTTGGGGGTCTCCTCGACCTCGGTGACCGCACGCATGCGGATCGAGCCGCGCCCGGTCTCGTATGCCGCCCGGATGCCCTCGGTGCCAAGGACCTCCGCGCCGGTGGGAAAGTCCGGGCCCGGCACGATCTCCATGAGCTCGGCGAGGGTGATGTCGGGGTTGTACAGCTGGGTCAGCACCGCGTTGGACATCTCGACGAGGTTGTGGGGCGGCGCGTTGGTGGCCATCCCCACGGCGATGCCCGCCGAGCCGTTGACCAGCAGGTTCGGGAACCTGCTGGGCAGAACGACCGGCTCTTCCTCCTCCCCGTCGTAGTTCTCGACGAAATCGACGGTCTCCTCGTCGATGTCGCGCAGCAGCTCCATGGCGATCTGCGACAGGCGCGCCTCGGTGTAACGCATCGCCGCGGGAGGGTCGCCGTCGATGGAGCCGAAGTTGCCGTGCCCGTCGATCAGCGGGTAGCGGATCGCCCAGTCCTGGCCCATGCGCACGAGGGCGTCGTAGATCGCGGTATCGCCGTGGGGGTGGTACTTCTTCATGACGTCGCCGACCGCCGACGCCGCCTTGCGGTAGTGGGTCCCCGCCCGCAGCCCGCCTTCGTACATCGCGAACAAAATCCGCCGGTGGACGGGCTTGAGACCGTCGCGTACGCCCGGAAGGGCCCGCCCGACGATCACGCTCATCGCGTAGTCGAGGTACGAGCTCGACAGCTCGTCTTCGATGTCGACCGGCTCGACGCGCAGCCCGACGTCGGCCAGCGGCGAATCCGGGTCCGGAACCGGTGGGAGGTCGGGCAGGTCAGGGGTCTGCGGTGGCTGCTCGTCGCTCATATCAGGGCATCACTTCTTGACGTCGAGCACGATGCGGCTCGGCCTGGTGGAGGTGTGGAGGTACACGCGGTGGTGCTGGGAACTCGCGGGACGCAGGGTGAGCTTCATGCTGCCGGGGCGCCGCCCCTCACCGAGCTCGAAGCCGGTGAACAGCGGCTCGAGCTGCTCGCCGAGGTCGGAGGGCACCGCGGAGTCCTCCACCTCGTCGACGCCGGTGACCTCCAGCGCCACCTCTCCCGGGTCACTGCGGGAGTACGTCCGGGGGAAGTCGGGCGCGGAGGAGTCGGGCTCGTCGGCGTCGGCGAGCTCGACCACGACCCGGACGTAGGTGATCCGGTCACGGACCCGGATGCTGCGCACCACCACCGGGTCGGCTTCGCTGCCGCCCACGGACTGGCCGTCGGTGGCGAAGTCCTCGAGCGCAGGCGGGCCCTCCTCGGACTTGTCGGTGACCAGCGTCACGTCGCGCGCGAGGCGCTCGGGCAGGCCCCACCCGCCCCAGAACTCCTCGACGCTCTCACTGCCGACGTCCTCCCCATCGATGGTGACCTTGACCTGCTCGACAGCTGGGAACTCGGTGAGCGTGTTGGCCAGCGACGCCAGGGCCAGGGCCTCCATGTGCGGAGCGCGCTGGGGCTCGGGGGGGTCGGCAAGCACCTCGCCGGAGAAGTCGACGGTGGCCGTGCCCCCGCTGACGTTGACGGCGTTTAACTCGGTGCCCTCCGGCCAGGCCGACTCGAGGTCCTCCTCGTCGTCGCCCTCGGGCCCGTCGAGGAGGAGCTGCACCGCACGCCGGGGCAGGTCGTCGCCGATTGGCACCTCGCGGGTCACGGGCTCGAGGAGGTCCTCGGGCGACCCTCCGGTGCGCAGGTAGATCGTCAGGGACACGAGATCGTCGAGCTCCGCGGTGACGGCAGGTTCGCCCTCGGCTGCGGCGTCGTCCTCATCGTCGGTGCAGCCGACCAGCATCGACAGCACCAGCATCGCGGCGAGCACCGCGCTGCCGGTCCGGTAAGCTCGTGGAGGCATCAGACGTCGAGGAACCGGACGTCCTTGGCGTTGCGCACGATGAAGTCACGCCGCGCTTCGACGTCGTCGCCCATCAAGGTCGTGAACATCTTGTCGGCGGTGGCGGCGTCTTCCATCGCCACCTGCAGCATCACGCGGCTTTGGGGATCCATCGTCGTCTCCCACAGCTGCTCGGCGTCCATCTCGCCAAGGCCCTTGAACCGTCCGATCGACAGCTTCTTGCCAGGGTCGCCCTCGCGCATCTGCGCGACGACGTGGTCCCGTTCAGCGTCGCTGAACGCGTAGCGAATCTTCTCCTTGTTCTTCGAGCCCGCCGGTTGGATCTGGTACAGCGGCGGCTGGGCGATGTACACGAACCCGGCGTCGATGAGCTCCTTCATGTGCCGGAACAAGAACGTCAGCACAAGGGTGCGGATGTGCGCCCCGTCGACGTCGGCGTCCATCAGCATCACGATCTTGTGGTAGCGCGCCTTGGTGAGGTCGAAGTCGTCGCCGATGCCCGTGCCGATCGCGGTGATCAGCGCCTGGATCTCGCGGTTCTCGAGGATCTTGCTCAGACGTGCCTTCTCGACGTTGAGGATCTTGCCGCGGATCGGCAAGATCGCCTGGGTCGCCCGGTCACGGGCCATCTTCGACGAGCCGCCGGCGCTGTCCCCCTCGACGACGAACAGTTCCGAATCGCCAGGGTCGTTGGACTGGCAGTCGGCCAGCTTGCCCGGTAACGCCCCAGTGTCGAGGAAGCCCTTGCGGCGGGTGAGCTCGCGAGCCTGTCGGGCGGCCATCCGCGCGCGTGCGCCCTGGATGGCCTTGGCGACGATGACGCGGGCCTCGGCCGGGTGCTCCTCGCACCACGTGCGCAGTTGCTCGTAGCAGGTGCGCTCGACAAGGCTGCGGACCTCGGTGTTGCCGAGCTTGGTCTTGGTCTGCCCCTCGAACTGGGGATCGGCGAGCTTGACCGACACGATGGCGGTGAGGCCCTCGCGGATGTCCTCACCCGTCAGGGTCAGCTCCTTGTCCCTGCCGGTGGCCTTCAACTGTCCCGCCTCGCGGGCCACACGGTTGATGACGCTGGTCAGCGCCTTCTTGAACCCCTCCTCGTGCGTGCCGCCCTCGTGGGTGTTGATGGTGTTGGCGAAGGTGTGGATGGAGTCGTGGTAGCTCTGGTTCCACTGCAGGGCGATCTCGACCTCTTGTGGACCGTTGTCCGCGGTCTCCTCGGCAGCGAAGTGGATGATCTCGTCGTGCAGCGGCTCTCGACCCTCGTTGAGGTGGCCGACGAAGTCGCGCAGGCCACCGTCGTAGCGGTAGGTGACGGCACGTTGGCCATTGCCGTCGCTGGGACGCTCGTCGACCAGGGAGATCTCCAGCCCGGCCGTCAAGAACGCCGTCTCGCGGAACCGGGTCGTGAGCGTGTCCCAGTTGAAATCGCCGGACTCGAAGATCTCCATGTCGGGCCAGAACGTGAGGACCGTGCCGGTCGCCGGGGAGTGCTCCCCGTGAGCGTCGGGCGCCGGCCCAGCGTCGATGACGTCGCTCTGGGGAACCCCACGCTCGTAGGTCTGCCGCCAGATGCGCCCGTCGCGCCGCACCTCGGCCTCGAGACGAGCCGACAGCGCGTTGACGACCGACACGCCAACGCCGTGCAGGCCGCCTGAGACCGCATAGGACTTGCTGTCGAACTTTCCGCCGGCGTGCAGCACCGTGAGCACGACCTCCAGCGCCGAGCGCTGCATGCCCGAGTGCTCGTCGACGGGGATGCCCCGGCCGTCGTCAGCGACGCGGGCGCCGCCGTCTGCCAGCAACGTGATGTCGATGCGCCGGCAGCGGCCGGCCATGGCCTCGTCCACGGCGTTGTCGACGACCTCGTAGAGGAGGTGGTGCAACCCGCGGGGGCCCGTCGATCCGATGTACATGCCGGGCCGCTTGCGGACCGCCTCGAGACCTTCGAGTACGGTGATGTCCTTGGCCGCGTACTCGTT